>DATGHD010000313.1:0-21091 GCA_035308145.1 Roseiarcus sp.
GGTCGAGCGAATCTGACGCAGATAGGGCAGGCGTTGTCCGTTCTCAGCCAGCGCGGCGTCGGAGCGACGCTGTTTCGCATTATGGACGAAATCCGAGCAATAGAATTCCGGCGCAGCGCCAAGCGCGATGAGCTTCTCACAGAGATTCACGTAGCGGTCGTTGGAGCCCGGTTCCGACGGCAAGCTCGCATAGGGACGGATAATCGCGACGCGCAACGCTTGTGACGCCATTCAGACCACACGCAAAGGCGGGAGCCGCTGGCGCCAGCCCCGGTGAGCGAAAACTTCGTTGCCCGCGTAGGTCATTGATCATCCTTAACCGCGCGCCGCCCAGCGAAACCGCGTCGGGCGGGGAGGCTTACGGCCGAAGCTGTAGAAAATCCAGCCTGAATCTCGGTTAATCTCGAAGCACCGACGACGGCTTTGGTGACTTGCGGATCGGCCCAATTCAGCCTATCGCCTGCCGTCCAAGGCGGCCGCGCCCGCGGCGGCGGCGATCGAGCGAGCGCGAGGGACGTGAAACGGATTTTTGATATCGCCGTCTCTGCATTGGTTCTGACGCTCGGCGCGCCCTTCCTGGCGATCATCGCTTTGCTGGTGCGCGTCAAGCTGGGATCGCCGGTTCTTTTCGTTCAGACGCGGCCGGGCCTGCATGGCGCGCCATTTCGGATGCGGAAATTTCGCTCAATGACCGACGGGCGCGACTCCACTGGGGCGCTGCTCGACGACGCTCAGCGCCTGCCGCCTTTCGGCCAATGGCTCCGCTCGACCAGTCTCGACGAACTTCCCGAATTGTGGAACGTCCTCGTTGGCGACATGAGCCTCATCGGGCCTCGCCCTTTGCTCATGGAATATGTGCCGCTCTACAGCTCGGAACAGGCGCGCCGTCACGAGGTCAAGCCCGGCATTACCGGCTGGGCGCAGGTCAACGGGCGGAACGCTTTGTCCTGGGACGAGCGGTTTCGCCTCGACGTATGGTACGTCGATCATCGTTCTTTTCTTCTTGATCTGAAGATACTTTTTCTTAGTGTCGCCAAAATTCTCAAGCGCGAGGGGATCGCCCATGACGGCGCGGCGACAATGCCGAAATTCGTCGGCTCCGCCGGTAAGAGCAGACGATCGTGAACGCGCGGCTTCTCATTCTCGGCGCCGGCGGTCACGGCAAAGTCGTCGCCGATTGCGCCGCAGCCCAAGGACGCTGGTCAGAGATCGCTTTTTATGACGATCGATGGCCGGCGCTCCAAACATGCGCGCGCTGGCCGGTGATTGGCGGCGGCGAAGATCTGTTGCGCGCCGAGCGTCAATCGGCGGAGGCCTTTGTGGCGATCGGCGAGGCCAAGACGCGCCTCGCTTGGATCGAGCGGCTTCGCGCCGCGAAATTCGCTCTGCCGACGATTGTCCATCCCGCCGCCGTCGTCAGTCCCGGCGCGACGCTCGGCGCGGCTTGCCTCGTCGTCGCCGGCGCTATCGTCAATATCGGCGCCCGCCTCGACGACGGCGTCATCGTCAACACGGCGGCGAGCGTCGACCACGATTGCGTGATTGGCGCTGGCGCGCATATTTGTCCTGGCGTTCGGCTCGGCGGCGATGTCAAGGTCGGCCGCGGCGCCTGGGTTGGAATTGGCGCTTCCGTTCGTCAAGGCGTCACGATCGGCGCCGGCGCGACGATTGGCGCGGGGGCGGCGGTGGTTAGGGATATCGCGGATGGCGTCACTGCGCATGGCGTGCCCGCGCGGCCCGCGCAGCAAGCGCAAGGCAAAGGTCGATAATGTTGAATGGCGCCTTCTCTCCCTGGCCGAGCTTCTCCGAAGAGGAGAGCGACGCCGTCGCGCAGGTGCTGCGTTCCGGTCGCGTCAATTATTGGACCGGTTCGGAGGGCAAAGCTTTCGAAGAGGAGTTCGCGGCCTGGTGCGGCGCCGGCCATGCGGTCGCGCTGGCCAATGGCACGCTCGCGCTCGAAGTCGCGCTCAGAGCCCTGGGCCTTAAGCCCGGCGATGAGGTCGTGGTTCCGGCCCGGACCTTTATCGCAACCGCGTCGTCCTGCGTGATCGCCTGCGGGGCGACGCCGGTCGTCGCCGATGTCGACGCCGACTCGCAGAACATCACCGCCGAGACGATTGCCGCGGTTCTGACACGCCGCACCAAGGCGGTGATCTGCGTTCATCTCGCCGGCTGGCCTTGCGACATGGACCCGATCATGGCGCTTGCCGAGGCGCGGAGCCTTTATGTGATCGAGGACTGCGCGCAGGCCCATGGCGCAAGGTACAAGGGCCGTTCGGTCGGCGTGATCGGCCATATCGGTTGTTGGTCGTTCTGTCAGGACAAGATCATCTCGACCGGCGGCGAAGGCGGCATGATCACGACCGATCGCCGCGACTGGTTCGAGGCGATCTGGGCGTTCAAGGATCACGGCAAATCGTGGCGCGCCGTCCATGAGCGCGATCACCCGCCCGGCTTTCGCTGGCTGCACGAATCTTTCGGCAGCAACTATCGCATGACAGAGATGCAGGCGGCGATCGGCCGGATACAGCTCCGCCGCTTGCCGGAATGGCGTCGCGCCAGAATCGACAACGCGAAAAAAATCTGGAGCGCGGCGGGACAGATCCAGGCCCTTCGCGCGCCCACGCCCGGCGGCGATTTCGAGCATGCGGCCTACCGCGCCTATGTCTTCGTCCGACCGGGCGCGCTCATCGACGGCTGGACGCGCGATCGGATCGTCTCGGCGATCGAGGCGGAAGGCGCGCCTTGTTACATGGGCGGCTGCTCGGAGATTTATCTGGAGAAGGCCTTTGCCGACGCGGGGCTCGGCCCCAAGCAGCGACTGCCGGTCGCCACGGCGCTCGGCGAGGAGAGTCTCTGCTTCCTCGCTCATCCGACGCTGAAAGAGGCCGAGATCGATCGCGCCTGCGCGACGCTCCGCTCGGTCATGGCGCGGGCGACGCATGCGTGAAAGACTTACTACTGGTGGGACGCGGACGGAGGGCGGATTTTCTCATTGTTTGCATGGCGGAGCGAGTGCGCGAGATAACTTCGAAGTCAAGGATGCGCCGTAGGCGCACCGCCTCCGGCGGCGACCGCTACGCGGTTGTCCTTGAGTTCGAAGTTATCTCGCGCAAAATGCTCGCCAGGCAATCAATGAGGACGTGTCGCGCGCCTCACATTTATCTAGACCAGGACAGGCGACAATTAGCGCGGACATAAAGGCAGCGGATATGATTAGGGACGTCAAGATCGCGCCGTCGATCCTCGCTGCGGATTTTGGCCGATTGGGCGAAGAAATACGCGCGATCGACGAGGCCGGCTGCGATTGGGTCCATGTCGATGTGATGGACGGACATTTCGTTCCGAACATCACCTTCGGCCCGCACGCGGTCAAGGCCATTCGCCCGCATACGAAAAAGCCGCTCGACGTCCATCTGATGATCGCCCCGGCCGATCCCTACATTGCGGATTTCGCCAAGGCCGGCGCGGATCGCATCACCATCCATGTCGAGGCGGGACCGCATCTCGACCGTTCGTTGCACCTCGTTCATTCGCTCGGCAAAAAGGCCGGCGTCGCGCTCAATCCCGCGACGCCGGAAAGCGCCATCGCCTATGTGCTCGACCGCGTGGACCTTGTCCTCGTGATGACGGTCAATCCCGGCTTCGGCGGCCAGGACTTCATTCCGGCGATGATCGACAAGATCAAGCGCGTTCGCGCGATGATCGGCGACAAGGCCATCGAGCTTGAGGTCGACGGCGGCGTGGCCGCCGCCAACGCCAAGGCGGTCGCCGCGGCGGGCGCCAATGTCTTTGTCGCAGGCTCTGCGATTTTCAGCGGCGGGCATGTCGCGGCATATGGCCGCGCGATCGAGGCGCTGCGAACGGCGGCAAAGGCGGGAACGAAATGACGCGCGCGGCGCTTTCTTCGCCGGCAAGAGCGAGCTTGGAGCGCTGCGATGGGGGAGGGCATGATGAACAAGGTCCGCCTGGGCCGAACGGACCTGATGGTCACGCCGATCTGCTTCGGGACGTCGGCGTTAGGCGGCATGCCCGACACTTACGGCTACAATGTTGAAGCCGACCGCGCCGAAGCCACGGTGCGCTCAATTTTCGAGGGGCCGGTCAATTTCCTCGATACATCGCGCCTCTATGGGATGGGTCGCAGCGAGGAGCGGATCGGCGCCGTCATTCGCGAGCGCGGCCTGCCGCCGGGCTTTGTCATCTCCACCAAGCTTGACCGCGATCTTGAAAGCAACGCGTTCGACGCCGCGCGAGCGCGCCGGTCGCTGGAGCAGAGCCTGAAGGCGCTGGGGCTCAAAAAAATAGACCTGCTTCACCTGCACGATCCGGAGCACGCCAGTTCGCTCGCCGAGGCGACCAGCCGCGACGGCGCCTTGGGAGAACTCTTCCGGATCAAGGAGGAGGGATTGGCCAAGGCGGTCGGTCTCGCCGCCGGCCCGACGCCGATGATGATGTCGCTCCTGCGCGACTGGGATTTCGACGCGCTGATCACGCACAACCGCTTCACGCTCGTCAATCGCAACGCCGAAGAGATGCTGGATCTGGCCAAGTCAAGAGGCGTCGCCGTCCTCAACGCCGCGCCCTATGCCGGCGGGGTCTTGGCCAAGGGATCGAGCTCGTACGCCCGCTACGTCTATCAGGAGGCGTCCGAGGCCGTAATGCATCCGATACGCCGCATCGAGGCGATCTGCGCTCGTCACGGCGCGCCGCCGGGCGCGGCCGCCCTCCAGTTTTCCATGCGCGACCCGCGGGTCACGTCGACGGTCTGCGGCGTAAGCAAGCCGGAACGGGTCACGGAGACGCTCGACTGGGCGCGTTTTCCGATCCCCGACGCGCTGTGGGAGGAGCTCGCCCAAATCCCGGCTTCGAGCGACGACCCCGAGGCGACGCGCGACTATAAGCCCGGTTGAGAAAATTCTGCGACAGACGGCGCAAGAAATTCCTCAGAGCTTCTTGGGACGCGGCGCCATGGTTTTCAGAGCGGCGACGTTTGCGCCATTCGCGGCGTCGATGGAAAATGCAGTTCCATCCTGAGTCCGGGCGCGTTGTCGGACAAGGAGATACGAGCGCCGTGAAGGCGGGCGACCGCCGCAACGAGGCTGAGGCCCAACCCGTTGCCTGGCGTGCGTCGACTGCGCTCCAACCGGTAGAAGCGTTTGAACACGCGCTCAGTCTCGCCGGAAGGAATCCCGGGCCCCTCATCCGAAACCGTCACGACAGCGCTCCCTTCTTTCTGACCGACGCAGACAGCCACACGGCCGCCGTCAATGCCGTGCTTGATGGCGTTGTCCACGAGATTGGACAGCGCATCGAACAAGAGATCACGATCGCCAGCGACGAACACCGGCTGATCGCCCTCCACCTCGACGCGCCCGCCCCTCTCTTCTGCGGCTGCGTCAAAGAGCTCTGCGACCTGGGTTGCGATTTCGACGAGGTTCACCGCGCGAAAAGTCGCGGTCAGGTTCGCCGTTTCGATCTGCGAGATGCGCGTCAACGATGAAAACATACGTAAAACGTCGTCAAGGTCCGCTATTGTGTCGTTGACCAACGACTGATCGCGCTCGGAATCTCGTTCCATGAGACTGGCTTTTTCGAGCCGCCCGCGCATCCGGGTCAGCGGAGTTCGGAGGTCATGCGCGACGTTATCGCTCACCTGCTTTACTTCGCCCATGAGCGATTCGATGCGGTCAAGCATCGAGTTGAGGTTCTGCGCGAGGTAATCCCATTCGTCCTGGGTTCCGCGCAGCGTTATCCGCCTGCCAAGGCCGCTTTCCATAATTGCGCGACTGGTCGCATTGATGGATTCGATTCTGCCCACCGTTCGCCGCGTGACGCCGACGCTCGCGGCGGCTGCGAGAGCAATGATGAACAAGATGGCGAACCCGAACGCGTCGTAAATCTTGTCCGCGAACCGCCCCAAGTCATCGATGTCCTTGCTCACCAACATGTGAAATCCGGCTGGCAGCGTCTCCCACCTGGCTCGCAGCAATGGCCCTCTTCCGCTCGCATTCGAATGCGGCGCCTCCAATCTGAACTCCGCCGATCCCTCCGCGCTCCTCAAGCCCTCGGGCCATTCCTTGAGGTTGCCGGCGACCCGATTAAACGAAGCATCCGCAAGCAGATAGAATCCCCGCGCCTCGGCGGCGCGTTGTTCGATCGCTCGGATCAGGCCGGCGCGCCCGTCGGCGTCATAGGCGGTTCTCAGGCTGGTCCGCTCTTCTTCGACGGCGCTATCGGATCGACTGAGCACGAATGCGGTCGTCGACCAGTAGACGTAGCCGAAAAGCGCGAACACGATCGCGCCAAAGACCCCGATGCTTATCAGCGCCAATTTGAACGTCGATGAGCGTAAGGTCTTAGCGAGGAGCACGGAGACAAAATCCGACGCCGCGAATGGTGTGAATGAGCGGATAGGTCTCCTCGCCGTCGACCTTGCGGCGAACGCGCCCGACATAAACGTCAATGATGTTTGTCGTCGGATCGAAATGCAAATCCCAGACCTGTTGCAACAACATAGCGCGCGGCACGACATGGCCTTGATTTCGGACCAGATATTCAAGGACTTGGAATTCTCGCGGCAACAACTTGATGCGTCTGCCGCCACGGTTTGCCGTCCGTGTCACGAGGTCCAATTCCAGGTCTCCGACGCGCAACAATGTTTCCTTGACGACGGTTGCGCTACGGCGGGCGAGCGCCTCGACGCGCGCCAGCAGCTCGGAGAAGGCGAACGGCTTGACAAGGTAGTCGTCGCCGCCGGCGCGCAGACCACGAACGCGCTCATCGACCTCTCCGAGCGCGCTGATGATGAGAGCCGGCGTGAAAATCCCGGCTTCGCGTAGACGTCGAATAATCGAGATTCCGTCAATGCCGGGAAGCATCCGATCAATTGTCATGACAACGTATTCGTCGGATCGACCAAGCCTAAGTCCTTCATCGCCGGTGACGGCAAGGTCGATCCTGTAGCCGCAGGCGCCGAGAAAATCCGCGATCTGCGCCGCCGTCTCGGGGTCATCCTCGACAACAAGGATGCTGCGGTGAGTTCCTGTCGCCATTTCATCGCCAACTTGTCCGACGACGTTCGTAGCACAAGTCCAAGATTACGGAGACTGACTTTTCTGTCACAAATTGACTCATTAGTCATTTGAGCCTGCGTGATTTGTGCGCGTTATTCCCGACAGGAGACCGCACGCCCCTTACGCGCAGTTTGCGGCAGCTACATTTCAGCAATCGGGCCGCGCTTACATGGCGAGTCGTGACGAGATGACGGCGGGTCTGTCGGAGCGCCTTGCGCGCCTATGGCGCTATGGCTTCGTCTTGTCTAAGTCCCGCGATATCGCCGAAGATCTCGTTCAGGCCACGTGCTTGCGCGCTCTTGAGCGAGCCTATGAATTTAAGTCTGGCGCCAAGCTCGACCGCTGGTTATTCGCGATTCTTCGTTCAATCTGGCTCAACGAGATTCGCGCTCGCCGAACTATCGAGGTTCAAGGAAACGCGAAGTCCGGAAAGGTTCAGTTCAGCGGCGCCGAGAACCGTGGAGATATTTCTGGCGGGCAGGTTTTGACCGCGGTAGATCAGCTACCGGAGGCGCAACGCGAAGCCGTACTCCTGGTTTACGTCGAGGGTATGTCTTACAGGGAAGCTGGAGAATTCTTGGGGACGCCGGTCGGCGCGATATCGAGCCAGCTCGCTTCTGCGCGAGTCTCTCTGGGGAAGTTAAGTTCGACGAACCAAGCCGGCGCGATGGATGGCGCGTCCGACATGACCTAGCGCGGGGCGTTTAAACGGAATCAGTCGCTGTCATTGCGAGGAGCGCAGCGACGAAGCAATCCATTCCTAGAGCTCAGCCCCATGAGTGGATTGCTTCGCTTCGCTCGCAACGACTTAAGTGGTTCTATTTCAAAGCAGCATGCTCTAGCGCCGCGGCGGCGGCCGATGTCAAGGCGACGATCGGCGCCGCTCCTAAAGCCGCGTTTATGGCTGCTCCAACTCTCAACGATAAGGCGCGCGCCGAAAAACATTTGCGGAATCAATTCCCGCCCTCCAGCAACCGCCTCGCGATGACTTGCGCCTGAATTTCGGCGGCGCCCTCGAAAATATTGAGGATGCGCGCGTCGCATAGGACGCGGGAGATCGGATATTCGAGCGCAAAGCCGTTGCCGCCATGGATCTGTAGGGCATTGTCGGCGGCGGCCCAGGCGACGCGCGCGCCGATGAGCTTGGCCATGCCGGCTTCGAGATCGCAGCGCCGGCCTTCGTCCTTGGCCCTCGCGGCGAAATAGCAAATCTGACGGGCGATATGGATCTCGACCGCCATCATCGCCAATTTGTCGGCAACCCGCGGAAAGGCGATCAGCGGCTTGCCGAATTGGACGCGCTCTTTGGCGTAGCTGAGGCCAAGCTCCATCGCCGATTGAGCGACGCCGACGGCGCGAGCCGCCGTTTGGATGCGCGCCGATTCGAAGGTCGCCATCAACTGCTTGAAGCCTTGCCCCTCCTCGCCGCCGAGCAGGGCGGAAACGGGAACCTCGAAGCCGTCGAAGGCGATTTCGAATTCCTTCATGCCGCGATAGCCGAGCACCTCGATTTCGCCGCCAGACAGGCCTTGGACCGGGAAGGGATCCAAATCGTCGCCGCGCGGTTTTTGCGCTAGGAACATCGAGAGGCCGCGATAGCCTTTTTCTGCCGGATTGGTACGTACGAGCAGCGTCATCAGGTCGGCCCGCACCGGATGGGTGATCCAGGTCTTGGCGCCATGGACGCGATAGACCTCGCCGTCGCGGATCGCGCGCGTCGCGAGGCTCGCAAGATCGGAGCCGGTGTTCGGCTCGGTGAAGACGGCGGTGGTCAGGATTTCGCCAGCGGCGATTTTCGGCAGCAGGTCCTGTTTCTGCGCTTCCGTGCCGCCGCAAAGGATGAGTTCTGCGGCAATCTCCGATCGCGTCCCGAGCGAGCCGACGCCGATATAGCCGCGCGACAATTCCTCGGTGACGACGCACATGGCGACCTTGCCAAGGCCCATGCCGCCATAGGCCTCGGGGATCGTGAGCCCGAAGACGCCCATTTCGGCGAGGCCGGCGATCACTTCGAGCGGGATATAGGCGTTCCGGCGATGCCAGTCTTGCGCGTGCGGAACGACCTCGGCTTCGGCGAAGCGGCGCATCTCCGCGCGGATCGCCTCCAGCGTGTCATCGAGGCCCGGATCGCCCAAGGTCGCGACGGTCGATGCGGCGAGGAGATTGGCGAGCGCGCAGCGATGGGCGGGCGTATTGCCGGCCTCGATCAGCGCCGCGACCGCGCCGCCGCGGCGCGCCGCGACTTGCTCCTCGCCGAGGCCGAAATCGGCGGGGCGCAGGATCTCGCCCTGGCTCATCGGGATGCCGCCGAAGATTTGCGCCAGGAATTCGCCGAGCCCGATCGCCGTGAGCAAGGCTTCGATCCGCCCGAATCGTCCTTCGGTGGTCAGGCGGCGGGCGTAGCCGATCATTTCGCGCGCAGCTTCGACGTAAGTCGCAAGCCAGGCGAGACCATGCGCCGCGCGCTGCTCGCGCTCGATAAGATCGGCGCTGAGCCGCCCCTCCTGACTAACCTTCGCGTGGACAGAGGCGACCGCCTCGGCGAGCAGGGCTTCAATGGCCGCGAGAGCCTCGCCAGCTTTCGCTTCGTCGAAGGCGACGAACTCGGCGTTCACGCCGGCGGCGATTTCGGCGGTGACGGTCAGAGGCGCCTCCGAGACGGAAAGAACCGAATGTTGCGCTGCAGCATGCACCGCCTGGGCGGGGGACGCAACGTGTCTTTCAGGACCGCGGCCGTCAGCGGCGCGGGCGTAGCGTGCGACGGATTCCTTACGCGTCTGTCTGTCCCGACGCCCATCTCTCGGCCGCCGCCGGGGGCTCGAGCGGGGCGCGCCGGCGCGGCTCCGAGCTTCGACCGCCCGTCACAAAGCAGTCCGAATCTCTCTTCATTGTCGCAGCGCCGAGCCGGGCGCCGCGGCGCCCGGGCTCGAACGCGCGGGCCGAGAAGGCGTCGTCGGCTCCCGCCGCGCCGCCGTAGCGGGTACGGCGCGCGGGAGAACACCCAGCTTTTGCAGAGAGCTGCGCCTGCATGATTGAAGCCTGTTCCGCGACCGATTTCAGGAATCGCCTTGCAAAGGGGCTCCTCTTCGCGGCGGGCGCGCTTGCGCTCGCGGCTTGCAACGCCAAGAACGCCTATGTTCCGCCGCCGCCGCCGAAAGTGGTGGTGGCCCAGCCGCTGCAGGAGCCGGTCACGCTCTACGTCGAGCTCACCGGCAACACCTCGCCGTTCAACTCCGTCGATCTCCTCGCGCGCGTGCAAGGCTATCTGGAATCGATCGACTACAAGGACGGCGCTTGGGTCGCCAAGGGAACGCAACTCTTCGGCATCGAGCGCGACGTCTATCAGGCGCAACTCGACCAGGCGAAGGCGTCGCTCGCCACCGCCGAGGCGCAGCATGCCTACAACGAGGCCGAATATCAGCGACAGTCGACGCTTGGCAGGCAGGACTTCGCGAGCCAGGCCACGGTCCAGCAGTGGAAGTCCAATGTCGATCAGTCGAACGGCTCTATCCTCAACGCAAAGGCCCAAATCGATCTCGCTAACATCAATCTCGGCTACACGAGAGTGGCCGCGCCATTTGACGGCGTCGTATCCAACCATCTCGTCGACATCGGCGCGCTGGTCGGCGTCTCCGGCCCGACCAAGCTCGCGACCATCGTACAGACCGACCCGATGTACGTGTATTTCAACTTGAGCGAGCCGCAGGTGCTCCAGATCAAGGAGAGCAACGCAAAGGCCGGCCTCCCCTTCCGGACCACCGATCTTTCGAATATTCCGGTCGAAATCGGGGTGCAGGCGGAGGAGGGCTATCCGCACAAGGGACATATGGATTACGCCTCGCCGCAGGTCGATCAGTCGACCGGCACGCTGATCGTGCGCGCGTTGTTCGACAACAAGGATCAAACGTTGCTGCCCGGCCTGTTCGTCCGCGTTCGTACGCCGATCGGCCATCTGGATAAGGCGATCCTGACGTCGAACGAAGCCATCGGGACCAGCCAGGAAGGATCTTACGTGCTGGTGGTCGGTCCGGATAATGTCGTTCAGCGCAAGATGATCAAGACCGGCGACCGGCAGGGGCAGTTGCGGATCGTCGAGTCCGGACTCGACCCCGGCGATTGGGTGGTAACTGAAGGGATTCAGCGCGCCTTTTCCGGCGCCAAGGTCGAGCCCCAGCGGACCAAGCTGACCGCGGATGGCGCCGGCCAGCCCGGCGCCCAAGACCCCGCGCCCAAATGACGACGCAGGAGAACGATCCGCCCGGAGGAACGGCGCGCGAGCCCGCGGGGCGCGCTGGCGCGATTTCGCGCTTCTTCATCGAGAGGCCGGTCCTCTCCAACGTGATCGCATTGGTGGTCGTGCTCATCGGTCTCGTGGCGCTCGTTCAACTGCCGAACGCGCAATATCCCAACGTCGTCCCGCCGACCGTCCAGGTCACGACCCGCTATCCAGGCGCGAGCGCCCGGACGCTCGTCGACTCCGTCGCCCTGCCGATCGAGCAGAACGTCAACGGCGTCGAGAACATGATCTACATGCAGTCGACCAGCGCGGACGACGGCACCTACACTCTGGCCGTCACCTTCGCGATCGGCACGGATCCCGACAAGGCGCAGATCCTCGTCCAGAACCGCGTCTCCGCCGCCATTTCCTCGCTGCCGCCGGAAGTGCAACTCCAGGGCGTGACAACCAAGAAACAATCGACCTCGATCCTCGAATTCGTTGCGCTGGTCTCGCCCGATAGCCGCTTCGACAGCCTGTTCCTGTCGAACTACGCCGTCATCAACGTACAGGACGAGCTTCGCCGCCTCGACGGCGTGGGCGACGTGACCGTGCTCGGCGCTGGGCAGTACGCCATGCGCGTCTGGCTCAATCCGGACCTGCTCCAGGCCCGAGGCCTGACGCCGCAGGACGTCATCGGCGTCATTCAGCAGCAGAGCCAAGAAGTCACCGCCGGGCAGGTCGGCGGGCCGCCCGCTCCCAAAGGCCAGGACTTTCAATATACATTGAACCTCAAAGGCCGCCTCGACGATCCCAGCGAGTTCGAGAACATCATCGTCAAGGTCAATGCTGCGAACGGCGGACAGATCACCCGGGTTCGCGACGTTGGCCGAGTCGAACTCGGCGCCCAGACCTACAGTGAGTCGTTCAATCTCGACGGCCGCCCCGCCGCCGGGATCGCCATTTCCCTGCTGCCGGAGGCTAACGCCATCGCCGTCGCCAACGAGGTGAAGGCGAAGATGGACGAACTGGCGACGAGCTTCCCGCAAGGACTCGCCTACGTCATCCCCTACGACACGACGAAATTCGTGCGGGCCGCAATTTTCGAGGTCTATAGGACGCTGATCGAGGCGGCCATTCTGGTGCTGATCGTCATCCTCGTCTTCCTTCAGGACTGGCGGGCGATGCTGGTGCCCGCGACCACCGTGCCGGTCACGCTGATCGGCGCGTTCGCGGCCATGGCGGCCCTGGGCTTTTCCATCAATCTTCCGACGCTATTCGCCCTCGTGCTGGCGATCGGGATCGTGGTTGACGACGCGATCGTTATTGTCGAGGGCGTCGCGCGCTATGTCGAGCAAGGAATTCCCGGCCGCGAGGCCGCGGCGCGGGCGATGGACGATCTCACCGGTCCGGTCCTCGGCATCACGCTGGTCCTGATGTCCGTCTTCATTCCCGCCGCGTTCCTGCCGGGATTCACGGGGCAGCTCTACCGGCAATTCGCGCTCGTCATCGCTTCGACCGCCTTCATCAGCGCCATCAACGCCCTGACGCTCAAGCCGACGCAGTCCGCTTTGTGGCTCCGGCCGCCGAGGCCCGAGGGGCAGCGCAACCTCTTTAGCCGCGGCTTCGACGCGGTCTACGGCCGCGTCGAGCGCGCCTACGCCCGCCTCGTCGGCGCGATGACCCGCCGCGCCGGCCTGATGGTCATCCTCGCGCTCGCAATCGTCGGGGTCGCGATCTACGGACTGACCCGCGTGCCGACGGCGTTCCTGCCCGTTGAGGACCAGGGCTACCTGATCGTCCCGGCGCAACTGCCCGACGGCGCCTCGAAGGAGCGCACGGACGCGGTGATGCAACAAATATCGAAAATCGCCGGCGCAATCCCGGGCGTCGATCGTGTCGTCACCGTCAGCGGCATATCCATTCTCGACAACCGGGCGAGCCTCGCCAACGCGGGCGTGGCCTTCGTCGTCCTCAAGGATTGGGACGTGCGCCTCAAAGAGCCAGGACAGGACGTCCGTACGATCGCCGGGCGCCTTAACGGCGCCTTGCAAGGCGTGCCGCAAGCGATCACGTTCGCGCTCCCCCCGCCGCCGATCCAGGGCGTCGGCAACGTCGGCGGCTTCACCATGCAGGCCGAGCTCAAGAACGGCAATTTCGACTACGCCGCGCTTCAGAGCCTGACCAACGCCCTCGTGGAGAACGCCAACTCGCAATCCTCTCTTCAGCGGGTCGCCACGACATTCCGGGCGGGCGCGCCGCAGTTCTTCGTCCAGGTCGACCGGATCAAGGCCGAGAGGATCGGCGTTACGGTCGGGCAGGTGTTCGCCGCGCTGTCGGGTTATGTCGGGTCGGGTTATGTGGCGCAATTCAACAAGTTCGGACACGTCTTCCAGATCTACACGCAGGCTCTGCCCCGCTACCGCGCGACGGCCGACGACATTCGCAACCTCAAGGTCAAGGCCGGCGACGGAACCATGACGCAGATTGGCACCGTCGTTGACGTCACCGAAGTCCAGGGCCCGCCGCTCATCAGCCTCTATAATCTCTATCCGTCGTCCACGATCGTCGGCAGCCCGGCGGCCGGCTTCAGTTCCGGCCAAGCGCTCGACGTCATGGACCAGATCGGCAAAGACACCTTGCCGAACGGTACTGGCTATGAATGGACGGCGATGTCGTTCCAGGAAAAGCAGGTCGGCAATCAGACCTACTATGTTTTCGGCTTCGCGCTGCTGCTCGTCTATTTCGTGCTGGCGGGCCAGTACGAGAGCTGGATACTGCCGCTCGCGGTGATCCTGGGCGTGCCTCTGGCTCTGCTCGGGACGGTCGGCGGGCTGACGTATCTCGGCGCCACGAACGTCGCCGCCAGCCAGAGCGGCGTCGCGGCGACCAATCTCTACACCCAGATCGGGCTCATTCTCCTGATCGCGCTCGGCAGCAAGAACGCGATCCTCATCGTCGAATACGCCCGCCAGCGGCGGGTTGAAGGCATGGATATCGTCCATGCGGCGGTCGAAGGGGCCCGGTTGCGCTTTCGGCCGATCATCATGACGTCTTTCGCATTCATCCTCGGCGTCTTGCCGCTCGTCCTCGCCACCGGCGCTGGCGCCTCGGCGCGCATATCGATCGGGATCGCGGTCTTCTACGGCATGATCGCCTCGACCTGCCTTGTCGTCGTGTTCGTGCCCTCTTTCTATGTCGTGATGCAGCGCCTCGATGAGCGCGGGCGGGGCAAGGCTAAGGCGCCGGCGGACGCGCCCGACGCCGGTCTGCCGTCGGCTCCGCCGGCAAGCTGATCGCGACGCGCTCTGTCGGCGCATTTTCGACCTGACCGATCTATCTGGAGGAACGCCATGTCGCAACACCGCGTCGCTTCGCGCGAGGAATGGCTCGAAGCCCGCAAAGCCTTGCTTCTCAAGGAGAAGCAGGCGACGCATCTCAGGGACGCGATCAATGCTGAACGCCTCGCCTTGCCTTGGGTGAAGGTCGACAAGGCCTATCGCTTCGAGACGCCAACCGGCGAGAAGAACTTGGCCGAACTCTTCGCCGGCCGCGGCCAACTCCTTGTCTATCATTTCATGTTTGGGCCAGATTGGCAGGCGGGCTGCCCCGGTTGCTCTTTCCTTGCCGACCATTTGGACGGCGCGCTGCCGCATCTTGAACACCACGACGTGACCTTGATCGCCGTTTCGCGGACGCCGCTCGCCAAGATCGAAGCCTATAAGCGACGCATGGGCTGGCGTTTCCCCTGGGTGTCGTCCGCCGGCAGCGATTTCAACTTCGACTATGGCGTTTCATTCAGCCCGGACGAACTCGGCAAAGGCTCGGTCTTCTATAATTTCGCCGAAATCAAAGCCGCAGACGCCAACGATGAATTGCCGGGCCTCAGCGCCTTCGCAAAGGACGACGCTGGCGATGTTTTCCATACCTATTCAAGCTATGCGCGCGGGCCGGAAGAGCTGATCGGCACGCTAATGATCCTTGATCGCGCTCCCATGGGCCGAAACGAGACGAGAACGATGGATTTTGTCCGCCGCCACGATGAATATGAAGCAACGCCGGCCGCGCAGGCCTGATACGCCTCGTAACCCGCGTATTTCCGCCTCGCAAAGTCCACCCACGCCATATTCGCGCGCCTAAGCATTGAACCTCCCTGGCGACGCTCGACACGACTCCAACTGGAGACTCGCCCATGTCCGATTCGCACGGAAAATTCGTTTGGTACGAGTTGATGACGACGGATACTTCCGCCGCGGAAGCCTTCTATCGCGGCGTGATAGGTTGGAATGCGCGCAAGGCCGACATGCCAAATATGACCTACACGATATTCAACGTCGGCGAAATCGGGGTCGGCGGCATGACGAACCTACCGAAGCCGGCGCAGGACACGGGCGCGCCGCCTCACTGGATGGGCTATGTCGCGGTCGACGACGTCGACGCCTCCGCGCAACAAGCAGCCGAGGCCGGCGGCTCGATCTATGTTCAGCCGCTGGATATTCCAGGGATTGGCCGTTTCGCGGTCGCGGCCGACCCGCATGGCGCGAGTTTCGCGCTCTTCACGCCGGCGCCGGCGACGCCGCCTCCGCCGGTCGCGCCGGACGCGGTCGGCCATGCGGGCTGGCGTGAGCTTCATGCCGGAGATCTCCAATCCGCCTTCGCCTTCTATTCGAAATTGTTCGGCTGGACCAAGGCGGACGCGCTCGATATGGGGCCGATGGGGGTTTATCAGTTGTTTGCAGCCGGAGGCGTTCCGATCGGCGGCATGATGACCAAACCGTCGTCGACGCCGCGACCAAGCTGGAATTATTATTTCAATGTCGCCGGGATCAACGATTCGATCGCAAAAGTGAAGGCCGGCGGCGGCCAGGTGATCAACGGCCCGCACCAGGTCCCGGGCGGCAGCTGGGTCGTTCAGGGCCTCGATCCGCAAGGCGCAATGTTCGCGCTCGTCAGCACGAAGCAATGAGCTTAACGCCCGACGCGTGGCTCAGGCCTCTTTTGGCCGAACAAGCATTGTCGGCAGCTTAAAGGGCGTGGCTCTCCCTCTTGAGGAGGCTCACGTGGCGCCTCCTTGCAACCTTTCTCGCGCCAAAACGTTGAATGCGTCCCGTCCTTGCGGGGCGCGACGCTTTGCGCCCTCCGCGATTGACAGCTTGGCCCGATAACCCAACAAGGGCGTCCGACACGGCGACGTTCGGCTTGTGGGGCGCCGACAGGGCGGATATGCGCAAGGTTTTCAGCATTTTCCTTGACGCCTATTGGCGGTTTAACGCGCAGGACGGCTGGGCGATCGCCAGCCACATCGCGCTTTCGGCGCTGACCTCGATGTTTCCCTTTCTCATTTTCGTCACCGCCATAGCGGGCTTTTTCGGGACCGAGGACCTTGCCAAGGAGGCGGCCAAGCTGATTTTCGCGGTTTGGCCGAAAGCCGTGGCGCAGCCGATCGCCAGCGAAGTCCAAAATGTCTTGACCGCGCCGCGCGGCGGCTTGCTGACCCTTGGCGCTGCGCTCGCGCTCTATTTCGCCTCGGGCGCCGTCGAAGCGGCGCGGATCGGTCTCAATCGCGCCTATGGCGCGAGCGAGACGCGGCCGTGGTGGCTGTTGCGGCTCGAATCGATCGCCTTTGTCGTCGTCGCAGCGATCGGCCTTCTCGCGCTGGCCTTCCTGGTCGTGCTCGGCCCGTTGATCTGGGCGACCGCGCTCGCCTATGTGCCGGAGCTCGAGCCTCTGCAACCCATCGTCACATTCGCTCGCCTAGGCATCGCAATCGCCCTGATGGCGATATCGCTGTTCCTGGCGCATCTTCTTTTGCCAAAGAAGCGTCCGCGGCTCATCGAACTTGCGCCCGGCGTCGCGCTGACCTTTGTCAGCTGCGTCGCCTTCGGCGAAGGGTTCGGCGCCTATCTTTCTGAATATGCGCGCAACTATGTTTCGACCTATGCAGGTCTCGCCTCGGTGATGATCGCGCTGGTTTTCCTCTATGCGATGGCCTCGATGTTTGTTTACGGCGGCGAACTCAACGCCGCGATCATGCGGGCGCGCGAGAAAGACCGTAGCGGCGACAATTCCGGATAACGAAAGGCGGCGTCGCGCCGATGGCGACGGCCGGCTCGCCTCGAAAGAGCCGGGAATGGCGGAGAAATACCTGATTTGGACGTGACTCATTCGTTGAGGGGTCCGTCCTCAACAAGGGAGGGTGTGCTTGTCCAAGATGCGGCCGCATCCGCCATCGGCGACCAATCGACGCGTGTTTCTGCTCGGCGCCTCCGCGCTCACATGCTTGGCGACCGCCGGAGGTCGCGCGCACGCGACGCCCGCCGTCAGCGGCGCCGATGATGTCCGCGCCTTGACCGCGGCGTACAATGCTTCCGGCCATCGGCTGGTCGGCGCGCTCGCGGAGAGCTCTGGCAATATTGTGCTCTCGCCTTATTCGATCGGCGCGGCCATGGCGATGGCTCTCGCCGGGGCGCGCGGCGCGACCGAGGCCGAATTGGCGCGGGCGCTGGCGTTCGCCCTGAGCCAGGCGCAGCTCGAGGCGGCGAGCGGGGCCGCCATGGCGAGGCTTCTTGGCTATGATAGCTCCCATGATCCGCGGCTTTGCCCTGAGGGCATGACCTGGACGGGCGACAATTGCCAGGGCCGGCCCGACAAGGACGGCTGCCCCCGCGGTGTTTTGCACGATGGCAAATGCGCGATCGGCCCTATCGTTCCATTCGTACGGCTGTCGGTCGCCAACGCGTTGATGCTCGGCAAGGAGTTCGGAGATTTCGTCTCGGACGACTATCGAACGTTGGTGAGAGACCGCTTTGCCGCCGAGATTTTCACCGGCGCTTCGCTCGCGGACGTCAACGACTGGGTGCGCCAGAAAACGGATGGCAAGATCGACAGGATTCTCGACAAGTTGGACAAGCTGAGCGTCGCGGTCCTGCTGAATGCGATCTACCTGCGCGCTGCTTGGGCCGCGCCTTTCAAAAAGAGCGAGACCGCCGATCGGGATTTCAATCTTTCCTCGAAAGATCGGATCAAGGCGCCGACAATGACGAGGGGCTCTGCCGAGCCGATCGTTCGAGGTCCAGGATTCCGGGCGATTCGTCTCCCGCTTGCCGCGCCGCAGCTTGGCCTCATCATCGTGCTGCCGAACGACATCGACGGCCTGGTTCAAGTGAGCCGGAGTTTCGATTCTGCGATGCAGGCGGACTTGTTCAGAGCCTTCGATGGGAAGGAGCCGTCGTCGGGCGCGCTAAGCCTCGAGGCGAAAGGCGTTTCGCCGCTCGCTTTGCCGAAGTTCAAGGCCGCCTTGGCCGCCGACCTCGCGCCGCCGTTCCAAAAGCTAGGCTTGACGCTAGCGCTCAGCAATGACGCCGACTTCAGCGGGATGACGGGTGGGCGAAAGAAGGTGAAGATCGACCAGATTCGTCACCGGGCGATCTTCGAGGCGGCGGAGGACGGGATCGAGGCCGCCGCGGCGACGGCCGTGGAAATTGGCGTCGCGGGCGCCGCGGCGCATGCGCCGCCGCCTCGCGAGCCGTTTATTGTCGATCGGCCGTTCATGTTTTTCCTAGCCGATCAGGCGACCGGCGCCGTGCTCTTTGAAGGGATGATCGTCGATCCAACGAAGAGCGCCTGAGCAAGCCGGTCTTCGCCGCGCGGCTAGCTTTTCCCCGCCTCGATCACGTCTTCAAGCGTGCGCAAGCCCGTCTTTGGCGCATTGACCAGCACCGCCATATTGCCGGGCGCATGTTCGTTGCGCCACATTTTGGTGTGGGCGACCGGAATCTTGTCCCAGGGAAAGACTTCCGACATGCAAGGGTCGATCCGCCGGTCGAGTACGAACTTGTTGGCGGCCGCGGCTTGCTTCAGGTGCGCGAAATGCGAGCCCTGGATGCGCTTTTGCCGCATCCAGACGAAACGGGCGTCGAACGTCAGGTTGAAGCCCGTGGTGCCGGCGCAGAACACCACCATGCCGCCGCGCTTGACGACGAAGCACGAGACCGGAAACGTCTGCTCGCCCGGATGTTCGAAGACGATGTCAACGTCCTTCTTAGCCGTTATGTCCCAGATCGCCTTGCCGAACTTGCGCGCTTCGCTCATGAAGGCGGAATAGTCCTCGGTATTGACCTTGGGCAATTGGCCCCAGCATTTGAAATTCTTGCGGTTGACGACGCCCTTGGCGCCGAGCGACATGACATAATCGCGCTTGTTCTCGTCCGAGATGACGCCGATCGCATTGGCGCCGGCCGCCGCGCAAAGTTGCACGCCGAAAACGCCGAGCCCGCCTGACGCGCCCCAGACCAGCACGTTATCGCTTGGCTTTAAGCGATGCGGCTCGTGGCCGAACAGCATGCGATAGGCGGTTGCGAGCGTCAGCGTATAGGACGCGCTCTCCTCCCAGGTCAGGTGCTTCGGCCGCGCCATCAATTGGCGGTCCTGCACGCGGCAGAATTGCGCGAAGGAGCCGTCCGGCGTCTCGTAGCCCCAGATGCGTTGCGAGGCGGAGAACATCGGGTCGCCGCCGTTGCATTCTTCGTCGTCGCCGTCGTCCTGGTTGCAATGGACGACGATTTCGTCGCCGACTTTCCAGCGCTTGACCTTGGCGCCGACCGCCCAAACGATTCCGGACGCGTCGGAGCCGGCGATGTGGAACGGGTGCTTGTGCACGTCAAAAGGCGAGATCGGCTGGCCGAGCGCCGCCCAGACGCCGTTGTAGTTGACCCCGGCGGCCATCACGAGGACCAGAACGTCGTGGCTGTCGAGCGGCCAAGTCGGCACGATTTCGATCTGCATCGATTGTTCCGGCGGCCCGTGCCGCTCGCGCCGGACGGCCCAAGCGTACATCCTCGACGGGACGTGGCCGAGCGGCGGTATCTCCCCGATATCGTAAAGGTCCTTCAGCGGCGCGTCGGCGTTGACGCCGCTGCGGCTCTGGGCAACGGCGGCGCCCGCCGTGACATTGGCCATATCCGTTCCTCGAGCCGAGCCGATAGTGGCTCCTTTGCCGCCGCTAGCTAAGCTGTTGCAGTGCAGCATATTGTCATTGCCCTGCGATAAGCGCAAATCAAACCGCCGCTTGTCGCCGAGCAAGTCGAGCGATTTTCACGGCGGGCAGCCGGTGTTGACGCTTTTGCAACCGCCTGAGCGCAGGCTTGTAAAAGGCCGGCGCGCTGGGCGCCCTGGATCGACACGGGCAATTGGGCATGCAAACGATCCCTTGGCTTGCCGAGGTGGACAGCCTTTCCGGCTTCGAGCTGACCGCCCTCGTCATGATCGTGCTCATCTCGGCTTGGGGCGCCGGCTTTATGGTCGACGCCGCCATGGGTCGATTTGGCCTCGGTCCTTTCATCAACGGCATTTTGGTGCTGTTCGGCGCCTGCTTCGGCATCTATGCGCGCTACGCCTTCATCGTCGCGCCGGCGGATCTGGACGTTGGCTTGACCCTTGGCTTCGCGGCCGGAACGCCGATGGCGTTGCTGATGGCGATCGGCATTCTGCGAGCCTGGCTTTTCTAGTCGGCCGTCCAAGCACCGAGATTAGGTCGAAGGACTCGACCGCGATCCCGCGCGGCCCGCGTTGAAATGTCGACGCGTAACCTTTTTCCCCGTCGCGCCGAACTAAGAGGGCAGGCGCTCAGGATGGGCCGCCTAGAGCGTGATGAGATTAGGTTCGATAGCCTGAATTTGCGAAATAGTTTGCGCATTCTTTGGCTGTGAAGGCGTCAAGCGCTTTTCCGATTGCGGCGCAGACCGCGTCGACGGTTCGAGCCGCAGCCTTTCTGAGGAGATGTTTGAGCTTGGCGAAGACC
>DATGHD010000314.1:0-3091 GCA_035308145.1 Roseiarcus sp.
GTTGGGGTCGAGCGCGAGCGCCTTATTCAGCGCCGCGTCGGCCTTGTCGACGTCTTCAAGATCAAGCTCTACCGAGGCCAGGTGGACGTAGATGTTGGCGTTGCCCGATTCGATCGTCAGCGCGCTCCGCAAAAGCTCGGCGGCTTCGCGGGGACGCTGGCGATCTTTCAACGTCAACGCAAGATTGTCGAGCGTATCGGGGTTGCCGGGGCCAAGCTCCAAGGCCTTGCGGTAGGCTGCCTCCGCTTCCTCCAGGCGCTTCAACTCGCGCAGGCACGTGCCCAAGTTGTTCCACGCGCCCGGCAGCGCCGGCTGCAATTCGAGCGCCCGGCGGTAGGATTGCTCCGCCTCCGAAAAGCGGTTGAGCCGCAGAAGCGCGTTGGCGCGGTTGTTGTGGGCTTGGGGAAACCCATCCTGGAGCGCGATCGCGCGGTCCTGATGGGCGAGCGCCTCATCGAATCGCCCCTGGTCGAAGAGCGCCGCGCCCAGATTGCTCAGCGCGGGCGCGTAGTCCGCCTTAAGCTCGAGCGCGCGGCGGCTCGCCGCCATCGACTCATCGATACGGCCGGCGAGGCGATACATCTCGCCAAGATTTGCGTGATAGATCGCCGCGCCCGGCTGAATCGCGACGGCCTCGCGCAGGCGGTCTATCGCTTCGCCCAGTTTGCCGGATTGGTGAGCGATTATGCCGAGCATGTGGATGGCCTCGGCGTTTTTCGGCTCGGCCTCCAATGCGCGGCGCGCCAGCGAGACCGATTCGGAAAGGAGACCCTGGCGGCGCTTCTGCTCTGCGAGCGCCACGACCGCCGCAGGCGACATCCGTCGCCCGTTTTGCGCTGCGGGCGCAGCGGCGGGCGCCAACGCGCGCGCGTCCTCGGCCGCGATGATCTCGGCCGCCGCCGCGGCGCGACGTTCGACCGTCTTCTTGAACGGCGTCAAACGCGCGCCGTCCCCGGCCGCCGCCGCCTCGAGCTCCGCGGCCGCCCGCGCGATGACCTCAGGCCAGCGCTCGCTTTGGCGCGGCCGGAAGAGCCGCATCGCCGGGTACCACGGATTGTCCTCGCGATCGAGCAGCCATCGCCAATCGTTGACTTCCGGCAGCAGCACCCATGTCGGCTTGCCGAGGGCGCCAGCTAAATGCGCCACCGACGTGTCGACGGCGATGACGAGATCGAGCGCGGCGATCGCGCCGGCCGTTTCGGCGAAATCCTTGAGATGGGGAGAGAGGTCGGCGATCTCCGTCCCGTCTCGCCCCGCCAAAGCGGCGGCGGGCGGTCCGACCTGCAGGCTGGCGAAGGAAACGCCCCGCGTCGACAAGACGGGCTCGAGCGCAGCCAAGGTCAGCGAACGGCGAAAGTCGTTTGAGTGCTCCGGCCGGCCGGCCCAGGCGACGCCGACCTTGAGGCCGGGCATCTCGCGGAGCCTTTCCTTCCACGCGGCGGCTGCTTCTTGCGGCGGCTGAAGGTAGGGAACGCTCGCCGGAATGGTTTCGAACCGCGTCTTCAAGACATGAGCGACGCTCAGCAGCGCGCATTCGCAATCGGCGGGCTTCGTCGGCGGCCGGTCGCTGTAAAGCTCAATGTCGGGAAGGCTCGCGCGCATAAGCTCGATCAGCGGTTGCGGCACGCGAAAGGCGACGGCGCCGGCCCGCTTTTGCAAGCGAGGCAAATAGCGCGCGAACTGGATCGTGTCGCCGAACCCCTGCTCGGCCTGCACGTAGAGGCGCCGGCCGGCAAGGCTTTCGCCGCGCCAGGGACGGGTTGGGAAAGGCGGCCCCTTTGTCTCAGACGACCGCAGCCGCCACTCGTATTCTTCCCAGCCCTCGCCGAATTCGCCGCGCATTAGCAGAAGGATGCCGAGACCGGAATGCGCGTTGGCGTGATCAGGCGCGAGGGCGATGGCGCGGCGAAGCGCGACCATCGCTTCCTCGTATTGACCCAAATGGTGCAGGGTGGTCCCCAGATTGCTCCAGGCGTCCGCCATATTGGGCGCAAGCGCGATTGCCCGCCGGTAGGACGCCGCAGCCTCCTCGAGTCGCTTGAGAGAATGGAGGGCGTTGCCGAGATTGCTGTGCGCCAGGGCGAAATTCGGATTGATCTCGGTCGCCCGCCGCTGATGCTCGGCGGCCTCTTGGTATTGTTTTTGCTCAAAAAGCACGACGCCGAGATTGCACAAGGCTTCGGGATAATCGGGCTTGATCGCAATGGCGCGCCGCCCTTCGGCGATCGCCTCGTCGGGACGGCCGGCGAGCCTCAGCATCTCGCCAAGGTTGGCGTGAAAAAGAGGCGCTTGCGGCGCGGCGGCGATCGCGCGCTGGACATGCTCGATGGCTTCGCTGAGGTTGCCCGATGCGTGAGCGACGACGCCCAGCATATGAAGGGCGTTCGGTTCATTCGGCTCAGCGACGAGCGCCTCTCGGCACGCCGCGGCCGCGGCCTTAAGACGCCCCGCGCGCCGATGCTCGTCGGCGCGCGCAATCGCGGCGTCGATCGGCCGCGGCTTCGATTCGATGACGCCGCTCTCTCCCTCTTTCGCCATGCTCGCTTTTTCCTCCAAATTCCTTTGCGCTCGCCTTATTTTAAGCTGGCGCAGCGGCCAAGTCCAAAGCCAACGCCCGGCGCGCGCTTTGGCTCCGCGGAGTGCGAAATCGCCGCTTGCCAACTTTCTTGCTTTATATTACCTAATCGAGCTTCGGCGATTTTAATTTCGAATTCAGCGGAGGGGACCCATGGCGGGGTATAGTGGACCATTTCCTTTTACGAACACGGGCACCCTCACCTCAGTCACAATCGACGGCACGACATTTGTTGGTAACGTCAGCAACTCTGGCACCATCACCGGCGCCATTTCCGTCGGGCTGAACGCCAAAATTTATGGCGGGATCATCGATTCGGGGTTCATCGGCGGCGGCATCGCCATTGACGCGACGAGCCATATCGATTCGACCAAGACCGCCATCTCGATCACCGGCGCGACTTTCGGCGGCGGCATCAATACCGCGGGTATCATCCAGTCGGACAAGTCCGATATATATGTCGATAACACCGCTTTCTCCGGGAACATCGTCAACAGCGGCATCCTGATCAGTTCC
>DATGHD010000315.1:0-3084 GCA_035308145.1 Roseiarcus sp.
AAATTGGCGTTGGAGGCCGAGAGTTGGCCGTAGAGGTCGCTCGCCGTCTTGTAGCAGGCCTCGATCACGTCCTGCGGGAAGAGCCGAAGCTCCGCGCCGCCGACGACCAAGCGCTTCAGCGCGGCGGGATTGGCGGCGTCGTATTTGGCCTGCATCGATACGTTGGCGATCGCCGCGGCGGCGCGAAGCGCGGCCTGGTGCGGCTTGGGCAAACCGTCGAATTTCTCCCGACTGACGATGAGGTGAAGCTGCATCCCGCCCTTCCACCAGCCCGGATAATAGTAGTTCGGCGCAACTTTCGAGAGCATCAGCTTGTCGCCCTCCTTGCGCTCGCCGAATTTTTCATCATCGTATGGCCCGACCCACTCCATGGCGTCGAGCGAGCCTGATTCGAGGGCCGAATAGACGCCGTCCTTCGGTATGGACACCGGCTCTGCGCCGAGGAGCTGGAACACCTTTCCGGCAAAGCCGCCGATCCTGACTTTCATGCCTTGCAGGTCGCTGGCGGCGTGGACTTCCTTGCGAAACCACCCGGCCATCTGCCCGCCAGTGTTGCCGGCCGGCAGCGCAAAGACTTTGTGGTCGGCGAGAAATTCGTCGATCAATTGGCCGCCGCCGCCCTCAGTGAGCCACGCAGTATGCTGGCGCGCGTTCATGCCGAAAGGCGTGGACGATCCGAAAACAAATGTCGGGTCCTTGCCCCAATAATAGTGCAAGGCGGTATGCGCGCATTCGACGACGCCATTGGCCACAGCGTCCAAGGCCTCGAGCGGCGGGGCGACGTCGCCGGCCGGAAGAACCGCGACCGTGAATCGTCCGTCAGTCAGATCGGAGAGCGCCGCCGCGAAAGTCTGCGCGCCGCCGTAAATGAGGTCGAGATTAGGCTGAAAGCTGGAGGTGACCCGCCAATGGGTTTCCGGGGCAGGATCGGCGATGGCCGGCTTGGCGAGCGGCAGGCTCGCCGCGGCAAGCGTCAGGCTCTTGATGAAGTGACGGCGTCCAGCGCGCATTTAAGTCCTGCCGAGGGTCAAGACACGAGGGATTGGGTCTATATAGTCGATCCGGCGCCAAATTGCGGCGCGGAGCGCCATAAATCCCGGCGATCTGTCCATTTCGCCCTCAAGCGGAGCCTGCTTGGCGACCGAACGATCGATCCTCGGAGTCATTCTCGCCGGCGGGCGTTCGGCTCGCATGGGCGCCGACAAGGCCTTCGTCGATTTCGGCGGCCGGCCGCTCATTGCCTATGCGATTGAGACCCTCACGCCGCAGGTCGGCGCCTTGGCGATCAACGCCAATGGCGATCCTACGCGTTTCGCGGCCTTCGGCCTGCCCGTCTTCGCCGACGCCGCCGGATATGCCGGCGAGGGGCCCCTCGCCGGCATAGCGGCAGCCCTCGCCTTCGCCGAAGCCGCGGGCTATGCGCATCTCGCGACGATCCCCTGCGACGCGCCATTCGCGCCGCGCGATCTCGTTGCGCGCCTTGGCGCCGCGATCGCGATTTCCGGAGCGCCTGTCGCGGTCGCCGAGGGGCCGCGAGGCCTGGAGCCGCTCTTCGGGCTTTGGTCCACCGCTTTGCGCCCCGCGGTCGAGGCCGCTCTGGCGCGCGGCGAGCGAAGCCCGCGCGCGTTCTTCGCCGGACATGGCGCGGCGCGCGCCGTCTTCTACGGGAAAGACGGGGCGGATCCCTTCGCCAATTTGAACGATCGCCAAGAATTGGCGGCCGCGCAAATACGCCTGCCGAGGTGACATAAGGCGCTCATCTCTCGCCTTGCCGCAGTGAAAGCCTTAAAGGAGGCCGGGCGCCGCCCCGCCTAAAAAGGAGGATCGTTCTTGGCTCAAGTCGCTTTTCTCGGCCTCGGCGTGATGGGCTATCCGATGGCCGGTCATCTGAAGGCCAAGGGTCACGAGACGATCGTCTACAATCGTACTTCATCCAAGGCCGAGCGCTGGGCGGCGCAACACGGCGGCGCGCAGGCGGCGAGCCCACGCGAGGCGGCTCAGGATCGCGACTTCGTTTTCGCTTGCGTCGGCAATGACGAGGACGTGCGCGCCGTGACGCTTGGGCCGGACGGCGCCTTCGCGGGCATGAAGAGGGGCGCGGTCTTTATCGACCACACGACCGCGTCAGCGCGCGTTGCGCGCGAATTATATGGCGAAGCAGCCAAGCGAGAGTTCAGCTTCATCGATGCGCCGGTCTCCGGCGGTCAAGCCGGCGCGGAAAACGGGGCGCTGACGGTGATGTGCGGCGGCGACGGCGAGCCTCATCAGCGCGCCGAACCGGTCATCGCCGCCTATGCGCGCGCTTGCCGCTTGATGGGCGGCCCAGGCGCGGGGCAATTGACGAAAATGGTCAACCAGATCTGCATCGCCGGCCTGATCCAGGGGCTTTCCGAAGGCTTGCATTTCGGCCGCAAGGCCGGGCTTGATCTCGACGCCGTCGTCGCCGTGATCTCCAAAGGCGCCGCCCAATCCTGGCAGATGGACAATCGCGCCAAGACGATGGCGGCCGGGAAATTCGACTTCGGCTTCGCGGTCGACTGGATGCGCAAGGATTTGTCGATCTGCCTCGACGAGGCGCGTCGCAACGGCGCGCAACTTCCGGCGACCGCCCTGATCGACCAGTTCTACGGCGAAGTACAAAAGATCGGCGGCGGCCGCTGGGACACGTCCAGTCTCATCGCGCGGCTGGAGAAGTAGGACGGTCCTGCATCGCCGGGTACTGACTACGGTGGGTTTAACCCGAAATGACGATGAAGAGATCAAGTGTTCTTATTGTTGGATTCGTTCATCGTCGGATCTATCGGGGCCTAGACAATCGTCATTGTCACCGTAATAGCGCGTCGAAGGCTCTGAATTTGGGGATTCAGTAAAGTGTCACCGTAATGTCACCGTAATGTCGGTAATGTCGAAAGTGTCACCGTAATGTCGATTCGGCTCGCACAACCCACGCTAACCCCAGCGCCTCCGCGGCGCCGGAAGCCGGCTAGATGATCTTCAGTGTACTAATTTCTAATCTGGGCGGATCCACAGCTAGACGCATCCGGGCTTGGTTTTTCGCCGCCTCGCGCCTCAACCGGCCACGTT
>DATGHD010000316.1:0-6883 GCA_035308145.1 Roseiarcus sp.
GTGAATCGGCGCGTCCTTAGCCCACACTCCTGGTAACAAGCGTTCGCGCGCTATCTTTCCGCCGTCACGCCAAGATGCGGCCCAAGCGCATCGAGGCCGCAGCGCAAACGATCGGCGAGGATCGCGTCGGCGCGCCAAGGCGTCGTCACTTCCGCGATCATCGCGCGGCAATCGCGGAGCATCGCGCCCTCGATGACAATGCGCCTCAGCACCGGCCAAGCCGCAGCGCCGGCGAGCGTCTCCGCGACGCGAAGCTTGTCGCGCGCGTTGAGCGCCACTTCCGACAGCGGCAGCCCGGAGCGCGGGCCGCCCGCGCCGGCGCCGATACGATCGGGGGCGATCGCGCGAAGCGAATCGAGCGCGGCGCGATGATGCAACCGACGCAAGGCCTCGCCGATCAGCCAGCGCAAATCGTTAAGGCGACGATCATGCGGGGCGAGCGCGCGATGGACGCGCATCACGTCGAAAGGATCATCGATGCGTCGCGGACGCCCGGTCTCGCAAACCGTCGCTTGTCCGCTCTCCAACGCCCGCTGGATTCGCTCCGGCGTGGCGTCGAGTCGCTCGCCGGGCGCATTGTCGAGGACTTTCCTTGAGCGGATTGCGCGGCGGCGTGAACGCGGCGCGCTCATCTAAGCAATCTCCGCGCAGAGTTCAGCGGGCGACGTACAATAAGAACTAGGTTCTGTCGGCGAGAGGCGCCGCGGCGTCTTCTCACTTGCCGGAACCGCGTCGGCGGGCGGCCGCCCATGGATGCGCTTCAGGTCCTTCAAATGAGCGGCGCAGGCGGCTACGGCCTCCATGCGCTGGGTTTCTGTTTTCGGCGCGCGCCGACGCGCGCGGGACTTGCCCATTGCATGAGCTCCATCTTTCGGAATCAAGCGCGCCGCGGCCGGCGCTTGGATATATATTCTGAAAATCAGAACATCTTGTCAAGAAAATTTCCGAAATTCTCGATTGCTTTTGTTCTGAAAAGCAGAATAATTATGGAATGACTTTGGATTGGCCCCCTGACACCGTCGATTGGATCCGCGAGGCGCTGATCAAGACCGGCAAGACGCGCAGCGGCCTCGCCAAGGCGCTTGGCCGGTCGCCCTCCGCCGTGACCGACCTGCTCAACGGCTCGCGGCGTCTCCGGGCGGAGGAAATCCCTGTTATCGTCAATTATCTCGGCGTCGAGCCGCCGCGGCTTATTGGCGGCGGCCGCGTCCCGCCGCAGGACCCGCGCGTGCCCCTGGTCGGCTTTGTCGGCGCCGGCGCGCAGGCCCATTTTTACGCGGACGGGCAAGGCCCGTTCGATGAAGTCGCCGCGCCCGACGCCGCTAGCGCCAATACGGTCGCCGTTCAGATCCGCGGCCATTCGCTCGGCGCCTTGTTCGACAATTGGCTCGTCTTCTACGACGACGTGCGCGATCCACCGGGCGACGATCTGGTCGGCCGCATGTGCGTCTGCGGCCTCTCCGACGGCCGCGTGCTGATCAAGGCGCTGAAGCGCAGCCAGATCGCCGGGCTCTGGACCCTGCTCTCCAATCTCGAGCCGCCGATCTATGACGTTGCGCTCGATTGGGCCGCACTCGTACGTGAAATGCGGCCGAGGTAATGCGGCTCGCGGCTCGAGATCGGAGTGATGGTGCAAAGACCCTTGGCGATCCTAGCGTTCCTGCTGGCGCTGGCGGCCGGCTTCTATTTCGCCAAGCAGAATAGGCGTCCGCCCCCGGTCAACACGAACAGTTTTTCCCTGCCGCAAAACCACTTGCCGGCATGATCGTGGCAAATCCAGCAGAACCAGAGCCCGTGTCGCCGCCGCAAGTTCCGACCGCCCTCGACATAACTCGCGCGCTGATCGTCTGCCCCTCCGTGACGCCGGCCGAAGGCGGCGCCTTGCGCTATTTGCGCGATCTGCTCGCCGAGGCGGGGTTTCGCGCTGAGATTGTCGCCTTCGATGCGCCGGGCGCGGAGAGGGTCGAAAACCTCTATGCGCGCATCGGCGCCGCCGCGCCGCATCTCGTCTTCGCTGGCCATACCGACGTCGTGCCGCCCGGCGACGTCGCCAAATGGCGCTTCGATCCCTTCTCCGGCGCAATCGCCGACGACATGATTTGGGGCCGCGGCGCTTGCGACATGAAGAGCGGCGTCGCCGCCGCCGTCGCGGCCGCATTGCAGTACGTCTCGCGCGAAAATCCACTCAAAGGCTCGATCAGCTTCCTCATCACGGGCGATGAAGAGGGCGCTCGCGTCAACGGCACGGCCAAGCTGCTCGACTGGGCTTTGGCCAAGGGCGAGCGCTTCGACCATTGCATTCTCGGCGAGCCGACGAGCCGCGAAAAGCTCGGCGACATGATGAAGCACGGGCGGCGCGGTTCGCTGACCGGGCGCCTGACGTTGATCGGCAAGCAAGGTCACGTCGCCTATCCGCATCTTGCCGACAATCCCTTACGCGCGCTCGCCCCAATTCTGGAGGGCTTAAGCGCGCCGCCGCTCGATTCGGGCACGCCGGATTTCGACGCTTCGAACCTTGAGGTGACCAGCATCGACGTCGGCAACGCCGCCAGCAATGTCATTCCCGGCGAGGCTCGCGCAATCTTCAACATCCGCTTCAATAACCTCTGGACGCCGGAGACATTGCGCGCCGAAGTCGAGAAGCGCATCGCCCGAGCCGCCGGGCGCACGAAATACGAACTCAAATTCGATCCGGTCAGCTCAGTGGCGTTCCTCACCGCTAGCGGCCCTTTCACCGAACTCGTCGCCGAGGCCGTTCACGACGTGGTCGGGCAGCGGCCTGTTCTCTCGACCAGCGGCGGCGCCTCTGACGCGTGCTTCATCAAGGCGGCTTGTCCGGTCATCGAGTTTGGCCTCGTCGGCGACACGATGCACGCCGTTGACGAGCGCGCGCCCATCGCCGACATCGAGACACTATCGCGCATCTATGAACGGGCGATCGAGCGCTATTTCGCGACGTTTTGAGGCTGGTCAGTCGCGACGCTTTCGCGCAAGCCGCGTCAATACTCTACCTTCACAAGAAACAGGCCCTGCGGCGGCGCGACCTGACCGCAGCGCGCCCGGTCGCGCGCTTCGAGCGCGTCCTTCAAGTCGGCGACGCTCCATTTGCCGGCGCCGACATGTTCGAGCGAGCCAACCATCGAGCGTACTTGGCGATGCAGGAAGGAGCGCGCGCTGATCTGCATCTCGATCGCCTCGCCGTCGGCTTCCACCTCGAAGCGCGAGAGCGTGCGCACTGGGCTTATCGCCTGGCATTGCGAATCGCGGAAGGTCGAAAAATCGTGGCGGCCGACCAGTTGCTGCGCCGCCTCGTCCATCGCGGCGACGTCGAGCTTGCGCTTGACGCGCCAGGCGCGGTCTCGCGCGAGAGCCAGCGGCGCGCGCCGGTTGACGATGCGATAAACGTAGTGGCGCATCGTCGCCGAGAAGCGTGCGTCGAAATCGTCGGCGACTTTTTCCGCGCTGAGCACGGCGACCGGCTGTGGCGTCAGAAGCGCGTTCAGCGCCTCGCTCAATCGAAAGCCGCGCCACTCTTTGGAAAGGTCGACATGGGCGACCTGGCCGCTGGCGTGAACGCCGGCGTCGGTGCGCCCTGCCCCATGCGCGACCACGCTCTCGCCCGAGACCGCGAAAATCGCCTCTTCCAGCACCTGCTGCACGGAAAGACCATTGGCTTGCCGCTGCCAACCGACGAAGGGCGCGCCGTCATATTCGAGGATGAGCTTGTAACGCGGCATGATCTCATGAGCTTGTGGCGCGGCGCGGATCGGCGTGCAAGCATAGCCGAGGCGCGCGCGTGACTGACGGTCGGCGCCAGAGGATCCGCCATGTCCCTTTCCGTTTATCTCGCCTTCGTCGCCGCCTGCGTCGTGGTGGTCATCGTGCCGGGCCCGACCGTGACGCTGATCATCGCCAACAGTCTTCGCCATGGGCGGCGGGCCGGCATGCTGAATGTGGCCGGCACACAACTGGGCCTCGCCCTCACCGTCATCGTGGTGCTGCTCGGCCTCGCCTCGCTGATCGCGGCGATGGGCGCATGGTTCATGTGGGTGCGTCTCGCCGGCGCCGCCTATTTGATCTTCCTCGGCTGCAGGCTGTTGATGGCTTCGGGCGAACTCGATAAGGGCGTAGCGCCCCGCAAGCCGCGCGGCGGCTTTTTCTTGCAAGCGTTGGCGGTGGCCTTAAGCAACCCGAAGACCTTGCTGTTCTTCGGCGCCTTCTTCCCGCAGTTCATGGATCCAAGTCGCGATTTCACCGTCCAAACGTTGATCATGGGCGCGACCGCTATGGCGGTGGCCGCAATTTCCGACAGCGCCTACGTGCTGCTCGCCTCGCGCGCGGGCGCGGCGCTGTCGCGACGGCGCATGCGGTTGATTTCGCGGGCGAGCGGCGGCGCGCTGATCGGCGGCGGGCTGTGGCTGGCGCTGTCGCGCTCGAAGTGAGGCCCAGGCCTCAGACCGTCAGCACAATCTTCCCGATATGCGCCGAGCTTTCCATCCGCTGATGCGCCTTGGCCGCCTCGGCAAGCGGGAAGGTTGAATCGATCACCGGCTTGCAGCGGCCTTCCGCCAGCAGCGGCCAAACCTTTGCGCGCAAGGCTTCGGCGATGACCGCTTTCTCCGCGGCGCTGCGCGGGCGAAGCGTCGAGCCGGTATGGATCCGCCGCTTGATCATCAGCAGGCGAAGATCGACCGTCGCCTTGGCGCCGCTGAGATGGGCGATCTGCACGATACGGCCGCGCGGCGCTGCCGCGGCGTAGTTCCGCGCGACATAATCGCCCCCGACCATGTCGAGAATGACATCGGCGCCTTTCTGATCCGTCGCCTTCAGCGTCTCGGCGACGAAATCGGCGGCGCGATAATCGACCGCAACATCGGTGCCGAGCTTGAGACAGGCGGCGACCTTGTCCGGCGAGCCGGCGGTCGCAATCACTCTTGCGCCAAACGCCTTGGCGAGCGCGATCGCGGTCGTGCCGATCCCCGAGGTTCCGCCATGGACGAGCAAGGTCTCCCCGGCCTTGAGCGCGCCGCTCTCGAAGACATTGGTCCAGACAGTGAAATAGGTTTCCGGAATGGCGCCGGCTTCAACGATCGTCAGGCCGGCGGGAACCGGCAGCGCGTTGGTCTCATGGGCCAGGCAATATTGCGCATAGCCGCCGCCGGGCACGAGCGCCAGAACCTTGTCGCCGGCCCGATGCCGCGTCGTTTGAGGACCGAGAGCCGCGACGGTCCCTGCGACTTCGAGGCCGAGCAAGTCAGGCGCGCCGGGCGGCGGCGGATAGGCGCCCTGCCGTTGCAAGACGTCGGGCCGGTTGACGCCCGCCGCTTCGACGGCAATGAGGATTTCGTTCCGCCGCGGCTCGGGGCGCGGCCGCGTCCCGATGTGCAAGACTTCAGGTCCGCCGGGACCGGCCGTGATCACCGCCTTCATCGTCTCGGGCAGATCGGACATGCGGGTCGCTCCGGCCTTTCGAAAAGTACGTCGCTCTAAGCGACCGCGACGGGCGCGGCGACTTTGACGCCGTCCTCGGCGGGCGCGGCGCGGAACTCCGCCAAAGCTTCGGCGCGCGCGCAAAAGGCCGCGAGCGCGGGATAAGCGGATTTAGCGACAACGTCGGAGACGTACGTCTGAGTGAAAGCGAAGGCCGTGGCGACGGTGATGTCGGCCAGCATCGGTCCTTCATCGACGAGCCAGTTTTGCGCTTTCATCGCCTCGCGCTCCAGCCCTTCCAGGCCGGCGGCCAATTGACCGAGCACGCGCTGACGCCAAGGCTCATGCTGCCGCTCCGGCGGGCGTAAGGACCGTTCGTAGTGGAGTTGCACCGCCTTTTCGCTGACCGCCAAGCCTAAGCCGTTGAGGCGATAGGAGGTGAGCCGCGCAGCCGGCGCGGCCGGGGTGAGGCGCGGCGCATGCGGGGCCAAGCTCTGGGCGTAGTCGATGATCAACGAGGAATCCATCAGGATCGTCCCGTCGTCGGCGATGAATGTCGGAGCCTTCAGCACGGGATTGATCGCGCGAAACGCGTCAATATCCCGGAACAACGACAGCGGCCGATGCTCGAAACCGAGGCCGAGACGCAGAAGCGCGATCGCGACGCGGCGCACATAGGGCGAATCCAGCATGCCTATCAGTTGCAAAACTCATCTCCTCTAGGCGCGGCCGCGTCACTTTGCGTATGTTGGCTGAAGCGCGCAAGTCAGCGCTTAAGAGGGATGCGGAGGCGGCGCTATGGCGGGATCTGACGACGACATTTTTGGCGCGCCGCCAAAAAAAACGCTCGCTCACGAGATCGGCCAGACGATCGACGCCCTGTCTGCTGAGGAGCTCGCGGCGCGGATCGAGCTCTTAAAGACCGAGATCGCAAGGCTCGAGACTGCGATCAAGGCGCGGCAGACGACGAAGGAAGCGGCCAGCGCTTTCTTTAAGCGCTAGCCATGCGTCAGGTCATGCCGGGCGTTGCGCGGGCGTCGAGGCCAGCCGCTCGCTCGGGCCTTAGATAGGCCGCCCACGTGGGTTGGGCTTAAGTCGTCCAACCAACGGGCCCTGCACGCCCGAAATCATCAGAAGGAATCCGTCGCATCTTGGGACGGGCTTAGCGGCCCCGCGTCCCAATGAGGAGCGGGATTACAATTTTTCGTAAAGGCGTAGCATGTCGTTAAGTCCAAATTAACAATTACGCTTTATGAAATAAATCGTCCTGTTCTTCAGGATTTTCGAGTGGCTCCTGTCCACTCTGTTCGACGCCTCCCGTTTTCAACTTAAAGCCGCCCTCTGGGGCGGCTTTTTTTGATTCCTTTGATTCTTGGAAATGATTTGTTAACCTTATCAAAAAGTAAACGCCCGGTTGGGCCGCCGCGGCGCTAAGCTTGCGTTTGTCCGGACC
>DATGHD010000317.1:0-9689 GCA_035308145.1 Roseiarcus sp.
GCGAACGACGCCGTTCTGCCTCAGCGTGATTGCCGCTCGCTTAGGGGCGCCAATGCTGGATAAGGGCGCGATCGTCGAGACCGGCGCGCTCGCTTCCACATCCTTGCCGAGCGTCCAAGGCCGCTGCTTGGCGCGCTCGGCAAGCTGGAGGTCGCGCCGCGTCATGTCGAGGCCGCAGGCGTAGCCAAAGATCGCGTTTTGCGCGTCGTCCGCTCCGATCTTGAACACCGGCGCGCCGATCGCGACCACGAGCTCGAATTCGAAATGATAGTTCGTCGTGCCCGGCGGATAGGGAAGAGTCGCGCCCGATTGTCGGAGCGCTGTGGCGCTCTTGGAAAAGTAGAAAGGCTTTTCGCGATCCACCACATGGCCCATTTCGCGGGCGTGCTCCTCGTAATTGCGCGCGACGCAAAAGATGCGGCCGACGGGATAGACCGCGTCGAGGCCGGCGATCGGCAGGGCGGGCGGCGACGGCGGTTCAAACAAATAACGGGTCATGGCTCACGCGGGTTGCTGATGGTTTTTTCTGCGACAGGCTCAGGCGGTCTGATTGGCGCCGGGAAGCCAGAGGACGTCGTTCTTTCCGCGCTCGTTGGCGTAGCGGGCGGCGACGAAAAGATAATCCGACAATCGGTTGACATAGGCGAGCGCCGCCGCGCCGACCGTCTCGTCCTCGATGCCGGCGAGCGCGACCATGTCGCGTTCAGCGCGTCGGCAGATGGTTCGCGCCAGGTGCAGCGCGGCCGCCGCCGGGCCGCCGCCGGGCAGCACGAAGGAGCGCAAGGGAGCGAGCTCGGCGTTGAGTTCGTCGATCGCCTGCTCGAGCGCCGCGACCTGGTTCATCGCGATGCGCAGAGCCGGCCGCGCGATCTTCTTGCTCTCGATTTTTCGCTCCTCCGGCACGCTGAGGTCGGCGCCAAGATCGAAGAGATCGTTCTGCGCCCGCGCCAGGACGCGATCTATCGCCGCAAGATCGGGACTCTTCGAACCCATCGTCGCCAGTCGCGCCATGCCGATCGCGCTATTGGTCTCGTCGATCGAACCAAAGGCGGCGATTCGCGGGTCGGATTTCCGGCGACGCTGGCCATCGCCAAGCGCCGTCGATCCGTCGTCGCCGGTGCGCGTGTAGATCTTGTTCAGCCGAACCATGGCCGTCCCCTAAGGCCTTAAACGACGCGCTAGTGAAAGCGCGTCAAAAGAACGATGACGATGAGGACGATGGCCAGGAATTGCAAGCCGACGCGCCAGCGCATCAGGAGCTGCGATGTATTGGAGGCGCCGCCGCGCAACATATTGGCGAGGCCGAGCAGCAGCACGAGAAACACCGCGCCGAGCGCCACCGCGACGCCGATATTCGAGAGAGAATGCATCAGGGAGCCTTGGCCTTAAATAAGCCGCCCTCTATAGCAGATCGCGGGCGAATGAGGCTCAATCTGGCAAGTTGCGGTTGAGCAGGCGCTCCAGATAGTCGCGCTCGTCCTCGAGCCGGTTCGGATCGGAGAGCCGGCGGCGCAATTCCTCCATCACCCGGCGCGCGCGCTCGGCCGCTCCGATCGCATCGCCGAGCGGACCGGTGGCCGCGCCGCGCCCGAAGTCGCCCGGATCTCTCCCTAACGGATCGCGACCATGGCGGCCTTCGCCAGGCTCGACCGCGGTGTCGGCATCGCCCTCTCCTTGACCTTGGCCTTGCATCTGGCGCTGGAGGCCTTCGGCGCCCTCGCGCAAAGCCTCAAGAGCGCGTCCCTGCGCGCCGATCGCCTTGCCGCGTCCATTGTCGCCGTCCTTAAGATCGCCCTCGGCCTCGCCCATCGCTCCTTCGGCGTCCTCGAAGCCCTTCTCGCCCTTGAGGCCGAGGCCCTTCATCCGCCGCTGCAGGTCATTGAGGCGATCGCGGAGCGCCTTTTGCCGCTCGTCCAGCGGGGTTTGATCGTCCGGCGGCGCGCCGGCGTCCGCGCCTTGGTCGCCCGGATTTTGCCCGCGACGGCGGGCGCGTTGATCCTCGCGGAACGTGTCGTCGCGCAGCTTCTGCTGATCGCGGAGCAGGCGATCGAGGTCGCCGAGCTGGCGGCGCATTTCGCGCTGCGCCTGGCTGCCGCCGCGCCGCGCGCCCCTCAAGTTTTCGAACATATTCTGCAATTGATCGAGCATGGCCTGGGCTTCGGCCTTGTCGCCGCTGCGAGCGCTGTCCTCCATGCGGTCGAGCATGCTCTCCAAATCTTTTTCATCGAGCGGCGTTGCGTTGGAATCCTGGTCCTCGCCTTGCGGATTTTGCGCTTTTTCCGCGAGTTCGCGGGCGAAATTCTCGGCCGCCGATCGCAATTCCTTCATCAGTTCGCGAATCTCATCATCGCTCGCGCCGCGCTCCAGCGCCTCGCGGAGCCTCTGCTCGGCGGCGCGAAGATCGCGCTCGGCCTGCGAGGCGTCGCCATCCTCGATCTGCAAGGCCATCGCCCAAAGCAGATCCGAAACGCCGATGAGATCGGCGTCCGAGCGCGCCTCCTTGAGGCGGGTCTTCGCCGCATTGAGCCCGAGGTACACGCTCGAACTGACGCCAAAGAGCTCCGGCGCGATGAGCAAGGCGTCGAGCGCGGTCGCGACGCGGCTGCGGTTGTGATCGGGATCAAGGTTCAGGTCGCGGCGCTCCTCGACCAAGGCCTTGGCGAGCGGATCGCTGAAAGCCCGCTGCGGCAACGTCACTTCGACGGGCTCGCTCGATCCTTCTTCGCCGGCGACATCGGACGCGCGCAGCGTCATCATCACTTTGGCGCGGGCCCAGGGGTGCTCGGAAAGATCGCTCGTCGTCTGGGCTTCGCCGGTTCCCGCGACGCTCGGCGGCAGCTCCAAAGCCATGCGGGGCGGCTCGACCAGCGTGCGAGCGGGGGGCGACTTGCCGTCGCCTGGCGGCTTGGCGAAATCGGCTTCCGCGGCTGCAATTCCATATTGGTCGGCGGTGCGGTAGCGAAGGGTCAATGAGCCGCGCAGATTGGCGCGGGGCGGCGGAATAAGGACGATCGAGGGCTTGCCGGTCGGGACGCCGGCGATGTCGAAGGCGGAAAGGGCGGCGCCGTCGCGCGCAATGGCGAGCTTCCCGGCGCCCTTGATGGTCCAGCGCCGCTCCACCGGATCGCCGCCCTTCGCCGCGCCGCCGCTCTTTGGGTCGGCCTTGTCGTCCGGTTTGGCGGTCTCGACCGGGATAAGCGCGCCCTCGACTGTCGCCGTGACCTTCGCCGGGTCGGCGCGGATGACCAGCGTCGAGCCGACTGGCGTCTCGACTTTGACGGGCCCTCCCCCGGGCGGCGGCGATTTGCCAAGCGCGTCGAGCATGATCGGCGGCTTGCCGGTGAAGACGGGCGGATCGATCCAGGCGTCGAGACGGAAGCCGGACGCCGAGGATCCCGTCAGCCGCCAGTCGAAGGCGGCCGCCACCCGCGCATATTTCTCAGGTCCCGCAACGAAGGCCGCGGCGACCGCCAGCACCAGGGCGGCGAGCCGGAGAGCCATTCGATCGCGCTCGACGAGCCGCGGTGCCGGCGGCGCAACGGCGATGCCGGAGACCTTGGCCGCGAGCCGGCGCTGATGCAGACGCCACATCGCGTGGGTTGCTTCGCTTGCCGCTGGATCGGCAAGGAGATCGAGACTGGAGGAAGCAGGGCGATGCGGAGCGCCGCTGTCGCGGTCGAGCCGCGCGAGGGCGTCGCTCCGCCGCCTCGCCATGCTGACCAGCGTCCGCAGAAGGAGGACAAAAGCCGCGAGGGCCGCCGCCGCAAAAAGGGCCACGCCGATGATTCGTCCGATCGGCGGCAGTGCAAACCACAGGCCGAACCAAGACGCTGCGAGGAAGATCAGGCCGATCGTCAGCGCCGCCGCGATCGGCGGCCAGGCCCGCTCGAAGGTCAAGGTCCAGTGAGCGCGGCGCGTCAGCCGCGCAAGGCGCTCACGCGCTTTGGCTGCGAAATCCTCTGGAGGATGCCGCATCGGCGCTGGATCTGGCCTCGGCGCGCCGTCGCTCAACAATTTCTCCTTCGCCGCGCATTCGCGGCGCATCAATTTAAAGCAAGCCTCACGCTAACCAAGGCGGAATTTTGTCGAGCCCGATCAAGTCCTCGTAACGCTGACGCGGTCTAATTGTTGCAAAGAGGGCGCCATGAACCAGCGTTTCCGGCGCGAGCAAGCGCGAATTATACGTTCCCGCTTGCACAGCGCCATAGGCGCCGGCGGTCATCACCGCCAAAAGATCGTCGGCCGCGGGGACCGCCATGTCGCGATCGACGGCAAGAAAGTCGCCGCTTTCGCAGACTGGACCGGCGACATCGGCGCGAAAGCGCTCCGCGTTGGAAGAGGGCTCGACGACGGGCAGGATGTCATGATGCGCCTCGTAGAGCGTCGGGCGGATGAGATCGTTCATCGCCGCATCGACGATGACGAAATTGCGCGCCGCGCCGCGCTTCACATAGAGGACGCTTGTCACCAGCACGCCGGCATTGCCGACGATCAGGCGGCCCGGCTCGAAGACGAGCGCGCAATCGAGGCCGTCGGTGCGCCGCTTGACGATCTCGGCGTAACGTTCAGGCCGCGGCGGCGGCTCATTGTCCTCCCGATAGGGAATGCCTAGCCCGCCGCCGAGATCGATGTGATCGATCCGATGGCCGTCGCTACGCAATTGACGCACGAAATCGGCGAGAAGGGCGAAAGCGTCGTCGAAGGGCTGAAGATCGACGATCTGCGAGCCGATATGCATGTCGACGCCGGTCACGACGAGGCCGGGCAGGCTCTTGGCGCGAAGGTACGTGTCCCGGGCCTGGGAGATCGGCACGCCGAACTTGTTCTCCGATTTGCCTGTCGCGATTTTGGCGTGGGTCTTGGCGTCAATGTCGGGGTTGACGCGGATCGCGATGCGCGCGGTTTTTCCGCGCGCGACCGCGACTTCTGAGAGAGCGGCGAGCTCGGGCTCGGATTCGACGTTGAAACAGAGGATGTCTTCATCGAGGCCGAGCGCCATTTCTCCCTGCGTCTTGCCGACGCCGGAGAAAATGATCTTATCTCCTGGGACGCCGGCGGCGCGAGCGCGCCTCAACTCGCCTTCCGAGACCACGTCCATTCCGGCGCCGAGTCGCGCCAGAGTCTTGAGGACGGCCTGGTTGGAATTGGCCTTCATCGCGTAGCAAACGAGCGCCTTCCGATCGGCGAAAGCATCGGAAAAGACCCGATAGTGGCGCTCGATCGTCGCCGTCGAATAGCAATAGAACGGCGTGCCAACCGCGCGCGCGATCTCGCGCAAGTCCACATCTTCGGCGTGCATCACGCCGCCGCGATAGGCGAAATGGCGCATGAGTCGGCCGGTTTATAGCAAGAAGTCGAGGAAGAACGGTTGTTTCAGCGGCTGGATCGGCGGCGGCCGCGGATGAGCCTTCGGGACGCCCGCCGAACTGTTATCTGCGTCGCTGGTCTGTTTGGCGACGGCCTGGGCGTCCGGCGGCGGCTCCAGCGGCCCGGCGCGTCCGCAAGCGCCGAGGCCGCCAGCGGCGAGCGCGACTAACGCGAGGGTGACGAAATTGATCCTGGCGACGCGATTCACAAAAGGGCTCCTGCGACGACGCGCAGTATACAAGAACGCGAGGCCGGAAGCGAACGCGGGGGCGCCGCCAGCGCTTTTCCTCATCGGGGAAACGGCCGCTTTCCCGGCAGACTTTTGCCGAATTTCAGTAGGCGCCCTCGCTTTTATGGTTGCTCAGCTCAAGAGATTCAGAGGCGATTCTTGACGACGCCATCGCGCAACCGATGGCGCAGCTCAGCCGGTTCGTCGGTCGCCAACGAGACCCCAGAAGGCCCCGACCGGCGAGATCAATCGCTCGCCGGACGTTGTCCGGCGTTGGCTCGGCGTCTGAAACCTTGCGCGAATTGTAAGGCGCTGGCCCACGGGCAGCGCGCCCCTTGCACCGCCCGATCGCCCTTTAGAACGGATAATGCTGGTGCGCATCCTCGATGGTGATCCAGCGCAGATCCGTGAACTCGGCGATCGCCGCCTTGCCGCCGAAGCGGCCATAGCCGCTCGCGCCAACGCCGCCGAAAGGCATTTGCGCCTCGTCCTGCACTGTCGGCCCGTTGATGTGGCAGATGCCGGAATGGATGCGCTTGGCGACCGCCATCGCCCGCATGATGTCCTTGCCGAACACGGCCGCCGAGAGGCCATATTCGGTGTCGTTGGCGAGCCGGATCGCGTCCTCCGTATCCTTCGCGCGGATGATCGACTTCACCGGTCCAAAGGACTCCTCCGCATAGATGCGCATCGTCGACGCCACTCTGTCGAGCAGGGTCGCCTCGACCACCGTTCCGTTGCGCTTTCCCCCGCAGGCGAGAACCGCGCCTTTCGAGACGGCGTCGGAAATGAGCCCATCCATTTTCTCGGCCGGCGCGAGATCGACCATCGAGCCGAGCACGACATGGGTTCGCGGATCGCCAGCCGGCAGTTTCGAGGCCTTGGCGGCGAATTTGGCGACGAAGGCGTCCGCTATCTTCTCATCGACGATGATCCGCTCGGTTGACATGCAGATCTGGCCTTGATGCGCGAAGGCGCCGAAAGCGGCGGCGTTGACGGCCGCGTCGAGATCGGCGTCGTCGAGCACGACCAACGGCGCCTTGCCGCCGAGCTCGAGCAGCACGGGTTTCAAATGCCTGCCGGCGGTCTCGGCGATGATGCGGCCAACCCTGGTCGAGCCGGTGAAATTGACGCGCTTGACCGCCGGATGGGCGATCAGCGCCTCGACGATCGCCGGCGCGTCAGCCGGCGCATTGGTGACCACATTGACGACGCCCTTGGGCAGCCCCGCCTCCTGCATGCATTGGCCGATCAAGCTGTGCGTCGCCGGGCAGAGTTCCGAGGCCTTGAGCACCACCGTATTGCCGCAGGCAAGCGGCATGGCGATGGCGCGCACCGCGAGAATGACCGGTGCGTTCCAGGGCGCGATGCCGAGCACGACGCCGCAAGGCTGGCGGATCGCCAGCGCGGTCGTTCCGGGCTTATCTGAGGGGATGACTTCGCCGGTGATTTGCGTCGTCATCGAAGCTGCCTCGCGCAGCATCTGCGCGGCGAGCATGACGTTGAAGCCGCCCCAAGGGGCAGTCGCGCCAGTCTCTTCGGCGACGATCTTGCCGAATTCGCCGGCTTTCGAAGAGAGGACCTCGGCGGCCTTCAGGAGAAGCGTCCGCCGCTCGTTTGGCCCGATCGCCGCCCAGCCTTCGAATGCGGCCGCGGCCGCGTCGACCGCTTTCCTGGCGTCGGCGACGCTGGCCGAAGGCGCGCGCGTCGCCACTTCGCCGGTGAACGGATTCTTGCGCTCGAACATGGCGCCGGCGGACGCGCCAACAGTCTCGCCGCCGATCAGCATTCGGATGTCCATGGAATCCTCCCTTTTTCGTATTTGGCCTTAAGCGGCGAGCGCATAGTCCGCCGCGCTGCGCATTATTCTTCTTATCAAAATAGGGTTCGTCCGGTTTGCGGGCAAACAAATTGCCGCAAGCGGGGCTTTGCGTGCGGCCGCTATTTGTCGTGGCGTCGCGGAGCGTCCGGGCCACGATTCCGCCCGCTCTTGCGCCTTAAGGCCGCATGGTCCACATAGGGGCCGGGAGGTTGGCGAGGGACGCACCACTCGCCAACCGGGTCAGGTCCGGAAGGAAGCAGCCCTAACGAGCCAGGGCGGGTCTTTGTCCAGCCTCCTACTTTGAGCGCGCCGCCGGCGCTCCTTTAGCCTCGCCCGCGAGCCCCGATGAACGACGTTTCCGCCCCTGATGCGGGCGCGCCTCAGCCTTCGCTCGGCTTTGATTTCAGCCCCGCGCCCGCCGCGCCTGCGCCTATCGGCGTGACCTCCTACCGGGTGCTGGCGCGCAAATACCGGCCGATCCGCTTCGAGGATCTGATCGGGCAAGAGCCGATGGTGCGCACCATCGCCAATTCCTTCGCCTCGGGGCGCATCCATCAGGCCTATATCCTCACGGGCGTCCGCGGCGTCGGCAAGACGACGACGGCCCGCATCCTCGCGAGAGCCTTCAACTATTCGCTGCCCGGCAAAATCGATGCGCCGAGCGTCGACCTCCCCGAGCTTGGCGTTCATTGCCAGGCGATCATCGAATCGCGCCATGTCGACGTGATCGAAATGGACGCCGCCTCGCATACCGGCATCGACGACGTTCGCGAGATCATCGAGAACGCGCGCTATCGCCCGGTCTCGGCGCGGTACAAGGTCTACATCATCGACGAAGTGCATATGCTGTCGAAGCAGGCCTTTAACGGCCTGCTCAAGACGCTGGAGGAGCCGCCGGAGCACGTCAAGTTCATCTTCGCCACGACCGAGATCGAGAAAGTGCCGATCACGGTGCGCTCGCGCTGCCTGCGTTTTGATTTGAAGCGCATCGAATCCGGCGAACTTGCGCGTCATCTGCAAAGGATTTGCGCGGCCGAAGACGTCGTCGCGGAGCCTGAGGCCTTGGCGCTGATTGCGCGGCTGGCCGAAGGCTCGGCGCGCGATTCTTTGTCGCTGCTCGACCAGGCGATCGCGCATGACGCGGGCGAGGGCGTGAAAGCGGCAAGCGTCAGGTCGATGCTCGGCCTCGGCGATCGCGGCGCGATGATCGATCTCTTCGAACTGACGATGAAAGGCGACGTCGCCGCCGCGATGCGCGCAATGGACGCGCTCTATCGCGCAGGCGCCGATCCCGCGCAGGTTCTCGTCGAGCTTGCCGAATTCACCCACTATGTGACTCGTCTCAAAGTCGCCGGCGGGACGGACGATGATCCGGCGATCGGCGAGGATGAGCGGCGGCGCGGCGGCGAGCTCGCCTTAGGCCTGGCGATGGGGCCGCTGACTCGCGCCTGGCAAATTCTGCTGAAGGGTTTGCAAGAGATCAAAGACTCGCCGCGGCCGCTAGCCTCCGCTGAGATGGTCCTCATTCGCCTCGCCTTCGCCGCCGATTTGCCGTCGCCGGAAGAGGCTTTGCGCAAGCTCAGCGAGACAGGGGGCGCGCCGGCGCCCGTGGCGCCGCAGGCGCTGCGCAGGCCTTCGGGCGGCGCGAGCGCCGTTTTACGCGCCGAACCGCGCGCGATGAGCGCCCCCGCGCCAGCGCAAGGCCCGACGCTCGCGAGCTTTGTCGACGTCGTGGCGCTCGCCAAGGCGAGGCGCGACATCCAATTGCAGGCGGCATTGGAGCGCGACGTTCGTCTCGCCCGCTTCGAGCCAGGCAGCATCGAATTCTCTCTCGTCGCCGGCGCTTCGTCTGGGCTCGCCCAGACGCTGGCGCGCCGCCTCCAGGAATGGACCGGCGAGCGCTGGATGGTGGCGTTGGTCCAAGGCGCCGAGGCGCCCACTTTGCGCGAAGCCGCCGAGGCCAAGGAGAAGGAACGTTTAAGCGGCGTTGCCGCCCATCCGCTGGTGCGCCAGGTTCTGCAGCGATTCCCCGGCGCTGAAATCGTCGAAGTCAGGGGCGGCGATCAGCAACCCATCCCGCCGCCGCAGCAGGCCGACGAGGAGATCGGCTATAGCGAAGCGCCAATCGGCGAAGACGATTTTTGATTTTGGAGTTTATGTCGATGCGCGACATCATGGGACTGATGAAGCAGGCGCAAGCCATGCAGGCCAAGTTGCAGGAGGCGCAGGCGGAGCTCGACCATATCGAGGTCGAGGGCCAGTCGGGCGGCG
>DATGHD010000318.1:0-5797 GCA_035308145.1 Roseiarcus sp.
CCTTGAAGAGAGCGACCCGGCTTTTGAAAAACCGCGATCGCCTGACGGCGCCAACGAATCTTTAGCGCTCGCCGCGAGGCCCGGGCTCTTAACATGCGAGGCGCGTTGCGCAAAGCGCGGCCCCCCGCCGCAGCCGCCTCATGTCAGTCCGCCTTGCGATTTGAATCTTTTGCTGTGCGACGCGCTTAAGCGAATCACGTTATCGGGGATGACAAGTTCCGCCACGAGCTCGAAGACCAGAACAGACGTGAGGCTCAAGCCGCGACCGGAGGCCTCGCCAAGCAGCCAAGGCCTGCCAGCGTGTCCCTGACGGCGACGTCGAGGGGCGTATGCGGCTCGACGCCCAACGCGGCTTTGAGCCTGGAATTGTCCATGCGCAAAGGCTCACGCCAGAGATAACGCATCTCGCGCATTTCCCGAAACAGCGTCACGAAGGGCGAAGCGACGATGATGAGCCACCACGGAAAAGCATGCGCCTTGAGATTGGGCTTGCCCGCCGCGCGGGCGATGGCCCGAACCAGTTCGGTTCCGTCGGCGTCCCATTGGCCGTCCATATGGAAGACCTCGAATGCGCCGAGAGCGTCCTCTCGCTCGATCAAACGAGCGATGGTCTCGGCGACGTCGGGCAGATAGGCCCATTGGTGTCCGACGCCTTTGCGGCCAGGGTTGGCGATCGATGTGACCGGCTTCCCCATGGCGATCAGGCCCTGGCTGAACCAATTGTTTCCTGCGCCCGGCCCAAAGAAGTCGCCGGCGCGCACGACGAGGGAGCGAACGCCCTCGGCCGCCGCGGCGCTGAGCCGACGCTCCATCTCGACGCGGATCGCGCCTTTGCGGGTTTTGGGGCGCTGCGGAGAATCTTCGCGCAAGATCGGCCATGCGTCGGGCCCGAAATTATAGACCGTGCCGGGAAGCACGATCCGCGCCCCGCTCGCTTTGGCCGCGGCGATGCTCGCGTCAATCATCGGCAAGACAAGCTTGCCCCAATTGCGATAGCCGGGCGGGTTGACCGCATGGACAATGATCGAGGCGCCCTTGGCGGCGCCGACGACGTCGGCGGCGCTCATCGCGTCGCCGAGAACCCATTCGAAACCGTCCGTGGAACAGGCTGCGCCGCCCTTGCGATGCAAGGCGCGGATGCGCCACCCGCGGGCGCTGAGCGCTTTAGCGACCGCGCCGCCGACGCCGCCGGTTGCGCCGAGGATCAAGGCTGTCTTCTGGGTCATGACAATTCTCCGATCTCTGATGCACGGAGAATGGCGCATTGGCGTAATAAACGGAATTGCGTAAGTCCATAGCTATGATATGCATTTATGTATGGCGACAATCGATCCGGGCTGGGAACTCTATCGAAGCTTCCTTGCGGTCATGCGCGAAGGATCACTTTCCGCCGCCGCCCGTGCGCTGTCGTTGACGCAGCCAACGGTCGGCCGCCACGTGGAGGCTCTCGAACAAGCCCTGGGCGTCGCCCTCTTCACCCGCTCGCAGCGCGGCCTAAGGGCGACCGAATCGGCCTTGCAGTTACGACCCTACGCTGACGCTTTGGCCTCGGCGGCCGCGGCCCTGGCCCGCGCGGCTTCGGATCAAAGCGGCGTCAAGGGCGCGGTGCGCGTCACCGCCAGCGAGGTGGTCGGCGCCGAAGTGTTGCCGCCAATCCTCGGGCCGCTTCGCGAGGCCCATCCTGAATTGGCGATCGAACTTGCGCTCACCAATCGGGTGGAGGATCTCCTCAATCGCGACGCCGACATCGCCGTGCGGATGGTGCGGCCGGCGCAAGGCGCGTTGATCGCGCGCCACATCGGCGCCATGCCGCTCGGCCTTTACGCACGTCGCGACTATCTCGATCGTCACGGCGAACCGAAATCGCTGGCCGAGCTTTCCCGTTTCGCGTTCATTGGCGTCGATCGCGATGCGTCGACCCTGCAAATGTTCAAAGTTCATTACGGCGACATCGATCGCAACTTTTTTGCCTTGCGCACCGACAACCAGCTCGCTCAGCTCGCGGCAATCCGCGCCGGGTTTGGCGTCGGCGTGTGCCAGGTGGGGCTCGCCAAGCGCGATCCAGCCCTCGTCCGTCTTCTCGCCGACCAGTTCGAAATGGCGCTCGATATTTGGCTCGCGATGCACCAGGATCTCAAGGCGACGCCGCGCTGTCGCGTCGCCTTCGACGCCTTAGCGGAAGGCCTGACGCGCTACGTCAAACAATAGATTGTCGCGCGCTTAGCGGCGCGGCGACAGGCAGTCCCGATCTGCTATAGAGCCTCTTCGCCGTCTCCAGGCGATCATGAGTAAGAAGGCGTCATGGAGCGAAAGGTCAGACTCATTGCTGGACTGACGCTTTTCGCCTATGCGGCGAGCCATTTCCTCGGCCACGCCACCGGAATCTTCGGCCTCGGCGCGATGGAAGCGATCGGTCGCGGCGTTATTCTCGCGCCATGGCGGACGCCCTTTGGCCGCGCCCTGCTCGTCACATCGTTCTTCGTTCACGGCGCGCTTGGTCTTCATGCGCTCTATCGGCGCCGTCACCTTCGCATTCCGCCGTTCGAAGCGTGGCAATTGGCTCTCGGGCTGACCATTCCTTTCTTCATTGCGCCTCATTTCCTGCACGTGCGCATCGGCGCCGACGCCTTCGGGCTCGCTGACGCCTATCCGCAGGTTCTCTATCGCATCTGGATGGCCGGCGCGGAGCTTTCTCGAAACATGCTTCTTCTCGCGCTCGTTTGGGCGCATGGCTGTCTCGGCCTTTATTTCTGGGTTAGACGGTACGAAACGTACCGGCGATGGCGTCTGTACCTGCTTGCCGGCGCCGTGGCGTTTCCCTTTCTCGCCGCCCTCGGCGTCGTCAACGCCGGCTGGCAGAGCGTGATCGCGGGCGGATCGCAAGCCAATTCCGTGGCGCAGCCCGCCCCTGCGGCTGGCGTGACGCCCGCGCAGGCGGAAGAGACTTTGGATCGATTGGCCGGGCGGCTGCAGATCAGCTACGGCGCGCTGCTGCTTCTCACCTTGGCGGCGCGCGTAGCGCGCGATCGCTTAAAGCGCGGCCCGACGCCCGTGCGCGTCACTTATCCGGCGGATCGGGTGGTTTCGGCGCCGCCCGGCTTCTCCATACTGGAGACAAGCCGTTGGGCGGGCATCCCGCATGCCTCGGCTTGCGGCGGCCGCGGCCGTTGCTCGACCTGCCGCGTCCAGATCCTCGCCGGCGCCGAGGCGCTGCCTGAGCCTTCCGCCATGGAGCAAGAGACGCTCGCACGGGTCAAGGCGCCGCCGCTCGTCCGCCTCGCCTGTCAGCTAAGGCCGGTCGCCGATGTTTCGATCGCGCCGCTTGTGCCCGCCGACGACCTCCAACGCCGCGCGCCCGTCGTTGCCCGCGAAACGCATGAGATGTTGGTCACGGCGCTGTTCATCGACTTGCGCGATTCGACCCGGCTCGCCGCCGGTCGGATGCCGTTCGACGCGCTCTATATCGTCGATCGCTATGTCCAGCGCGTCACCGAGGCGATCGAAGCCCATGGCGGCGTCGTGACGACGGTCGCCGGCGATGGCGTGATGAGCGTCTTCGGCGCCAAATCCGATCCGCTGACCGGAGCGCGCGGCGCGCTCCGCGCAATCGGCGCGGTCTGGGACGCTATCGATGCGTTGTCGCGCGATCTCGCCGGCGAACTCGACAACCCTCTCGCCTTCGGCGTCGGCCTGCACTCGAGCCTCGCGGCGGTCACTTCGAGCAACGCGTTTGGGACCGCGTCAGTACAAATCCTCGGCGACGCCGGCAACATCGCTTCGCGGCTCGAGGCGGCGACCAAGGTTTTGGGTTGCGTCTGCGTCGTCTCAGAATCGGTGTTCAAGGTAGCGGGCGTCGCGGCGCCGGACGAACTGACGCGCGAGGAACTGAAAATCCGCGGCCTCGAAGACCGCAACATGCCGGTCTTCCTGGCGCGTCGGCGCGAGGACGCGCGGTTCGATGAAGCGCTGCTGGTTTGAGCGAAGCGCGTCCTTAAGCGCCGTCGCCGGGTTCGATCGCCGCGATGCAGTTGTTGGACAAAGTCGGCGTCGAACACGTAGCCGTCGCTTTCAAGAAGCTCGATCGGTATGTTCGCTATCTCCTCGACGTCGCGCACCAGCCCTCTTGGCGCGCAGGCTCAGCAGCGCCCGTGTCAGCCAGTCGGGGAGTCCAGCGAAGCGAGCCATTTCGAACTCGCCTTCACGATCACGCTTTTCGAGCGTTTTGTCGGTCCACATATCTGGCGAGTACGCGAGGCGGTGTTCGATCCATTGCCGCGGCTCCTCGCCGCGCGGAATTTTCCGCGCAAAGGCCGATTCCTGGCGCATACACACTTTTTCCACGCGAGAACGAAGTTCCCCCGGGTAACCAATGTTGAGCCTGTACAACCTCCCATGCGTGGCTTCATGCACGATCGCCGTAGCGATGACTTCCGGCCTAGAGGAAAGGATGAATCTCGGATCGACGACGCACCTTCTCAAGGCCGGAACGAAGCATGCTGCGCTGCAGGGAAGCAGATGCGCCCAAAGGCGATCGAATTCCTTGAGGACCCTACGGTATCGGTATGGATCGTACATCTTTATGAGTTGGAGCGCCTCACGGAGGCGATGCAAAATCTCCTTGCCGCGCTCGTTGCTAAACTCTCCAACCCACAGGCCATCAACCCGCGTGCTGCGAGACAAGCGGATAAGCAGCCAATCAGCGAGCCAACGTGGTGTTGTTGAGTGCGAAGTGATCACGCGACCGTCCGTCGGCAGGGTCCCTATCTTGCCTAGTCAGTCATTACGAAATGCTGAAAAGAAAGGCATAAACGCTTGGCGCGCTGCTGGCGTTTCGATGTTACGCCTGCTCCAACTCGATCAAGGTCCCGCTGAAGTCCTTCGGATGCAGGAACAAGACCGGCTTGCCATGGGCGCCGATTTTCGGCTTGCCGTCGCCGAGAATGCGCGCGCCGGCGCGGACGAGATGGTCGCGCGCCAATAAGATGTCGTCGACCTCGAAACAGAGATGATGAACGCCGCCATCAGGATTCTTCTCGAGGAATTTGGCGATCGGCGAATTGGCGCCCAGCGGCTCGAGCAACTCGATCTTCGTATTAGGCAAGGCGACGAAAGCGACGGTGACGCCATGCTCGGCCTGCGGCAAGGGCACGGAGACTTCGGCGGCGAAGACCTCGCGGTATTTCGCGCTCGCCGCGGCGAGGTCTTTCACCGCGATCGCGACATGGTTCAATCGGCCGATCATTTTGAAATCTCAAACTTCGACAACCAGGACATGGACGCTCGGCTTCTTGCCCCAGGCCGAATTGACCGCGTTGCGCACGGCGCGCTCGATCGCGCCTGAGACGACGTCGGCGTCTCTGCGCTTCTGCCGCGGCATATTGTCGAAGGTCTCGAAAACTGCGGCGTCGACAATCTCGTCGAACCCGACGCCGTCGCGATTGCTCTTCGGCAGGCCGGCCATCAGCACGTCCGGATCGCCGGCAAGATCGCCCTTCGAGGTCACCGCAAGAGCGACCGAAACGACGCCTGCGAAGGAAAGCCGCCGACGCTCGGCGATGCAGCCGTCGCCGGCGCCAAGCACGATTGCGCCGTCCTTATAGAGCCGGCCGGCGTCGATCTCATCGACGATCCCAACGTCCTCGGCGTCGAGCCGCACAATGTCGCCGTCTCGCGCTTTGACGACGCTTCTCACCCCTTGCGCCTTGGCGAAGCCAGCGTGTTCGGCGAGATGAAGCGCCTCGCCATGAGCCGGCACCGCGATCTTCGGCTTGGTCCACGCGTAGAGCCGCGCCAATTC
>DATGHD010000319.1:0-12585 GCA_035308145.1 Roseiarcus sp.
AGGAGTTACGAAAAATGCCTGACGCGTTGTCTGCCGAGCTTCTCAATAAGATGGACGCCTATTGGCGAGCCGCCAACTACCTTTCGGTCGGGCAGATTTATCTGCGTGACAACCCTCTGCTGGAGCGAGTGTTGACGCGCCGCGATATCAAGCCGCGTCTCTTGGGCCACTGGGGCACGACGACGGGCCTGAATTTCATCTACGTCCATCTCAACCGGCTGATCACTCAGAACGACTTGAATATGATCTACGTGATTGGTCCGGGCCATGGCGGCCCCGGCCTCGTGGCGCAGAGCTATCTCGAAGGATCGTACACGGAAACCTATCCAAGCATCGAGCAGGACAGGAACGGATTGCAGCGCTTGTTTCGGCAGTTCTCCTGGCCCTACGGCATCCCGAGCCACGTCTCGCCGGAGACGCCGGGCTCGATTCATGAAGGCGGCGAATTGGGCTATTCGCTCCTTCATGCCTATGGCGCGGCATTCGACAATCCCGACCTGATCGTCGCTTGTATCGTCGGCGACGGCGAGGCTGAGACAGGGGCCTTAGCGACCAGTTGGCACTCCAACAAATTCCTCAATCCGGGCCGCGACGGCGCCGTTTTGCCGATCCTCCATCTCAATGGATTCAAGATCGCCAATCCGACCGTCCTTGCGCGCATCGGCGCCGAGGAATTGCGAAGCCTTTTTGTCGGCTACGGCTATGAGCCGATGTTTGTCGAAGGCGACGAGCCGATGATCGTCCATCAGCTTCTCGCCGCGACTCTCGACCAGGCCCTCGTCAAAATCCGCGCCATTCAGGCGACCGCCCGAGCCGGCGCGCGCGCGGCGGCAAAGCGTCCGCTCTGGCCAATGATCATCTTCCGCACGCCGAAAGGATGGACCGGGCCGAAGTTCGTCGACGGATTGCCGGTCGAGGGAACCTGGCGCGCGCACCAAGTTCCGATCGCCGATTTCAAGAAGGACGAGCACGTCAAGCAGTTGGAAGAATGGCTGCGGAGCTATCGGCCGGAAGAGCTCTTCGATAAGGGCGGTCGCTTTCGCGAAGAGTTCGCCGCGCTCGCTCCGACGGGCCATCGGCGCATGAGCGCCAATCCGCACGCCAATGGCGGCGCGCTGCTCACGCCTCTCTCGATGCCGCGATTTCAAGACTACGCGGTCGACGTGCCCGCTCCCGGAGGCGTGGAGGCTGAATCAACGCGCGTGCTCGGGACGTTCCTGCGCGACGTGATGAAGTTCAATCAGGCGCAAAAGAACTTCCGCCTGTTCGGTCCCGACGAAACCGCCTCGAACCGCCTCGACGCTGTCTATCAGGCGAGCGGGAAGGAATGGATGGGGGAGATCTCGGCGGTCGACGTCGATCTTGGTCCCGATGGCCGCGTCATGGAGGTGTTGAGCGAACATATGTGTCAAGGCTGGCTCGAAGGTTACCTGCTGACCGGAAGGCACGGCCTCTTCTCTTGTTACGAGGCCTTCATTCACATCGTCGATTCGATGGTCAATCAACACGCCAAATGGCTGAAGGTCAGCAAGCAGCTTCCCTGGCGCAAGCCGATCGCCTCGCTGAACTATCTGCTCACGTCGCATGTCTGGCGCCAGGACCACAACGGTTTCTCGCATCAAGACCCGGGGTTCATCGATCATGTCGCCAACAAGAAAGCCGAAGTCGCGCGCATCTATCTTCCGCCCGACGCGAATTGCCTTCTATCCGTGGCGGACCATTGTCTTCGGAGCCGCGACTACATCAACGTGATCGTCGCCGGCAAGCAGCCGGAATGGCAATGGCTGGACATTGACGCCGCCGCGCGACACTGCACGGCCGGGGCCGGCGTGTGGGATTGGGCGAGCAATGATGAAGGCGAGCCCGACGTCGTCATGGCCTGCGCGGGCGACGTGCCCACGCTTGAAACTCTTGCCGCGGTCACGATTCTGCGACAGCGCATTCCCGATATTCGCATTCGAGTCGTGAACGTCGTCGATCTAATGGCCCTGCAGCGGCGCGATCAACATCCGCATGGCCTCGACGACCGCGACTTTGAGGCGCTCTTCACCAGCGACAAGCCGGTCATCTTCGCCTTTCACGGTTATCCTTCGCTGATTCACGGGCTGGTCTACAATCGTCGCAACCACGACAATTTCCATGTTCGCGGCTACAAGGAGGAGGGAACGACGACGACGCCTTTCGACATGGTGGTGCTCAACCACCTCGACCGTTTCCAATTGGCGCTCGACGTCGTCAGGCGCGTCCCACGCTTCGCGCCGCAGCTCGCCGAAGCGACCGCGCAATATTGGCGGGTGATGGAGCGTCACAAGCTCTATGTCTGCGAGCACGGCGAGGACATGCCGGAGGTCGCAAATTGGCGATGGACCGGGTTCGAGGATCGGAGCTCCCGGCTGCGCGCTTCTTGAGGGCGCGAAAATGAGCCCGCTTAAGCTTTCGCCTGGCCGAGGATGTCACGAATCTTCTTGGCGAGATCCGCCGCCGTATAGGGCTTCTTAAGCCATGCGCCCACGCCGAGCCCCTGCTCCGCGACCGCGGGCTCGGCGTAGCCGGACGTGAATAAGACTTTGATGTCCGGCCGCATTGTGAGCGCCGCCTCGGCCAATTCATCGCCGCTCATCCCTCCCGGCATGACAACGTCGGTAAAGATCATTGCGATCTCCGGGCACCCCTTGAGCGCCGCCATCGCCGCCGCTCCGTTCTCCGCCTCGACGACCTGGTAGCCGAGGCTTCTCAGCCGCGCGACGGCCACCCGGCGGACGCGCGCGTCATCCTCGACCACGAGAATAGTCTCTGAGCCGTGCGGCATGGCGCCCCCGTCCACCGCCCTCGGCGCGCCATCCAAAAGCTTTTGAGCAGGCTCCGCGACCGGCAGGAAAACGCGCACGCTCGTGCCTCGTCCAAGCTCGCTATAGAGTTGAATGTTTCCGCCCAGCTGCTTGACGAAACCATAGACCATGCTGAGGCCCAGGCCGGTGCCTAATCCGGTCGGTTTCGTCGTGAAGAACGGCTCGAAGGCGCGCTGGCGCACCTCGGCGGACATGCCGACTCCGGTATCGGTGAAAGCAATCAGCACATAAGGCCCGGTTCGTACTTCCGGGTACATTTGCGCATAGTCGGCGTCCAGTCGGACATTGGAAATCTCGATCGTCAGGCGTCCGCCGCGCGGCATGGCGTCGCGAGCGTTGATGGCGAGATTGAGAATTGCATTCTGGAACTGTGAGGCGTCGACCACGGCAAGATGCGCTGATCCGGTCACGACAATGCGCAGTTCGACGGACTCGCCCAAGGTGCGGCGCAAGAGATCGGCGAAATTCGCGACAAGCTGACTAATGTCGGCCGGTTTTGGATTGAGCGGCTGGCGCCGGCCGAAAGCGAGAAGCTGAGCGGTCAGCTTGGCCCCATCCTCAGCGGCGTCTTGCGCCTCCTTCACGAGCTCGCGCTCGGCGGGGTCGTTCAAACGCGAATCAAGCATCTCGAGATTGCCGGTGATCACCGTCAGCAGGTTGTTGAAGTCATGGGCGAGGCCTCCGGTGAGCTGGCCGATCGCTTCCATTTTCTGCGCCTGCCTAAGCTCCTCCTCCATCCGTTGCCGGCTGCTGAGGTCGCGGATAAACCCGGTGAATATTCGTTGACCGTTAGCGCGCGCCTCCCCGACCGCCAATTCGATAGGAAGAATCGCGCCGTCCTTGGTCAGGCCCTTCACCAAGCGACCATAGCCAATGATCCGGGCTTCGCCGGTGTTAAGGTAGCGGCCGATATAGGCGTCGTGTTCGGCCCGATAGGGCTCGGGCATCAGCATTTTGATGTTTTGGCCAATGACTTCTTCAGGGCGATAGCCAAACAATTGCGCCGCCGCGGCGCTGAACGACGTGACGCAGCCGCTCTCGTTGATGACGATCATCGCCTCTGGAACGGTATCGAGGATAGAACGCAGATGCGCCTCGCGCGTCGCCAACTCGGTCTGGGCGCGCTTGAGCACAGTAATGTCGCTGTTGTTCTGAAGTACGGAATGGATGACGTCGTCGTTTTCGGACTTTCGCGCGACCCATAAGCTTGCGATCGAAACGATCGATCCATCTTTCTTCTGGTGTTCGATTTCGCCTTGCCAACTGCCGCGCTCACGCAAAATCCCTATGATCCGGCCGCGCGGCAATGGAAATTTGGTTTTCAAGAGCTTATGGATGAATTCGCCGACCGCCTCGTTCCTGCTCCAGCCATAGAGACGCTCGCAGCCGGCCGTCCAATATAGAATTCTGCCGTCCACGTCGTGAATAATGACGTTGGCCAGATCGAGGATTTTCGCAAGAGACGTCAGTTCAGCAGTTAGAGCCGATGTCGGCATCTGAAGAGGCGCCCCCATTTGCCCGAACCCATCAATTGGGCCAAACCGCTCGCCGCAGCGGCGAAGCGGGAGCATCCGCCTCATCCTTATCGTGGCCAGCGATTTCGCGCAGGGCCGCCAATCGGCGCAGCGTGACGGTGTGGCGAGGCCCCAAGACGATAAAACCACGCCGGGCCAAGCTTGTCATCATTCTCGACACGGTCTCCATTGTCAGGCCGAGATAGTCGGCCATATCCTGTCGACTCATCGGCAGCTCGATATCGGCGCCCTCGGCCCTTTTGCGATGAATGGCGAACAGGAAGCTGACGACGCGTTCTTCGGCGGTTTTGCGGCCGAGAAGCAACATCTGGTCTTGAGCCGCCGACATTTCGTCGCAGAGTATGGCGAACAGTTGGGGCCGCAGCGCCGGCGTCTCGTTGATCATCGAGAAAAAACGGCCACGGCCAAACCGACGAATCTTCACCTCGGTTACCGCCTCGGCCGTAAACAGGTAGCGGTTCTGAAAGGAGACGCCGAGGACATCGCCCGGGTGAATAAAGCCGGTTATCGCCCGACGCCCGTCGGACAGGATTCGATAAACGCGCAACACGCCCTCGAGCACGTCAAAGATCTGCCCCGCCGGGTCGCCCTCCCAAAAGATCGCTTCGCCTGCGGTGAACGTCTCGATGGGCTGGCTCTTGAAGAGATCCCTGAGCGTCGGCACGCGATCGCCCAGGGGGGCGAACGGCGCGATCTGGTGGCGGATCTGCGAGATTGCTGTTTGACTGTGCATGGCGTCGCCCTCTGGCCTGTTGACCGCGGGCATTTGAGCGGCGTCATGTCATCGCCGTATCATCGGCTTGTGTAATTTGGCGCGAATTTGTAACAGTGTGTGACAGGCTTTCGCCGCCCAAAATCAATGGCCAATCCCACGGAAGACGCCGCCCGCATTCTCGTCGTTGATGACGACCCGCGCATTCGTCAGATGCTGATCCGATATTTCGAGCAGGAGGGATACCGGGTTAGCGCGGCCGCGGACGGCGCGGCGATGCGGGCCCAACTGAAAGTGGCGTCCGCCGAGATCATTTTGCTCGACGTGGTCATGCCCGGCGAGGACGGGTTGACCCTCGCCCGGGAAATTCGCGCAAAATCCGACGTTGGAATCATCATGCTGACCGGCCGCGACGAGGTGCTGGATCGCGTTGTCGGCCTGGAGGTCGGCGCGGATGACTATATCGCCAAGCCCTTTCATCTGCGTGAGGTGCTGGCGCGGGTCAAAAGCGTGCTGCGGCGACGGGGGCCGGCGCCGCGCCCAGCAACGCCCCAACAAACAGACGGCGGTGGCGTCATCCGCTTTGACGGCTGGTCGCTTGATCTTGATCGCCGACAACTGGTCTCGCCGAAGGGACAAGATGTCGCGCTCACCACCGGCGAGTTCGACCTTCTGGCGGCGCTCGCTAATCACCCTGGACGCGTCCTCGGCCGCGAAACCCTGATGGACTTGACGCGCGGGCGTAGCTGGGAAGCTTTCGACCGCACCGTCGACGCCCAAATCGCCCGCCTGCGCAAAAAAATCGAGGGAGACCCCAAAAATCCCGCCCTGGTGAAATCAGTCCGCGGCGTAGGCTATGTCTTTACCGGGAAAGTCGACCAATAACCTCGAAGTTTCCAATCCCTCGCGCGCAGAGCGCCCGCTCCATTTCGTTGGCGCTCGCCAACGCGGGCATAAAGAGGCCATGATCGGTCTTGCGAATCTGTTCGGGATTCAAACGCTTTCCCCAGGCGTCGGGACTTGCGTCCCAGAATCGAATGCCCGAGCACACTGACTCGTCGCACTTGGACCTCAAGAAGTTGAGGAGCTCGGCCGCGACCCCCTCGCCGTCCGCCGCGCTGGCCACGACAAAAAACGGGACATCAACAACACGACCATATGTCGAATGAGCTCTAACAGAGTAGACACAGAGTCCCTTGACATACCCTTGCGCGTTACGCGCGACGATAATTTCCTCCCTGTCGCCTTTAACGTCGTGGTCGATGCTGGGCCAATCAAACGAGCGACAAAGCTGCCGCCATTCATCCAGCAGAGGCGCCGGGCCAGTCGCTCTCACCAATGGGTAGGCCTGATCGATGGTCTTCGAGTCGATCGGCTCAATCACATAGCTTGTCGACATTTGGGCTGCCTCAGACTCCTGGGATCAAGAACTGTTGAAATAATCGCCCCGAAACCGCCAACGCGCCTTGCGATAGGTCAATCGCCCACGGAGAACGCCTTACCGAGCTCTTGCTCCATCTCACTTTGCGCAAGATCAATTCCGCCTTCTCCCCTCCGGGATAAAAGCAATTGTCCAGAAAGGCGGCCGTCATGCTTCAGCACATCATCCTACAATTGGCGCGAAACCCGGATTTTCCGGAGGGAAGCGCCGAATGCGGCTACGACATTGTCGCCCCGCTTGACGCGACCGGTCATTTGAGTCCCGACGAGTGGAGAACGTTGAGGAAGCAATGTCGGGTTAGACGTTTCTGGTCAGGCCAGACCGACCGGCGCGGGATGCTTGTCCACCATGCAGGAGGCGCGAAGGGCGCCACCTGGAAGCTCGACTACGACGCCAGGAATCCTGACGACGAAGACACCGGAATTCACCTAGACTCGCATCGGTTCGTCGAAAACGAATATGTGTCGATCCGCGACGAAGAGGGACGCCCGCATACTTTCAAGATCGTGCGTGTCCGTCAGCCCGGAAACGGCGACGCCAAAAAGGGATGACGGCGCGATTGTGATTTTGGAGGCGCGATGATGCGAGAGGCTTCGACTACTGACGATCAATCGGAGGTTTTCTCGTTCTTAAGCGATCCGAAGACACATGGGACGGAGGCGCCGGTTTTCCGCATCGATACGCATGGAGCCGTCGTATTCCTTGCCGGCGGGGACGCATACAAGGTCAAGCGCGCTGTGCGATTTCCCTTCATGGATTTCTCCACATTGGAGAAGCGCCGCGCGGCCTGCGAAGCCGAGATCGTCATCAACAAGCCGAATGCGCCCGATATTTACATCGGAGTTGCCCCGATCGTCCGAACGGCCGGGGGCCTGCGCCTCGGCGGCCATGGACCGGTCATCGAATGGGCCGTGCGCATGCGGCGCTTTGATGAGGAGGCGACGCTCGATCGGGTGGCGGACCGTGAGGCGCTTTCGATCGACCTTATAGCGCGCCTCGTCCGCGCGATCTTGCGTTCGCACGAGCGAGCGCCTCGCCGGGATGGCGCGGCGGCGACGGAGGCGCTCAAGAGCTATCTCGATCAAAACGAGGCGGCCTTCGCCGCCGATCCCGAGCTTTTCGACGGCCGACGGGCGAAGGATCTGGCGAGAGACGCCCGGGCCGCGCTTGCAGCGACGAAAGACCTGATGATCGCCCGCGGCGAGGCTGGCTATGTGCGACGCTGCCATGGCGATCTTCATTTGCGCAACATCGCCTTGATCGATGGCGAGCCGATATTATTCGACGCGGTTGAGTTCGACGACGCGATTGCGACCGGAGACGTTCTTTATGATCTCGCGTTTCTCTTGATGGATTTCGAGGAGCGTGGGTTGCGGCGGACAGCCAACCTGGTCCTTAATAGATATCTTTGGGCGACCGATGAGGCGCAGCTTTCGGGTCTGGCGGCGCTGCCGATTTTCTTGAGCATTCGTTCCGCGATCCGGGCAAAGGTGGTCGGCGCCGGGCTTCGTTTTTTGGATGAGGGCGCGCGCGCGCGCGCCGTGGCGCAGGCGCGGCGATATTTCCGGTTTGCCGAGGAATTCCTCAAACCGCAGCCGCCGCGACTCGTCGCGATCGGCGGATTGTCGGGGACTGGCAAGAGCGCGCTGGCGGGCGAGATCGCGCCTTTCCTCGGCCGGCCGCCGGGCAGCGTCTGGCTTCGTAGCGACATCGAGCGCAAACGATTGTTCGGCGTCGGCGAAACAGAACATCTCTCAGCGGAAGCGTACAATCGCGCCAACGCCAAGGAGGTCTACCTGCGGCTCCGTCGCAAAGCCGCCTTGGCGCTGAAAGCTGGACAAAGCGTCGTTGTGGACGCGGTCCATTCGAAGCCCGAAGAGAGGGATGCTGTCCAAGGCCTAGCGAAGGAGATGGGCGTCCCCTTCGCCGGCCTGTGGTTGGATGCGCCCCTGGAAACCCGGCTTAAGCGAGTAGCGCGCCGCAAGAATGACGCCTCGGACGCTGACGCGGCGGTCGCCAAGGCCCAAATCGCCTCGGCGCCGAACTCGCTGCCATGGCGTCGGCTCGACGCATCGGACGATCTTCACGCCGTCGCGCAAGCGGCCCGCTCTTTTCTCGGGATCTCGGGAAGCCTAGCCTGCTTAGCGCCGATGAACTCGGTCGGTCCGATCAAGGCGAGCCGGGCGCGCGCACTCGCGGCGTCCGACTGAGATGCGGACCCGATTAATTTGAGCGAGCCCGACGGATTCGACTGCGCCCAGTTCGCTGGCAAGACGCGTCGGACGCCATATGGGAGACGCTTGAGGTGACGCGCGAAAATCTCTTGCTCGCCTTAAACCCGGGCTCGTCGAGCATAAAAGTCGCCATCTACGGATTGGACGCGACGAGCACGCAACGGATCGGCCGCGGCTTCATCGATCTACAAAGCCAGCCGCTCGCGCTCCGCATCACTGAGGGACCAGGAACCGCGGAGATTCCGCTCAACGCCGCCCTTGACGAAGATTTCGACGACCTCATCGAAGAGGCGCTCGGCCGGCTGGCGGATCATTTCTCCTTCAACGCTCTCGCCGCGGTCGGACATCGCGTCGTTCATGGCGGCGACCGTTTCGCCGGCCCGGTCGTGATCGATGACGAGACTCTCGAGGCAATCGTTGCGCTCATTCCGCTTGCGCCGCTGCACCAACCTCAGAGCGTGCGGTTGATCCGGGCGATAAGACGCTTAAGGCCGCAAACAATCCAGGCCGCCTCTTTCGACACTGCTTTTCATCGCAGCCAAACCGATCTTGTCCGGCGTTTCGCACTGCCACGGCCGCTGTTTGACCAAGGCGTCAAGCGCTATGGCTTTCACGGACTGTCTTACAAATACATCGCCTCGCAATTGGCGAAACTGGCGCCTAGCCTCGCGGAAAGTCGAATCGTTGTAGCGCACCTTGGTAGCGGCGCTAGTCTTTGCGCTCTGCAGGGCGGGCTAAGTCGTGACACCAGCATGGGCTTTTCAACGCTCGACGGCGTGCCGATGGCGACTCGTTGCGGCGCGCTCGATCCAGGCGTCCTGCTCCATCTGCTTAAGGAACGCCACATGTCGGTCGAAGCGGTGGAGGACCTACTCTATCATCGCTCCGGCCTCCTCGGGCTCTCAGGGATAAGCGCCGACAGCCGCGCGCTTGTCGCAAGCCCGGCGCCCGAGGCGCGACAGGCCCTCGACATTTTCGCCTTCCGTGTTGCGCGAGAGGTCGCTGCGCTCGCTTCGACAATCGGCGGTCTCGATGCGATCGTCTTCACCGCAGGCATTGGCGAGCATCAACCGCAAGTTCGCGCTTCGATTTGCCAGAGGTTGGCCTGGCTGGGCGCAGAGATCGACGACAAAGCCAACAAGGAAAATGCGCCACGCTTCGAGGCGCAGAACAGCAAAATCGCTCTCTTGGTCATCCCAACCGATGAAGAACAGACCATCGCCGATGAAACTCTAGGCCTTCTTTAGGCAACCCGCTTCCTTGCAGCGCCTATTGTCGCGACTTTCATCGATTTCCAACGACGGCGCGACGAACGTTGTCGCCCAATTTCCAATTTACGCCAAAAGACGCAAGAGTACGATATTCGGACGCGCGATGAACTCGGACGCCGCCTAGCAAACATAAACGAGGCGCTGACCCAAATAACGGCCCCATCCATCGTACACGGGCTGATAACTCGCGCAATCGTTAGAGTATGGATAGCCATAACCGTAGCCATAATTATATGGGGCGACGGCCAATGCGCCAAGGCCCAACCCTAACGCGCCCCATCCTAATCCGCCGCGCCAACCGTAATAGCCTCCATGCCAGCCGCCGCCGTGCCAGCCGCCACCGCCGCCGTGCCAACCGCCGCCGCCGCCGCCAAGGTGCCAACCCGCTGCAAAGCTCACGGTCGGCGCGACGCTAATACGAGCGCCGTCATCATGTGGGCCTGGCGCTCAGACGCGCGTTCCAAACAACGTTCCGACGCTCGCCGTCAACGCCATCGCCGAAGCGCCCAGAACAAGACGCGCACTGCGCCTTTGCCGACGCTGGCGCCGCCGACCCGCCCGGCGAAGGCGCCCAAAGCCGCGAGAAAAGCAAGGGAGAGGCCCGCGACCAGGGGAATTAGCACGGTTTGCGACGACGCTACGGCGGTAAAGAGCGGCATGGCCCGCCGATGCTGAAACTCGCCGCCGGGTTTCGGCTACGGCATTTCTCGCTAAGAGCCGACTGCTTGTTCGTAGATGTCTTCCTCCTGCGCGTTATGCAGGCGTACAAGCGCCTCTATTGACTCGATCATGTGCTGGCCGTCGCGAATCGCATAGTGATCCGCCTCTTCGAAGGACAGCCCTTCGATCAAACGTCTTAGGAGGAGTGCGAGATGGATGATTTCCCGATGGGCTCTGCTCATTGCGCTCAGGCCGTGTCGGTCGCCGAGAAATTTAGCGACGCGCGGATAGACCGCGCTCTCGTCCTCGCGCTCGTGCTCGACGATTCGCTTGGCGATCATTTGGTCGGCTTCGAAAAAGAGTTTTGCAGCCTCGGGCCCGTCGGCGTTGTCGAGTTCATCGGCGATATCTCGCAACCGATCGAGCGTCTCCTCCATCCGCTCGTGATCGGCGAGCAGACTGGCGCCCGCGGTTGCAGGCATTCGCTTTTGACGGGACTGGCGTCCGCCAGTCAACGCGCGGAGCGCATTGAGAATAACGGCGACGTCGATCGCTTCCTGTGTCAACGCCCCGGCGATCGGCGGCAAAAAACCGATTGCGGCGAAACACATCGCGAGTACGGACAAGCCCATGCCGGCAATGATGCTTTGCAAGGCGATGGCCCGGGCCCGTTTAGCGATCGTGACGGCGTCGGAAACGCGATCGAGCCGATCGACGAGAATGACGACATCCGCCGCCTCGGACGACGCGCTAGCCCCGCGTGCGCCCATCGCGACGCCTACGTCAGCGGCGGCCAAAGCCGGAGCGTCGTTAACCCCGTCGCCAACCATAGCCGTCGGGAACAGGCGGCGCTCAGTGGTCACTGCGTCGACCTTATCGGCCGGTTCCCGGTCGGAAAGCACGGCGTCGAGATCGAGCGCGGCGCCGATCGTCTCGGCCGATTCAGCGCGATCGCCGGTCACCATGACTAACCGTTGCACGCCCGCCGCGCGCAAACTTTGGATAGCGTGCGGCGTGTCGCGTCTGAGTTCGTCGGCGAGCAGCACGGCGCCGATTATCTTCCCATCGACCGCGACAAAGACGATCAACGCGGAGCGCCAAGCGGCGCGGCGCAGCGCCCGCGCCGCCCAAGCCTCGGGGCTGTGAGAGCCGTAAACGAGTTGGCGTGATCCGACTCGAATCGAATGGCCGTCGACCATACCCTCGACCCCCGAACCCATAGTTTCCCGCGCTTGCGAAGGGACCGAGAGTTTGAGCCCTTTGGCGAGCGCGGCCTCGACGATGGCCGCGGCGACCACATGGTGGGAGGCTTGCTCGATCGACCCTGCCGCGCCGAGAATTTCCTCCGTCCTGTGCCCCGGCGCCGCCTCGACAGCCAAAAGCCGAGCGCCGCCGACGGTCAGAGTGCCAGTTTTATCAAACATCACAGTGTGGATTCGCGCCAGCGCCTCGAGCGGGGCGCCGCCTTTGATCAGAATTCCTCGCTTAGCCGCTCGCGCGACGCCAGCAATGAAAGCGACCGGCACGGCCAATATGAGGGGGCAAGGCGTCGAGGCGACCAGAACCGCCAGCCCTCGCACCGGATCGCCAGAAAAGAACCAGGCGCCTCCCGCCATCGCCAAGGTGAGCGGCAGGAGCAGCAGTGCGAATCGGTCCGACAATCGGATGAACGGCGCCTTGGCTGCTTGAGCCGCGCCGACCATGCGTACGATCCCAGCATATGTGCTTTCGCTCGCTGGCGCGGCAGCGCGCATCTCAAAGGAGTCGCCAGCGTTAATCGAGCCGCTTCGCGCTAAGTCGCTGGCTTGCCGGGAGACAGGGATCGGCTCTCTGGTTACCGCCGCTTCGTCCAGCATCGCCATCGGACTTGCGATCACGCCGTC
>DATGHD010000320.1:0-3552 GCA_035308145.1 Roseiarcus sp.
CGGAACGTCGAGAACGCGTGTCCAATGCATGAAGACGCCGCCCGGCGGATCGAGCCGGTACTGATGAAGGTCGAACCAGGCCTGGCCGGCGAGCCAATCTCGGACTTCGACCATGCGCATGGCGTCATCGGTGTTGGCGAAATCGCCGGCGCTCCAGACGGTCGCAATGATCGATGAGGATTTCGCCACGGCCAGCGCCAGCGCGAGAAGGGCGAGGAACAACGGCGATTGCAACAGCGCGCTTTTTGCGCGGCCGTCTGCGGCGAGCTCGGATCGGTGGACGGCGAGCGACATTGGAGGTCAATTCCGAAACTTCAGGCCAGTCGATGTCGGTTCAAGGCCAGGCTGGCGGGCGCCGCCTTCACCAAGGATCAACTATTCCCAGCCAATGATTGAGAGAGCGTTAGCCCGGGCGGGCTAGACGCGCCTGGAATCTTGAATGGCGACCAATTTGCAAATTGCCGCGGCGGCCGGTCCGGAAGCGCCCGCAATGGAGCCGCGACCGTCCGAGGCGGGGTCTTGGCCCAACACGGAGAACCTCGCCCATTCGCTTCGCGCCGCCGCCCAGCACATGCGCGGCGCCTTGGAGGGACGCGAGCCGCAGAGCCCCGCTCCGCGCGTCGCCGTGGTCATTCCCTGCCACAATGAAGCAGCGACGATTGCTAAGGTGGTCGGCCAATTCCACGCCGCATTGCCGCAAGCCCGCATCATCGTCTTCGACAATGTGTCGACCGACGACAGCTCCCGCCGCGCGCAGGAAGCCGGCGCCGAGGTCTTCTTCGAGCCGCGCCCCGGCAAGGGCAATGTGGTGCGACGCATGTTCGCCGATGTCGATGCGGACATTTACGTCATGGCCGACGGCGACGGCACCTATGACGCCTCCGCCGCCCCCCGTCTCGTCGCCGAGATCGCCGAGAACAACGTCGATATGGTGGTCGGCGCGCGAGAAGAGGTTTTCGCGGACGCCCATCGCCGCGGCCACGCCATAGGCAATAAGCTGTTCAATCGCCTTTATAAGGCGCTGTTCGGGTCGGGCTTCGAGGATATTTTCTCCGGCTATCGCGCCTTCTCTCGCCGCTTCGTCAAAAGCTTCCCGGCGCTCTCGTCAGGTTTCGAGATCGAAACCGAATTGTCGGTTCACGCCAGCCAGCTTCGCTTGCCGACCGCCGAGATCGCCACGCCCTATGGCGAGCGAGAGGCGGGCTCGCCCTCGAAGCTTCGCACAATTCGCGACGGCGTGCGGATTCTGTCGACCTTCGCGCTGCTGCTCAAGGAGACGCGGCCCGCCCTGTTCTTCGGATCGCTGGCCGGGATCACGATGCTGACCGCCATAATCCTCGCCGCGCCGATCCTGGCGACTTACGCCGAGACCGGCCTGGTGCCGCGAGTTCCAACGGTCATTCTTTGCACCGGCCTGACCCTCTGCGCCGCCCTGATGGGCTTTTGCGGGCTTATCCTTGATTCGCTGGCGAGGGCCAGGGTCGAGCAGAAGAGAATATTGTATCTCGCCGTTCCGGCGCCGCGTTCATAAGCAAACCGCCTGCTCGCGGCTGCGTCGCTCGACATCGGAGCGCCGCCCCGCCACTATGGCGGTCCACTTTGTGAAGCGGCTAAAACAATTTTATGTTTTCGCTCGACGATCTCGCCCGCACGATCGCGGAGCGCGCTCAAGGCAGCGCGGAGAAATCCTATACCCGCTCGCTGCTTGACAAAGGCCCGAAGGGCGCGGCCAAGAAATTCGGCGAAGAGGCGATCGAACTCGTCATCGCCGCGGTCGGCGAGGACGACGGGCGCCTAACGGCCGAGGCGGCGGATGTGCTATACCATCTACTGGTTGTGCTCGAAGCGCGCGGGGCTAGGCTCGCCGACGTCCTTGCCGAGCTGGAGCGGCGAACCCAGCGTTCCGGCCACGAAGAAAAGGCTTCGCGGCCCAGGTAGCGCCGTCGCCGACGGCGCCTCGAGGTAATTTGAGCGCTTCATGAGCGATCCAGCCTTTGCTGAACCGCCCGAGCAGGTGGCTTCGCCCTACCATCGCTTTTCCCGCGACGAATGGGCGAAGCTGCGCGCCGATACGCCTTTGACGCTCGGCCTGGACGATCTCCAAAAGCTCCAGTCCCTGCATGATCCGATTTCACTCGAAGAAGTCATCGCGATCTATCTGCCGTTGTCCCGCCTGCTCGCCCTCTACGTCGCCGCGACGCAAGGCCTGTTCAAGGCGACGCAACGCTTCCTCGGGGCGGACGACGGCAAGGTGCCCTATATCATCGGCGTCGCCGGCTCGGTCGCGGTCGGCAAATCGACCACCGCTCGCGTCTTGAAGGCGCTGCTCACGCGCTGGCCGAACACGCCCAAGGTCGAGCTGGTGACGACCGACGGCTTCCTCCGCCCAAACGCGGTGCTGATGCGCGAGGGCCTCATGGAGCGCAAAGGCTTCCCCGAAAGCTACGACGGCTCAGCGCTGATCCGCTTCCTCTCCAACGTCAAGGCTGGCAAGCGTAACGTCATAGCGCCGGTCTACTCGCATCTCGTCTATGACGTCGTGCCCGGAGAACATATCGTCATCGACAGACCCGACATCCTTATCGTCGAGGGCCTCAACGTTCTCTTGCCCAACCGTTTGACGCGCGGCGACAAGGAAATCCCCTTCGTCTCCGACTTCTTCGATTTCTCGATCTTTCTCGACGCCGATGAGGCTCTGCTCGAAAGATGGTACATCGAGCGATTCATGCGTCTGCGCGAGACCGCGTTCCGCGACGAGCGGTCATTCTTCCGAAAGTTCGCCGATCTCGACGATCAGGAGGCGGAGGCGACGGCGCGCTCAATCTGGCGGCGCATCAATCTCGTCAATCTCAATGAGAACATCCTGCCGACCCGGCCGCGGGCCAGCCTGTTGCTGACCAAGGGACCTAGTCACCGCATCGAACAAGTCGCGTTGCGCAAATTATGAGCGGGACGGCGAGCTGGTCCGCACGCCTAGGGCGCCTTAGCGTCGCTGTTTTCGCGCTGTCGCTCGTGTCGGCGCCGGGCCTCGCCGAAACGCCGGTGTGTCAGGGCCGCGATCTCTCCGAACTCGCCGCCGCCCATCAGGACGCGCTGAAGGCCGCGGAAAACGCGCGACGCGATTGGCTCGTCAACGCGCAAGGCTTGCTCTGGCGGATCGACAAGCCCGGCGTCGCGCCTTCCTACCTCTACGGCACGATCCATTCGAGCGACGATCGCGCGGTGGCGCTCGCGCGCGACGCGGCGATGCATATTCGCGACGCCAAGGTCGTCGCCACCGAGCTTGGCGGGCCGCTCGACAAGAGCGCGATGGCCGAAGCCGGCGCCAACCTTTTTGTCCGGGCCGTGGCGAAGGACGTTGACACATTCGCGCCGATCGCCTCGCCCGACGATCGGACGGCGGTTGAAAAACTTCTGGCCGGCCGCGGCATTTCGGCCGACCTCGCCCACCACATCCAACTTTGGTTCCTCGCTGCTTCGATCGCCGAGCCGCCCTGCGAGGTACAACGCCAAGCTCTGGACTTGCCCGTGGTCGACAATATTCTGGCCGAG
>DATGHD010000321.1:0-11830 GCA_035308145.1 Roseiarcus sp.
CACTGCTCGGCCATGGAGTGGGTGGACGTCGATGAGTGGCACACTGGTCGCGTCGTGCTGGTCGGCGACGCCGCGCACGCCAGTTCGCCACTGATGGGCCAGGGAGGCTGTATGGCCATGGAAGATGCATGCGTGCTCGGCGAAACGTTGCGCTCCGCGGCTACGGTGGACGGTGCGCTCAGCGACTATGCCAGCAGGCGCAAACCGCGAACCAAATGGGTCCAGAGCCAAAGCATTGCCGCAGCGGAAAGTTTGCGAATGTCGCCAGGCGTCCGCAACGCAGCGTTGCGCGAACGGGGAGACCAGATGATGCAATCGCGCTTCGGGCCGCTCATTCCGGCACCGTAGCCAAAATCGACCCCAGAGACATGAACGGGTCCCGCAACTTTGTGAATGAGCATACGCGCCGTGCCGTCGTGTTACCGGGCTGCGCCGCGTGCGAAGATGGACATGGGCGAACATCTGGCGGGCGTCGCGCACCGGCTGCGCCAATATTGTACAAAATCGTAGAATGGCGCGCCCGAAGAGATTCGAACTCCTGACCCCCAGATCGGTGCTCTGGTGCTCTGCGTACAAACGACTGGACTTCGTCCGCCAACAGAGCAATGTCATGACCAACCGCGCCGGAGCGCGGAAGCCTCACCCCGCTGGCGCTAGAGCCAGGTCGGGGCTGTGTCAGTGAGGGGCGACCCAGGCCCCTGATTGCCATACGGAGGCGAGAAATGTCGAATTCAGCAAACGCCAAGTCCAAACGCCGGAAGGCGGCATTACGTCAGGCGACCGGCCGTAAGAGCGTCGGTCGGGGGAGGAAGCCAACTTACGCGTCGTCGTCGGCCGTACGGGGACAGCTGTCCGGCCAAGCGCCTCGGTCGGGCAGCAAGCTCGCGAAGGTCATCGAACTCCTCAATCGAAGAGAGGGCGTCGGCGTCGCCGAGCTGACCTCAACGACCAACTGGCTCCCTCACACCGCTCGCGCCGCTCTGACCGGCTTGCGTAAGCGCGGCTTTCAGATCGAGCGCTTTCGCAGCGAAGGTCAGGATTCGCATTACCGGTTGGCCACAGCGCCGAAGATGGCTTCAGGCAAGGCCTGATCCCTTGGCGACAGCGCGCGGGCCGGTGCGGCGGGGTGTGCGTCCCGTCGCGGATCTCGGCGCGGAGCTTGAGCGCATTGCGACGATGACCATCGACGAACTTCGGACGCTGTGGCGCGCGCGAAGCGGGCAGGGGCCGCCGGAGTCCTTCTCAAAGGATCTTGTCGCCCGCGCGCTCGCCTATCGGGTTCAGGAACAGCATCTCGGCGGGCTGGACCGACAGATGCGCAAGCTTCTCGCCTCGCTAGCGACGTCAGGCGAGAAGCCGCCGCGGCGTCTAAAAGTCGGGTCGGTGATTATCCGAGAACACCAGGGCGTCACGCATGAGGTCCTCGTCGTCCCCGGCGGGTTCTGCTGGCGCGGCAAGACCTACTCAAGCCTTTCGACGATCGCCAAAGCCATCACCGGCACCACCTGGAACGGTCCGCGTTTCTTCGGTCTGAAAAACGGAGATGAGCCGATGCCAACGTTCGGCGCGCCTCGTCAGCCGGCGACGGCGCCGCGGAAGCTAGCCTCGCCGCGAAGATCTTTGTCGGTTGTCGCCACGGGGAGGACGAAGAGCGTCGCGTTGAACTCGGGAGGGGACCTTTGAAGTCGACCGCTCCCAAACTGCTTCGTTGCGCCATCTATACCCGCAAATCGACCGAGCATAATCTGGATCTGGCTTTCAACTCGCTCGACGCTCAGCGGGAGGCCTGCGAAGCCTATATCAAGAGCCAGACCCACGAAGGCTGGCGGCTCATACCCCATCGGTTCGACGATGGCGGCCTCTCCGGAGCCTCGCTGGAGCGCCCGGCGTTGCAATGCCTTCTCGAACAGGTGCGGGCCCATAAGATCGATATCGTCCTGGTCTATAAGGTCGATCGCCTGACCCGGTCCCTGGCGGACTTCGCCAAGCTCGTCGAGCTCTTTGATGAAAACGACGTCTCCTTCGTCTCCGTGACCCAATCCTTCAACACCTCGACCAGCATGGGACGGCTGACGCTCAACGTCCTTCTCTCATTCGCCCAATTCGAACGGGAGGTCATCGGCGAGCGCGTGCGGGACAAAATCGCGGCTTCCAAGAAAAAGGGCATCTGGGTCGGCGGCCCCGTTCCCCTGGGCTATAGGAGCAAGGACAAGAAGCTTGAAGTCGTCCCTGAGGAAGCCGCGCTGGTCGTCAAGATTTTCCAGGACTATCTGCGTCTCGGGTCAGTTCGCGAACTCGCAGCCTCGCTGAATGGCGAAGGGCTCAAACCCAAGCCGCGCGTTCTCTCCAACGGATCGACCATCGCGGCCGAGCGATACCGGGTTGGCCCGCTCGCCCACCTCCTCAAGAACCGCTTCTATGTCGGCGAGGTCGTCTATCGCAGCGAGACCAACAAAGGCGAGCATGCAGCGATCGTCGATCGGGACCTGTTCGAGGCGGTGCAGGCCAAGCTCGCAGATGGCGCCGTCGAGAGAAAGCTGCGTCGTTCGCCATCGCCATCGGTTCTGGCAGGCCTCCTGATGGACGATCGCGGCAATCCGATGAGTCCAAGCCACGCCAACAAAAAAGGCGTTCGGTATCGCTATTACGTCTCGCAGGCGCTGCTGCAGGGTCGGAAGCAAGAAGCCGGCTCCATCGCCCGCGTCTCGGCGCCCGAGATCGAGGAGGCGATCCTCCAAGTCTTGCGCGAACGCGATGCTAAGCATCAAGAAAGCGGCGATGGCGATCTTATCAACCGATGCATCAAGCAGATCGTGATCAAGCCGGATCGGCTCAGTGTTGATTTGCTTGAGGAAGAGCCTGAGCATCTTTGTCCAAGTGATTCAGGCAGAATCGAAATACCGTTCCGATCGAACGCTCCGTTCCGCAAGGGCGTCGCCCACGAGCCTTCGTCAAAGAACCTCATTGACGAACACGAGCGCGATGCGCTGCTGCAGACGATCGCCAAAGCTCACGGATGGGTCGAGGCCATCATCTCCGGGCAAGCTCCATCGTTCGAGGCGATCGCATCGCGCGAAAAGCTCGGCGTGCGCCATATTCGGCGTCTTGCGACGCTGGCGTTCCTCGCGCCGCGGCTCATCGATGCAATAGCCGATGGCTCGGCGCCCTCGGGTCTGACCGTCTCCGCCCTCACAACGGTGCTTCCGCTTTCCTGGTCCGCCCAGGAGCGGATGATCGGACTCGCTTAACTCCCGACCTTTCGGTCCTGGCCGACCGCACAAAATGAGCGCGCACTAACTGCTCGATCACTCACGCCAAGGCTAAGCCCACTGCCGCCATAGCGAACCCGGTCTGCACGCGAATCGAACCGCTCTCTTTCCGCCGGGGCCGAAAAATCCGGACATTTGAAAATCGCGACCTGAGACTCTCGGCTCAAAGGCTCGTCCGAATTCGAGATTTCGCCCTTCGCGAAGTCTCTTGGACGCCGCGGTCCGCAGAAAAGGCCGGGAAATGCGCGCCTTTGTGCGTCAGGCGCACATAGTCTGCACTCTCGCGACTGCTTGGCTGGGGCGGGAGGATTCGAACCTCCGTATGGCGGAATCAAAATCCGCTGCCTTACCGCTTGGCTACGCCCCAATTGCCTCGAGCGCGCCATGAGGCCGGCGAAGCGGCCGGACCATAGTGCGCATGACCGCCGATCGCAATCCGTGTCCTCAGGGTGACGTCGCGCGCCCAACCCGCCGTGACGTTCAACAAATATTTCAACGAGTTCAGCGGGATTGTTTTGGCAGGCCTTGCCGATCCGGAAGGGGGAGAGCATCTTTCCCGCCAAGGACCGCCGCTCAAAGAATGGCGGTCGCCCCAAACGGGAGGCGGAAAATGAGCGTTGCGCTGATTCTTGCGGCCAAGGGCCGCGACGTCGTCACCACCCAGCCGCACCGCACTTTGATGGAAGTCGCCCAGCTGCTCGGCGAAAAAGGAATCGGCGCGGTCGTCGTCGCCGACGCCCAGCGCCGGGTGCTCGGAATTCTTTCCGAGCGCGACATCATGCGCGCGATCGCCCGCGACGGCGCGGCGGCGCTCGACCACGCGGTGTCGAAACACATGACCGCCAAAGTCTTTACGATCGGCGAGGATGCGTCGATTGAAAGCGTGATGGAGACCATGACCAATGGTCGCTTCCGGCATGTGCCGGTGACGACGGACGGACGCCTGGTCGGCCTCATCTCGATCGGCGACGTCGTCAAGCATCACATCAACGAGATCGAGAGCGAGCATCGCGCTTTGCGCGAATACATCACGACGGCGTGAGGCGCGGAAAACCTAGGCGATCTTTCCGTTAGGCGTCGGAGTCCGTTAGGCGTCGGAGTCGGTCCGGCTGGCGGCCTCGGCTGGCAAAAGATTATCGCCGGTCTTCGAGCTGGGCTGCTCCGGCTCTTGCGCCGGCGCGAGGAGATCGACGTGATGACGCAGCTCGTCGAGAGCGCGTCGCGCGGCGTCGCGGCCAAGAGCGATCAGCTCTTCGGCGCGATGAAATTCGAACAATCCGATCTTGCCGAGCCGCGCGGTGATGAGGACATCCGGCGGATCGCCGGCGAGCCGCGAACGGGTGATGCGGTCCTGCGTGATGTTGAACGCGTCCAGCATCACCGTCGCAATTCCCGGCGCGCCGCTTTGGCCGCTGGTGAATTGGCGGCGAAGCAGGGCCGCCCCGCGCCGCATGCCGAGCATGTCGCCGACGCTGCCGCCCGCGACCTGTTCGACGACCGCTTCCGCGGTTGCTTCCTGGGCGGCCGCATCGCCCTCCTTCGGATCACGCAAAGTCGCGCCCCGTCCCAGCATGTCGGAGACGATGTTGACCGCGATGACCTTCTCAGCGCCCATCGCTCTGGCCAAAGCGACGGGCACCGGATTGACCAGAGCGCCGTCGATCAGCCAGCGGCCGCCCCAACGCACAGGTTCAAAAACGCCGGGCAGGGCGTAAGAAGCGCGCATGGAATCGACCAGCGCGCCCTGGGTCAGCCAGATTTCATTGCCAGAGCCGAGTTCTGTCGCGACCGCCGCGAACTGCATCGGCAGGTCTTCGATCTTGACGCCGGCGAAGACCTTTTCAAGCCGGCCGCGCAGGCGCGCGCCGCCAATCAGGCCGCCGCCCGCGAAGGAAACGTCCATCAAGCCCAGGACGCCGCGTTTGGTTAGCGAGCGGCTGAAGGCTTCCAGTTCGTCAAGGCGGCCGGCTGCATAGCAGCCGCCGACCACGGCGCCGATAGAGGCGCCAACGACGATGTCGGGTGAAACTCCGGCCGCCTCGAGCTCCTGCAACGCGCCTATATGGGCCCAGCCTCGCGCGGCGCCTGCGCCAAGAACGACGGCGATTTTCGGTCGCGAGCGACTTGCGCCCTGATGGGCCGGCTCCTCGCTGGCCTTACGAAACGGATAGCCGAACATGGGTCGACACCAACGCGACTTGCTCCCCTCCCGTAGCAAACAAATGCGGGGCCATGGCGACAATAAGGCTAACTTCTCGCCATTCTCTTAAAGAATTCGCGGACACGGAGGGCCTCTTAGGTTTCGTCCCGAGCCGGCGCGAGCCTCGCGCCTGAGTCAGCCGCCTCGACCCTGCGGTAGAAGCAGGAGCGTCGTCCGGTGTGGCAGGCGCCGCCGTCGCCGCCGACCCGAACCCGCGCCAGCAGCGTATCCTGATCGCAGTCGACGCGAAGCTCGACCAGCGTTTGAACTTGCCCCGATGTATCGCCCTTTCGCCACAAGGCCTGGCGCGAGCGCGACCAGTAATGGACGACGCCCGTCGCGAGCGTCTTCTCCAACGCCTCTTTATTCATATGCGCGACCATCAGCACCTCGCCCGAGCGGTCATCGACCGTCACGCAGGCGATGAGGCCGTCGGCGGAGAATTGCGGCGCGAAAGCCGTTCCTTCTTCGAGGGCTTTTTTGTCGATCATCGCGGCGGCGTTCATTTGGACCCTTCAGGCGAGGCTGCCCTCGTCATCGGTTGGTCGACGCCCTATATAGGGATGGCGTCGCTTTTCGCCAATTTGGGCGGCGCAGCGTGATGATTTAGGCCATGCTCGACGCGATCTACAACAAGCGGATATTGGAGCTGGCGGCGGATATTCCGCGGCTTGGGCGGCTTTCCGCGCCGGACGCGAGCGCCAGGGCCCATTCTAAGCTCTGCGGATCGACTGTCGTCGTGGACCTTGCGGTACGCGACGGCCGGGTCAGCGACTTCGCCCATGACGTGAAGGCTTGCGCGCTGGGCCAAGCCTCCTCCTCGCTGATGGCGCGCCATGTCATTGGCGCTGCGCCGGCGGAGCTGATCGATCTTCGCGATACGATGCGGCGGATGCTCAAGGAAGACGGCGCGCCGCCTTCCGGCAAATGGGCGGATTTTGCCGTGCTCGAGCCGATTCGCGACTACAAGGCGCGGCATGCTTCGACCTTGCTGACCTTCGAGGCCGTCGCGGACGCTTTGGCTCAGATCGAGGCCAAGGCGACGGCGCCGGCGAAATGAGCGCTCTTCCCGCGTTCGCCATGGCGCCGCGCAGAGCGGCGCATGGCGTCATCCGTTTCTATCAGTTGACCCTATCCTCCGTACTGGGCCGCGAGTGCAGGTACCTTCCGACTTGCTCGGACTATGCCGACGAGGCGATTTGCCGCCACGGGTTATGGGCCGGCGGATGGATGGGGCTCGCCCGCGTCTGCCGCTGCCATCCGTTGGGCGGCTCGGGCTATGATCCGCCGCCGCAGGAGCCGGCTGTCGACGCGTCCTGGCTGCGGCCCTGGCGCTACGGGGTCTGGCGCGTCCCGCCGGCCCTGGGCTAAGTCATTCACGCCGGAGAGGCGAGCGGTTTGCCCTTTTCGACGACATAGGTCGCGGCGAGCCTTGCGGGCTTGTCGCCGTTTTTGGCGCTGTGAGGAACGCCGGTCGGGATTTGGAAGCTCTGCCCGGGGCCGACTGTTCGCACCGCTTGCCCTTCGACAGACAATTCCGTTTCGCCCTCTAGGACAAAGGTCGACTCGACGCCCGGATGGGTATGTCTCGCGACGATTGCGCCCGGCGCGATCTCGACGGCGACCATCACCGTCTCATAGCCTGGGGCTGGGCCATCCGTCCGTTGTAGAATCGTGCGCTTGAGCCCGGGCGTCGCGGCTGATTGCGCCTCCGCTACGGTGGCGACAAATCCTGGAAAGGCGCAGAGCGCGCAGGCTGCGAAGCCTCGTCGGGTCAACATTTGCGGATCCTCCCTGCTTTCTCCTCGCTTTGCGCGATCATGGCGATGGCGCGCGCTCCGCGCAAGGGCGAGGGCGGCAAGGCGCCGCCCATTGCCCGCCGGCCGCTCCCCCGCTATATCGCCCCCGATGCTTACGTCGATTGGTGTCGGCGAGTGAGCAAGGAGCGATCATGATCAATGTGACTTTCAAGGACGGCGCCTCGCGCGCCTTCGAGCCCCGCCTCACAGGGCTCGACATCGCCAAATCCATCTCGCCTTCGCTCGCCAAACGAACCGTCGCGATGATCCTCGACGGGACGTTGAGCGACCTTGCCGACAAGGTGACGAGGGACGCGCGGATCGAGTTCATCTCGAGAGACGACCCTCGCGCCTTGGAATTGGTTCGTCACGACGCGGCCCATGTGCTGGCCGAGGCGGTGCAGTCGCTGTGGCCGGGAACGCAGGTGACGATCGGGCCGGTGATCGAGAACGGCTTCTATTACGATTTCTTCCGCAACGAGCCTTTCACGCCCGAGGATTTTTCGGCGATCGAGAAACGCATGCGCGAGATCATCGCGCGGGACAGGCCCTTCACCAAGGAGGTGTGGAGCCGCGATGCGGCGCGAAGCTTCTTTGAGAAGAAGGGCGAGGCCTTCAAGGTCGAACTCGTCGACGCGATCCCGCCGAGCGAGGAGCTCAAAATCTACAGGCAGGGCGACTGGCTCGATCTTTGCCGCGGCCCGCACATGACCTCGACCGGAAGGATCGGCGACGCCTTCAAGCTGATGAAGGTCGCCGGCGCCTATTGGCGCGGCGATTCTTCGCGGCCGATGCTGTCGCGCATCTACGCCACCGCTTTCGCGACAAGGGAAGAGCTCGACGCCTATCTCAAGCAACTCGAAGAGGCCGAGCGCCGCGATCATCGCCGCCTGGCGCGCGAGATGGATCTCTTCCATTTCCAGGAGGAGGGGCCGGGCGCCGTCTTCTGGCACCCCAAGGGCTGGACCTTGTTCCAGACATTGATCGCCTATATGCGGCGGCGCCTCGCCGCCGATTATCAGGAGGTCAATGCGCCGCAGGTGCTGGATAAGCATCTATGGGAAGTCTCAGGTCATTGGGGCTGGTATCGCGAGAGTATGTTCATGGCCCGGCCGGCCGGCGAGGACGCCGACAAGCAGGACGAACGCGTCTACGCCATAAAGCCGATGAATTGTCCCGGCCATGTGCAGATATTCAAGAACGGCCTCAGATCGTACCGCGAGTTGCCGCTGCGGCTCGCCGAATTCGGCATCGTGCATCGCTACGAACCTTCGGGCGCGCTGCATGGCGTGATGCGCGTGCGCGCCTTCACCCAGGATGACGCGCATATTTTCTGCACCGAGGATCAACTTGCCGCCGAGTGTCACAAGATCAACGAGCTGATTTTGTCGGTGTACCATGACTTCGGCTTTGACAAGATCGTGGTGAAGCTCTCGACGCGTCCGGAGAAGCGCGTTGGGACGGACGCTATGTGGGATCACGCCGAGGCGGTGATGCTGCGCGTGCTCGAGGAGATCAAGGCGCGCCACGGCAATGTGGTGACCACGTCGATCAATCCCGGCGAGGGGGCTTTCTACGGCCCGAAATTCGAATATGTCCTCCGCGACGCGATCGGCCGCGACTGGCAATGCGGCACGACGCAGGTCGACTTCAACCTGCCGGAGCGTTTCGGCGCCTTCTATATTTCCGCGACGAGTGCGAAGACGACGCCGGTGATGGTCCATCGGGCGATCTGCGGCTCGATGGAGCGCTTTACCGGCATTCTGCTCGAGCATTACGCCGGCCACCTGCCGCTCTGGCTCGCGCCGCTGCAGATCGTCGTTTGCACGATCACGCAGGAAGCTGACGACTACGCGTTGGAGATTGTCGCCAAGGCGCGCAAACGCGGCCTCAAAGTCGAGGGCGACCTGAGCAACGAGAAGATCAGCTACAAAGTGCGCGAACATTCGCTAGCCAAGGTCCCCGTGCTGCTGGTCGTAGGTCGCAAGGAAGCGGCGGAACGCACCGTCTCGATGCGCCGTCTCGGCTCGAACGAACAGAAGTCGATGAGCCTTGACGACGCCCTTGCCGCTTTGGCCGAGAAGGCGATCCCGCCGGACGTCAGGGCCGAGCGGATGGCGGCGGAGTGATGGGGACATGACCGCCGTCCTCGGCATCGACGCGGCGTGGACGGCGGCGAACGACAGCGGCTTCGCTTTGATTGAGGAGATCAGCGGGCGCTGGCGGTTGATAGCCGCCGCGTCGAGCTTGCGAAACCTCGCGGGCGCCTGCGATCTTGAACCGCCGAAGGATTGCGGTCTTGGCTTTGGCGTCGTTTGCGCGAAACGACTTCTTGGCGGCCGTTTACCGGACGTGATCGCCATCGATATGCCTTTGTCTTTGCAGCCGATTACGGGTCGTCGGAAGTCGGATATTGCCGTGTCCAGCGCTTTCGGCGCGGCGAAATGTTCAACCCATTCGCCTTCGGCGGAACGCCCTGGCAAAATCAGCCAACCGCTTCACAAAGAACTGAAGGACAAAGGCTATCTCCTCAAGACATTGACGTCTCCGGCGCATCCTTTGACGCTGGCGGAAATCTATCCCCATCCCGCCTTGCTCCGTCTGATGCCCGCAAAGCAACGCGTGCCGTATAAGGTCTCCAAGACGAAGAAATATTGGCCTGATGCGTCAGCCGACGAGAGGCTTCAGCGCGTTCGCGAGGAACTGCGGAAGATCGTCAATCGTCTTGAGGCGGTGATCGCCGGCGTCATGCCCGCGGTCGACGTCGATCAATCGCAGAACTTCACTGCGTTGAAGCCCGTCGAAGATATGATTGACGCAATTGTGTCCGCTTGGGTCGGAACCACAATTCTCGGCGGCGCCGCGCAAGGGTACGGCGATGGAATATCGACAATTTGGATTCCTAGAGATTCTTGGGCGATGAAACACTGAGCCCTGCGGGGTTATCTCGGACGCATGCGGAAAATGGGATAGGAGAGGTTTCTTGCTGCGTTCGCTTGCGGCTTTCAAACCAGACAATTTCACGCTGGCGATCGCCGCGGCGGTGGCCATCGCCAGCCTGTTTCCCGCGGTCGGGGCGGCCGGCGAGGTTCTGCACTACGTCACAATCTTCGCTATCGCGCTTCTGTTCTTCCTGCATGGCGCGCGCTTGTCGCGCCAGGCGGCCCTTGCCGGCGCTCTACACTGGCGCCTGCATCTCATCGTGCTCGCCGCGACTTTCGTCCTTTTCCCGATCCTCGGCCTCATCCTTCGAACCCTGCTTGGGCCGGTCCTGCCGGACTCGCTGCTCGTTGGCCTTCTGTTCCTTTGTCTCTTACCGTCGACGGTGCAATCCTCGATCGCCTTCACCTCGATCGCTCACGGCAATATCGCCGCCGCGGTATGCGCGGCGTCGCTCTCGAACCTCCTCGGCATTTTCATCACGCCGGCGCTCGTCGCCCTTCTGATGAACCTCAAAGGCGGCGTGTCGCTGCACGCGGTCGTCGACATCATTCTACAGCTGCTGGCCCCTTTCCTCGCCGGCCATCTGTTGAGGCCTTGGATCGGCGACTTTGTCGCCCGTCATCGCTATGCGCTCGGCTATGTCGACCGCGGCTCGATCCTGTTGGTCGTCTACTCGGCCTTCAGCGAGGCGGTCGCCAACGGCCTTTGGCATGTGCTTGGCGCCGCCGACCTCGTCAAACTCTTGCTGGTATGCGCGCTGCTGCTCGCCGCGGCGCTCCTGGTCACAGTCTTTGTCGCGCGCCGGCTCGGCTTTGCGAGGGCCGACGAGATCGTCATCGTGTTTTGCGGCTCGAAGAAGAGCCTGGCCAGCGGCGTGCCGATGGCCGGCGTGCTTTTCCCGCTGGCGCAAGTCGGCATGATCGTGCTGCCGCTGATGCTGTTTCACCAGATTCAATTGATGGTCTGCGCCGCTCTGGCCAAGCGCTATGCGGCGGGCGCCGCCGGCGCGCCCGCTGCGGCCGTCGAGGCGCGTCCCGCGCCTTCGGAATAGGGATTGCGTGAGCGGAGAAAGCGGCGCTTCGCGTGTCTCGGAATCGGGCGGAGAGGCCGGGATTTTAGGGTCTCGACGACCCAAACCGCGACAGGGGCTCTCTCATGCGTTCCATTCATAGACTTGCCGGCGCCGGCGCGCTTGCGCTCGCCTCCTCTTTGGCCTTTGCCGTCAACGCCGAGGCCGCAGCGAGCCTGGTCCGTCCCGGCGCGCCCGGCCATGGCCATATGGATCATATGGCTCATGGCTTTGCGCCGGGGCGCGAGGACCATCGCCGGTTTCTCGAGCCGCGGGTGATCGGCGGCTTTTATGCCGGAGCGGCCTATGGCGCGGCTCTCGGCGCGGCCGCGCCTTATGACTACGCCTCGCCGGACTATGGCTATTCCACCGGCTATGACACGACGGAAGCGGCGCCCGCGACGGGCGGCTACGCCGCGCCGGCCTATTCCAACGCGCCGCAAGCTTATTCCTATGCGCCCCAGACTTATTCGCACAGCTATTCGGTTCCGACCGTCGTCTATCAGACGGTGACGCGCGACTATACGATCCCGGTTCAAACTTATCGTAC
>DATGHD010000322.1:0-3204 GCA_035308145.1 Roseiarcus sp.
CGCCTCGCCCGCGTGCGCAAGGCGCAGAGCGCGCTCGCCGAAATCCACGAGGTCGCGCAGCGAACGCCCTATTTCTGCTCGGGCTGCCCGCACAATCGTTCGACCGTCATCCCCGCGGGCGCGCGGGCCTACGCCGGCATCGGCTGTCATTTCATGGCGCAGTATATGGATCGCGCCACCGACGGCTTCACCCAAATGGGCGGCGAAGGGGCCAATTGGGTCGGCGAAGCGCCGTTCTCCACGCGCGGCCACGTCTTTCAGAATCTCGGCGATGGGACGTACAATCACTCAGGCGCGCTCGCCTTGCGTTGGGCGATCGACACGAAAACCACCGTTACGTACAAGATTCTCTTCAACGACGCCGTCGCGATGACCGGCGGTCAAAGCCACGAAGGCGGGCTCAATGTGCCGCAAATCGCGCGGCAAGTCGCCGCCGACGGCGCTCATCCGATCGTCGTCGTGACCGACGACGTCGGCAAATACCCCAAGGACGTCGCCTGGCCGGAAGGCCTAACGATACGGCCGCGAGAAGAGCTGATCGCCGTCGAGGAGGAGCTCGCCGAAGCCAAAGGCGTCAGCGTCCTCATCTACGATCAGACCTGCGCCGCTGAAAAGCGTCGCCGGCGCAAACGCGGCGCTTTTCCCGACCCGGCGAAGCGCGTCATCATCAATGAACTCGTCTGTGAAGGCTGTGGCGACTGCGGCGTCAAATCGAACTGCGTTTCGATCCAGCCGCTCGATACCGAATTCGGCCGCAAGCGGAGAATTGATCAATCAAGTTGCAACAAGGACTTTTCTTGCATCGACGGTTTCTGCCCGTCTTTTGTCACCGTCCACGGGGCGGTTATGAAAAAACGGACGGGTCTTGCGAGCGCGCCCGCTTCGCCTGAGCCGCGGCGCCGCGAGGTCGGCGACAGACCCTATTCGATCATTGTGACTGGCGTCGGCGGGACAGGCGTCGTGACGATCGGCGCCATTCTCGGCATGGCCGCCCATCTCGAAGGCAAAGGCTGCGGCATGATCGACATGGCCGGCCTCGCTCAGAAAGGCGGGGCCGTGTTTAGCCATGTTAAACTGGCGCGAAGCCCTGAGGACATCCACGCCATACGCGTTGCTGCGGGCGACGCCGATCTTGTGCTCGGCTGCGACCTCGTCGTTTCCGGCGCCAAGAAAGTCCTCGCCGCGATCCGCGGCCCTTCGAGCGGCTTCGTCGTCAACAGCGCCGAAATCTATCCTGGCGATTTCACGCGCAACCCGGATTTCTCGCTGCCCGGCGAGAGGATCAAACGCGCTATCGATGCGGCGAGCGGCGGCGGCGCGCGTTTCGTCGATGCGACGCAGGCCGCCAATGTCTTGGTCGGCAATGCGATCGGGGCAAATATGTTCATGCTGGGCTACGCCTATCAGGCGGGCTACCTGCCTCTGTCGGCCGCGGCGATCCGGCGGGCGATCGAGCTTAACGGCGAAGCGGTGGCGATGAATCTCGCGGCCTTCGATTGGGGCCGGGCCGCGCACGCCGATCCTAAGGCCGTCGCCGCATTGATCGATCCTGAGGCGGCCGAAAAGCCGGAGCGCGACGAGACGCCGGAGGAAATCGTCCGGCGGCGCGCGGATTTTCTGACCGCCTATCAAAACGAAGCCTACGCGGCCCGCTACCGGGCGCTGGTCGCGCGGGTTGCCGAAGCCGAGCGGAAGAGCGCGCCGGGCTCAAAGGGCCTTGCCGAGGCCGTCGCGCGCAATCTCTTCAAGCTGATGGCCTATAAGGACGAATACGAGGTCGCCCGGCTCTATGTCGACGGCTCGTTCCAACGCCAAATTGCCGAGACATTCGACGGGAACCTTCGTTTCGAGTTCCATCTCGCGCCGCCTTTGCTGGCGCGCAAAGATCGGGTAACCGGCGAGCCGAAAAAGATGGCCTTCGGCCCATGGATGATCCACGGGTTCCGCCTTTTGGCCGCGGCGCGGGCTTTGCGGGGAACTACGCTTGATCTTTTCGGCTATTCGGGCGAGCGCCGGGCGGAGCGGCGTCTGATCGCCGACTACGAGGCGTTCTGTGAAGAAGCGATCGCGCGCCTTGCGCCGGATAGCCATGCCGTCGCCGTCGCGATCGCGGCGCTGCCTGAAAAAATCCGCGGCTACGGACACATCAAGGCGCGCGCCATTGTGGCGGCCGACACTGAGCGCGAGAAGCTTCTGGCATTGTGGCGCTCGCCCGGCGCGCCGATGGAGCGCGCGGCGGAGTAATCGGACCGATGGGGCCTGCCAGGTCTGGCTCGTTGCCGCCAAAGCACACAAGACGACTTTGCGACGGCAGGCGCTTGCACGGGGACTCGGACAACCTGTATCAATCGTCGGTCGCGGGGGCGAAAGGCGTGGATTCGCGCTCTAGGGTCGGGGGTTCCAAAGTGTGACGAAACGCGCGGCGACGACAGGTTTTGCGCTTCTGGCGTTTCTTACGCCGGTCGCTGCGGCAGATTTAGCGCCCTCTACGGCCACGCCCGCTTTGCCGCCGGCGCCGGTTTTTTTGGGCTGGGAAGTTCGCGGCGGGGTCTATGACCACGATCCTTTGAGCCCAGAACGCGGCTCGGTTGACATCAACGGCGAGATTTTGGCGCCCAAGCTCTGGGAGGGGACGGACCCGTTCTGGAGCATGTTCATCCCGCACCCAGATTTGGGCGCCACCGTCAACACCGCCGGCAAGACAAGCAACCTCTATGGCGGGGCGGCGTGGAATTTCGATATAACCCAGCGTTTTTTTCTGAGTTCCGATTTCGGGCTTGGCGTCAATGACGGCAAGACGGGGGCTAACGTCCCGCCCCATTGGAATGAGATCGGCTGCAATTGGTGGTTCCATGAGTCGGAATCCGTTGGTTACCGGTTGACCGACGCCTGGAGCGTGATGGGCACAGTCGAGCATTCGTCCAACGCCGGCTTCTGCAAGCAAAATCGCGGCTTGACCAATTTCGGCGTCAGGCTCGGCTATCGCTTCTAACGCTCAAGAACTCCCCTAGAGGGTGTTATGCACCTTGCATGAGTTCAGCGGCTCGTTTGAGCATGATACAGACGAAGGCGACGACATGGAACCCGGCGAGGGTGGCGGCGTAGCGCTCGTAATCCTTGACCAGTCTTCGACATCGGGTCATCCAGGCGAAGGATCGCTCGACGACCCAGCGTTTTGGCAGAAGGACAAATCCCTTCTTTGCC
>DATGHD010000323.1:0-15217 GCA_035308145.1 Roseiarcus sp.
GGCATGCGGGGACGGCGCCGGCGGAGCGATATGGGCGGCCGGCGGCGGAGGCGCGGCGGGGGCCGGCAGCGCGTGCCCGCCAGCCGGCGCATGGGCCTCCGGCAAGGCGTGACCAGCCGGCGACGGCGCGTTCGGCGGCGCATGCGCGGCCGGCGGCGGAGGCGCGGGCGACGGCAGCGCATGGCCGCCGGCCGGCGGCGTTGCCGATGGCAGGGCATGCGCCGGGGCCGGCGGCGACGGGGCATGGGCGCCGGCGGCCGCCGGCGCCGCCTTTATCGCCGCCGGCGCGGTGGAGACCGGCCTTGCGCCCGGCGTCCCCGGGATCAGCAATTTCGGCGCCTCATGTTGCGGCGGCGGGGGCGCCTTTGGGGCGACGCCCTTTGGCAGCGGCGGCGGCTGAGACGGCGCGTTCGCATGCGCGACTTGAGAGCCTTGTTGACCCGCGGGCGCGGCGCCATGCGGCGGCGCGGCGGGGACGCCCGGCGGGGCGACGCCGGTGCGCTCCCGTTCGCGGCGTTCGCGGCGTTCGCGTTCAAAGATTTCGTGGGTCACCACGACCGCGCCGGCGACAAGCGGGATGGCGATCGGCAAAACCGGAAGGTAGCCGTAGCTGACGGGCGGAGGAGGCGGAGGCAAGTCGCGCCAATCGTCGCCATAGTCGGGCGCGAAATCCGGCGGCGGCGGAGGCGGCGGCGGGCCAAAATCATCGCCGCCGAAATAGGCGATCGGCTGCTCGGCGTAGAATCCCTCGTCCGGGGGCGGCGGCGGCAAATCGGCGAATTCGACCGGCGCGAAATCGACGGGCGCCGCCTCGGGCGCCGAGAGGATGGCCAAGCGCCGCGACGCGTCGGCGACATGCGGCCCGTTGGGGTAGCGGTTGAGATAGGTCCAATAAGCGCGCGGCGTGTTGTCCATGACGCAACGACGCCAGAACAACGCCTCGCGGCGCGCAGCGAGGATCGCCCGAATGCGCCGCGCCTCGGGCGCGGTCGGATAGGCTTCGACGTATTCCTGATATCCCTCCAGGCTATCGCGTTCGAGCGCTGCGGCGTAAGCCTGCTCGGCGCCCAGAGCCCTCAGCGGACGGTCGGCGAGGGTCTTGCTCGCGGCAATCACCGGCGGCGGCGCCGAGTCGGCGGCGCGTTCGAAAATGTAAACGGGAGCGCCGAGGTTGGACGCGTTCCACGGAACGACGGCGCCGGCGGTGTCCTGATTCACCTGCAGCCGCACTTGCGTGAATATGTCCTCGAGCGGAACGCCCCCTTGGCGCAGGGCGCCGGCGAGATCCTTGCCATAGACGCCATAGGCGCCGGTCTCGTCAGGCGCAAGCGTGCCTGGCGCCGCGTTGAACGCCACGAGCTCGCCCTTCTCGGCGTCGACAAGCGCGAGCCCCGGCGCAAGAGGCGTATCAGGCGCATAATTGTTGGCGCGCGCGCCGTCGATGACCACCACATGGGCGCGGCCGGCGACGGCGGCGAGCGCATGAGTGAAATCCGATATCTTCACCGCTTCGATGGGAACATCGACATCGCGCGCGATCTGGGCGTCGACAGGCACAAAATAATTGTCTCCCGCATATTGCAGCGCGCGGCCGGAAAGATAGACGAAATCGATCCCGTCCGGGCCGGCGGCGTTCGACTTGTCGATGAAATCGCGCAAGGCTTGCCGCAGCGATTTCTCATCGAGGTCGCGGGCGCCAACGACGTCAAAACCGGCCGCCTGCAATGTCTGGGCGATGAGGCCGGCGTCGTTCGCCGTCGTCGCCAAAGGGTGGTCCGGGTAAGCGCTCTCGCCGATCACCAGCGCGACGCGCGGATTAGGCGGCGATTGTTGGGCGAGCGCGCCGCTGCAAATCACCGCCGTCAATGCGACGCCGAGCGCAATGGAAACTTTACGTGTAAACATCAATCTCGCCTAGGTACGTTAAAAGCGGAATCAAATACGACGCGGCCAATCTGTCGCCTGCGGGCGCATTTGACAAGCGCGAGTTGGCGACGATCACAGCGCCGCCATGATCGCCGCTTTCGGCGGGGCCAAAAGTGTCATTACTGTGGCGGCAACGTGACAGTTTTGCAAGAATACCAAAGAGCCGGCGTCGACGCTCGGTTCAGACCGAGCCGGATTGGCGATACGCCATTCAATCCAACTGAGCTGGAACCCCGGACACTTCGATGTCGGCTTTTTCCGTATTCTGAAGCCACGCCGCGCGGCAATTCTCTGCGTCGCGAGGGAGATCGTACCTCACGGGCAATGCGCCAAAGAACTTGTTCCAATAGCTCTGCCGCACCGCAATAGATCTGAGCGTAAGCTCGCGCTCGAGAACAAAACAGCGCAGCGCAGCGTGGGTCCAATAGGCCAATTCCAACTCGTCGCGCCATTTTCCAAGCAGGTCCTTGGCCTTGCTCGGATCACTGCCGGCGCCGGACCTCGCAGCGATCGCTTTGTCCAAATCCGCTTTGACCAGCCCCAGGCAGTGATTGACGATGGCCATCACCTCATGAGCGGAATTCGTCTCGTAGATTTGCCGCGATTTGTCGGCGCTGGACGTCTTCGCGCAAGCCATCGCGGAAATGAGCGCCGTGTCCGCGTTCTCGCGCTCGGCCTCGAGGTTGACCTGGAACGTCTCGTCGACATTGAACCGGATGTCGCTGTCGATCTTGGTGTAACCCGCAGCCCAATCCTTGTCGACGACGGAATATTGCTGGCGCGCCCTCTCCCATTCGTCGCCGCTGACGGAATTTTCAATCGCGTCGGCCGTTTGATAGAGCGCGTACCAGCGCCCGTTGATCAGGTCGGCGGCGTTGCGGTAGGCAAGGAGCGTCGCGTCGGCGTCCTTGTCGACTTTCGCGACATAGGCGGCCCAGGTCGAGCTGCGATCGGAGAACCAGGTCGAGATCGCCGCGCCGGCGAAGGTTATGGCGAGACCGGCGAGGGCCACCTTAAATTTCGAGAGCAGCGTCTCGCTGCTCTTCTTCGATTTCGTGGACGCAGAAGACAAATGCGTTCCCCTGTCCATCAAACGAGTGAGCGGCGTCCCGGCTGCCTACAAACTGCGCCTGTCCCGGTAAGCGATATGCGGGATCGCGCCCGTGCTTTTCGATTACGGTATGGGAGCCCAGCGAGAGCGGCGGCTATTGGCGCGATCGAAGCAAGGCGTCGACAAGTTTATTCAAATCGAAGCGTCCGCGCTTGAGATCATGCCCTGCCCCCTCGACGACGATCAGCTCTTTTTCCGATGGGATCAGATCAAGCGCCGCACTCATCTCAGCAAGCGAGCCGAAGGGATCGGTCGAACCATGTACGAAAACCGCGCGGGTCGTCAGCGACGGAAAATGCGCTATGCGCAACTGAGTGGGCTTGCCGGGAGGATGCAGCGGGTACGACAACAAGAGCAAAGCCTCCGCCAACTTCGGCTGATCGGCCGCCAGCATGCTGGCCTGCCGGCCGCCGTAGGAATGGCCGCCCAAATAGACATGCCGCGGAACGATCGCGCGCAGAGCGTCAACCGCCTTCTTCAGGCCCGCGCGATCGGCGGCGGCGCCCCCCGGCGACGGCGGCCCACGGCGCTCCCAGCGAAAGGGCAGATCGCATCTCAGGACAACCAGGCCGGCGGCGTGAAACGCCTTGGCCGCCGCCACAAGCAGGGGCGCGTTGCAGTTTCCGCCCGCGCCATGCGTGAGGACCAGGCCGTCGTCAGCGTCGGGCGGCTGTGGATGGAGAAAGCCGCGAACGCCCTGTTCGTCGAATGAAACCGCTTCGGCGGAACTCGAGGGCATAGGTCCTCCGGCGTTTTTTTGCGTCACGGCGCAAATCTTTACGTCATCTCAACACAAGCCCACGCGCCCGTCTTTCGACGCAAACGCCGCCACCCGCGAACATTTGGCGAACAAAGTACTCTAAAAACCATGTCCGATCAAATTCTATTGACTCCCCGGGATCACGGTTCAGAATCGGGTTTTCGATTGAGTAGGAGTTTTCGCGTGGCCGCCGCTCGTCCGTACTGGAAGGGCTATATCAAGCTCGCCTTGGTTTCGTGCCCGATCGCCCTTTACACCGCCTCGTCAACGAGCGAGCGGGTCGCATTCCGGCAAATCAACAAGAAGACCCGGAATCGGTTGCGGCAGCAATTGATCGACGAGGTCACGCGCGAACCGGTCGAGGCCGAGAACAAAGGCCGCGGTTATGAATACGCCAAGGGCGCCTATCTGATGGTCGAAGATGAGGAGCTGGAGGCGGTCGAGATCGAAAGCAATCACACGATCGAGATCGATTCCTTCGTCCCGCGCGCCGAGATCGACGAGCGCTATCTTGACAGCCCGTACTATATCGCGCCGAACGACCCTGTCGGACAGGAGGCTTTTGCCGTCATTCGCGAAGCAATGCGCGGCAAAGGCATGGTCGCGCTGGGCCGGGTTGTGCTCTCGAAGCGGGAGCGCGTCATCATGCTGCAGCCATGGGACAAGGGGCTGATGGGCACGACGCTGCGCTACCCTTACGAAGTGCGCGACGCCAAGGACTATTTCTATGACATACCGGAGATCAAGGTCGCCCCTGAGCTCTTGAAACTCGCCGAGCATATCCTCCAGAGCAAAGAGGCGTCCTTCGACGCCTCGCAATTCACCGACCGCTACGAGCAGGCGGTGCTCGAGCTTCTCGAGAAGAAGCAGCAAGGCTTGCCGGCGCCGAAGGCGCGGAGCTTCGCGCCGCCGAACAATGTCGTGAACCTGATGGACGCCTTCCGCAAGAGCATCGCCGAAGAGGAGCATGCGGATCGGAAGTCCGCCCCGAAGCCGAAGAAGGCGACCAAGAAGCGGGTCGAGGGCCAGCGCGAAATGCTGCTGCCGATCCAAGGCCGGAAGGAAGAAAAGAAGCCAGCCGCGCAACCTGCCGCGAGCAAACGGAAGGCGAGCTGACTCTGGCGGGATCCCGCCTCGAGCGGGGATCGTAAACGCGACGATCTCGACGATCGCGCTCTAAAATGACGAAAGGGCCGGAGCGCGTGACACGCCCCTGGCCCTTTCCTTCAGGGAACTCATGTCCCTAACTTATTATTGATATCATTGGCTTTAATGCGATTTCCTTATGTCTATGCACGGTCTGACGCCGATCATCGGGACCCTCGCGTCGGCGAGCGTGACCAGCCGGCGGCCATCGTCAAGGGCGATCGGGGCCTTGAGCTTGCGAGTCCAGGGCATCAGTCTTTGACCGAGACGCGCAGATGCGCCCCCAGGACGGCGGGCATTCGTCATCCTTCCGGGACCCCGGCTTTACGCATTCCTTCGCAGGCGCGCTCACGCTGGGCGAGAAAGATCGGATTCTTATTCGGTACCCCGGCACGGAATCGCGCGATGGTAAATGTGGCATCCAAGGCGCGACCTGCCTGAACCGACGCACGCGCTTCCTCCTGTTGGCCTAAATGAGCCAAAGCGGCGGCTAGAGCGAAATGGCAGAGCGCATAAGTTCGGTTGGCCTCGATTGAGCGTCGCAACCAAATTACCGCTTCTTCATCGTCGCCAACCAAGGTCTTGCTAAAGCCGACGCAGGCCATCCACATGTACGCGCTCGCGTCAAAAGGACTTAGACGCAGAGCCTCGCGGACGTGACCCTCCGTTTCTTCGCCGCGACCAATTACAAATTTTATCCATCCGATTGTCGAATGACCGGCGGCCAAATTTCGATTCAACGCTAAGGCGCGTTCACATTCGGCGATTCCTTGTTCCGCGCGGTTAGTAAAGCCATAGACATTCCCCAGATGAAGGTGAGCTTGCGCATGGTCCGGCTTCAAAGACAGCGCCTCGGTTAAGGTCGCTTCGGCCGCTGCTAGGCGCGCCGCCCAATCGTCGCACATCAAGTTGCCGCCGACCATCGTATCTATTGCGCCAATGCCGACGAGCGCATCTACATTGCCGGCGTCAGCAGCCAATGCGCGCTCAAAGAACTCCCGGGCTCGCGTGATATGCTCAAGCGCCGCGCCCTTATGAAGCCACCCTCTACCCTGGAAATAGAGGTCTATTGAAACGGGACTCTGCGCCTGCTCCGCGCGTCTGGCTTCGGCGAAGACGAGTTGCGAATCAAGGGCTCTCGCCAGACGAGCGACGATTTCGTCCTGCATGTCGAAAAGATCGGCCACAGGCTTGTCGAAACGGTCTGCCCACAAGTGGCTCCCACTCTCCGCATCGATAAGCTGCACGTTTACGCGCATCCGGCTGCCACCACGCTGCACGCTCCCTTCGAGGACGTAACGGACATTCAACTCCTTGCCGATTTGCTTCACATCAACCGCTTTCCCCTTGTAAGTGAAGGCCGTATTCCGCGCGATGACGAAAGCGCGTGAAATACAGGAGAGGTCGGTTGTGAGGCTCTCCGTTACTCCATCGACGAAATACTCTTGGGCCGAATCGCCTCCTAGGTTGGCGAAGGGCAGAACTACAATTGAGAGGCGAGGCCGGGCTATTTTCGTCGAAGCCGGCAGGTCGATTACGGATGCCGCACGATTGGGATTGATCGCATAAACCCGGACCGGACGGGCGATGTTCTTCAGTTCTTTGTCGCCGAGGTCGACAAAACCAGCTTCGATGCGTCCTTGCACATGCTCGTGAGCGGACGCGGATAGGCAGATGCCACCGGGCTCGGCGATTCCCTCTAGCCGAGCGGCGATGTTGATGCCGTCGCCCATCAGGTCGCCGTCGCTCTCTTCGACAACGTCGCCAATATGGATGCCTACGCGAAAGACGATGCGACGGTCCTCCGGCACGCCCGCGTTGCGCTCTATCATAGCGTTTTGTATTTCAAGGGCGCAGCGCACCGCGTCAACGACGCTACGGAATTCAATGATGCTGCCGTCGCCAGTGCGCTTCACTACGCGGCCGTGGTGGACCGCGACCGTAGGGTCGATCAGGTCGCTTCTAAGCGTTCGGAGCCGGGCGAGAATGCGATCTTCGTCAGCGCCAGCCAGCCGGCTGTAACCGACGATATCAGCGACCAAGATCGCCGCAAGTTTCCGGGTCTCGCTCATCCTACCCTCTCGCTGGCGCAAGACAAACACAAAGCGCGGCGATCCGCGGCCGGGTCGCAAACGAACGGAGTTCTACAGGAGCGCGTTCGCGTGTTGCCGATTGCTTTCATCCGACAAGGGCCGACCCCGTTCACCAAGCCTTTGGAATCGATCAGGGAGCTCCCCCTAGTCTCCTTGGTTCGCTGACGTGCTGGTCGACTTCTCGATACTATGCCGATCGCGGCCGCAGGCGAACACGCAGTCCCATTGGCGACATCGCTACGCATCAAGCTCCGCCAAGGCCGCATCGATCTTCGCAAGCATCGGCGTCGGCCCGAATTGCGAGACGATCCGCTTCGCCTCGGTCAGATACTGAAAGGCGAGCACGCGCTTCTTCTTGGCCTTATAAAGCAAGCCGAGAATCATTTGGGCGCGGCCCATATGATACCCACCAGAATCGAAATTCGGATTTTGGAGGACGTGAGACGTTAGGGCCTGGACCCGTCTAGACGAGCTAATCATTATGTTCAGGAGAATTGGCAAATTTTTCAACAACAGCGAGAGTGGCGGTCGTTCCTTTCCGGCGATGATTTGCAAATACACGTCCGCAAGGTTTAGCCGAAATAAATCAGCGAGGTCAGGAAGCCCCTCCTTCTCCCGCATCAAAATGGCCCGTTCAATTAAGTGAAGGCCCTCGGAGAGATTTCCCCGCAAGATTTTGCACACGCCAAACGGTACCTCGCTCACAGCAAACCCATAGAGATAACCTTGAGCGATGCAACTACGACGATACTCGTCAAGCAATGCGCTGCCGTCGTCAACGCGACCGAGAAGCGTCAGGGCGAACGCTTTTGCGCCTAAAGCGATAAGCCGGTCCACTGGTGTGACAACGACTGCCAGCGATTGGTCGCTATACTCCAAGGCCTCCGCATACGAGTCCGAAAAGAAAGCGATATAGGCCAACAAATAGAGGCCAAAACCCGTGGATCGAGGATCGTTAAACAGCCGGCCAAATTCCAATAGTTCGCGAGCCGATTCGCGAGCGTTGGTCATGCGTCCACGAGCCATCTCCTCCAAGCCCAAGACAGCCCTAACTTGGTTTTGAAGGTACGCATCGCGCGTATCAGCGGCGGCCTGAATGGCCTCTCTTTTGCGTCGCTCAAGATCGTCCTGACGCTTTGAACCGACGATGGTTGCCGCCATCATATGACCGATGAATGCGTATCCTTTCGACCTTCGGTCTCCCAGGCGTTCTGCCAGAGAGGTGGTTTCTCGCTGCACGGTAATTGCATCTTCATAGCGAGCGTTTAGGAGAAGCGCGTGCGCATAGTGATACCGGATGAGAACAGTTCTGGGATCGTCACCTTGATGGTCAACGTGCTTCAAATACCGCTCCAGTACGCTAATCGTGACCTTAATGTGTCCCCTCAGGTTCAACAGAAGCGTATACGAGGCGAGGAAATCGGTGACTTGTTCGTCCGAAACGCAATCTGAATCTTTGTCGAGAAGAGCCAGGGCGGCGATGAAGTAGTTCTCCGCCTCATCAAGGGAATAGACGCCAAGGCTCTTGGCCCCGGCCATGGCAAGATAAGTGAAGGCTTTGTCGGCGCGGTCCGTCTGGCTGTAGTGATGGGCGAGCATTTCAACCACCTCAGCCAAGCGATTGTCATTGCGGCGTTCGATCTCCTCCGCGATCTTCAGATGCAGCGCCTCGCGCGGCCCGGTTAGGAGGCTCTGATAAAGCGCGTGGCGCGCGAGCGCATGCTTGAAGGAATAATCCCCGGAGTTGGGCTCGGCATGAACAAGATCGAGCGCCTGCATCGCCGCGAGCCGAGCCTCGATATCGCCACCACCGTCCATTACGGCGGCCAGAAGCCCCGGATCGAAGCGCCTGCCGATGACCGCTGCCGCCTGAAGCAGAGCGCGGTCTTGCAGCGCGAGCCAATCAACGCGCGCTGTGAGCAGGCTCTGGACGCTCGCCGGCAGCGCCGCTGTGACCGAATTAGCCTCAAATTCCACTCTTCCCGCATTGGCGCGCAGCAGACCGCGCTCGATAAGGAAGCTCACGATCTCTTCGGCGAAGAAAGCGTTACCTTCCGCCCTTTCTATCAGCTGCCGCGCCAGAGCCTCGGGCAATCCCTCAGCGCCTAGCCGCGTCTGAATCAGCCGCCGGATATCGCCAGCCGGCAGCGGCTCCAGATACAGCTTGACTAGCGTCGGCCGTTCGAGCCACCCAGGCGGGTATTCCGGCCGCCGACTATGAAGCAGCAGGAGCCGCAGCTTGGTCTCGCCGCCGATGATCTTGGACAGCACCTCTTCCGATGCGCTGTCGACCCAATGCAGGTCCTCAATCAGTAGGACCACCGGCGAGAGTCGGCAACGCGCTTCGAGCAAATGCTGCAACAAGTCGCGCGTTCGAAGGCCGGTCAACACGCCGTCAAGACCGGTCAGCGCGCCATCCGGCGGCTTTAGACCGAGCAGATTGAGGAGCAGCCCAACATTCTCGAGCGAATGCAGCCCCAGCACATTCAGGCCCATCTCCAACTTGCGCGCGATCTCCTTCTCGGCTTCCCCGACGCTGACCTGAAAGGAGCCTCTAACTACCTCGATGAACGGCAGGAAGGGGGTCTGTTGGCCGTCGGGCGAGCAGCTCCCCGATAGTATAAAAACTTGGTCCTCGCTGATCCGCTGGCGAAACTCGTGGAGCAAGCGCGACTTGCCCATGCCGGGCTCGGCCGAGATGTCGATGACATGAAGCCCGCGGCGCGCCTCTTCGAGGCCGCGCTCCAGCATTTCCAACTCGCGCTCTCGACCGACATAGGCACCGAGCCCTCGCCCCATCGTCGCTCCAAACCGCGTCGCCCCCCGCCGAATGGCGTCGAGCCGATACACCTTCTGCGGTTCGCTCTTGCCCTTGAACTGATGCTCGCCAGCAAAGCTCGCCTCGACCATTCCGTCCACCCGTCGGTGCATCGCCTCGCTCATGACAGCCGATCCCGGCTCGGCCTTGGCCTGCAAGCGCGCTGCGACATTTACGGTGTCGCCGAGAACCGTGAGCCCGGCGCCTACGCCGCCTTGGACCTGACCAACCACCGCCAGTCCGGTGTTCATGCCGATCCGCAATTGCGGCCGAACGCCATGCTTTGATTCGAGATCGCCGCCAGCGGCCTTCAATCGATCAAGGATTGCCAACGCCGCCCGGCAGGCCCGTAGCGGAGCGTCCTCAAAAGCGATCGGTGCGCCGAACACCGCCATGACGCCATCGCCGGTGAAGCCTTGCACGACGCCGCCTTGTTCGCGGACGGCCTCCTCCATCAAGCCGGCAAGGCTTCGCATGAGGGTAAAGGCCGCTTCCTCCCCAGCTTGTTCCGAGAAGGTTGTGAACCCGACCAAGTCGGTAAACAGGACGGTGACCTGCCTGCGTTCCGCTTCCACGCAAACTCTCCGCTCGCCGGAACGAGCCAGCGTAGCACACCAAACCTACGCCGCCGGAATCGCGAGGGAGACCGCTCTTGCCCAGCGCTCGCCCCAAAGGCGCAACATCAGCGGGCCGTTGCGAAGCGGCGTTGGCGTCGTGTCCCCCGCCAGGGCCGTAGGAGCCTTGCCAAGTCGCCCCCGGCTCGCGGTCCCAGCCCGGTTCCGACCCTTTGGCGGCTTCAAAGCGAATATTGCTTGCTCTGCTCCATTGCGATGCACCGGGCTGCCATCACTGCGCGCCGGCGGCGATCACGCCCTTCGTCATCGGGCAGGGGGTTTGAAGCCTTTGCGTATCCGGGAATGCTTTTGGACGTTCCCGACGTTGGCAGTCACGACGAACAGCATTTCTTCGCGAACTTAATGTACCTTCAAGACCATGGACTATGCGAACCGTTGGTTTCACAAGGTCTCGATGGCCACTTCGCTTGGGGCGGCGCAAAGATCACCGCGCGGGGGCTCGATTTTCTGGAGGATGACGGCGGCCTATCAGCAGTGCTAGGCATCGTCACCGTGAAGCTTCACGCCGATACGGTGCGTGAGCTTTTAGCCGCTAAGATTGACGTGTCGCCTCTGTCGCCATCTGAGAAGTCGACGTTGAAGAAAGCTCTTCGCGGGCTGTCAGACACGGCCCTTCGATCAGCAACGACGGACTTGATACATAGCGGCCTTCAGCACATTCCAAATATTGCGGAGTGGCTTAGGACATTCGTTGGCCTTTGACGGCGGGGGGAAAGCGAAGGGCGCGACGCTAGTCTTCCAGCGGGAGCCGGCTGAGGTGTATGTTCATCGCGTTGATCCTGATTGTCTATCTCATTGGCGTCGGCGTTGTTTTATCGCCGACGATTCGAGACAAGTGGAACACCGCCACCGCCGCAGACCTCACCGCAAGCGTCGCGCAAGAGCTACCATATGCGTTCTCCTGGCCGGTCAGGGTCTTCCACAGCGTAGCCGGCGAACCCGCCAAGGCGCCGGCGTAATCTTCCTAGCGATCGCGCGCGTCGCCCGCCCCCGCCGCGGCGCTCCTGCGGCGCTCGACGACCGCGCTCTAAAATGACGAAAGGGCCGGAGCGCGTGACACGCCCCTGGCCCTTTCCTTCAGGGAACTCATGTCCCTGGATCAGAACTCTTCTTACGGTCCGCCTCTTCGACCGGCCGCTCTTGGGCCCCTCGGGACGTGATCAGCAATCCAATCCGGCACGCTATGGGAGTTCAGTCTGACGCTTTGCGGCGGCGACGACACGATCTGGCGACGCGACAAAGGTCGGCTGTTGGACAACCGGCGCATAGCGCGCCGTGGCGTAGCCTGTCTCATGGCGCGCGGAACTCATCGTCGTCATCGCCGCGACCGCGGCCACAAGCATCGCGACAACGATCGAGCCGGCAAGCTGTCGCCGGGCGACGCCCTGCATCGCGCCAACCGTAATGCCAACGCCCTCGATCACGTCGTCCTGGGCCAGCTTCGCGTTGTAGTCGAAAATCGGCGCCATTGGAGCCTCCAAATCGGCGGGTCTTCGCGCCCGCCTCTCTGGGCTCTATGGGTAGATCAACGTCCGCTCGAGTGAAGTGATTTTCGCCACATTTCGGCGTCGGCGCCGGCGCCACCGAGAGCGCGCCGGATCGCCGCTCGATTGCGGCGGCCGACAATTTGAGCCGCAGGCGAGGGAACTGCGTTCGCCTTCAAGCATTGGCGTAACGATTGGGCCCTCTAGACCGCCGTCCGAATGGAAACCGACCTCCCGCTTAAGCCGGCCAGCAAATATCGCCAGAGCGCGCGCTCGTGCATCGAGGCCGCGCTTGGCGTCACAAACGAAGAGGCCTGCGTCATCCTCCTGGATCTCGCGTTCCTCTGGACGCGGTTGGCCCAGCAGATCGAGAAATCCGACCAGCGCGACTTAGGAAGCTCATCCGTTCGGGCCGTCATTGTCCGGCCGCGTCGCCACTAAAGCCGCGTCGCCGAGGCCTCTCAATAAAAAATTCACGCTATCCAACAGAGGTTTGGGAACAAGCTAACGGCCCGAAGCGTTATCAGTGGCTTAGCGCGCGGAGCTGGCCGTGATTGACGCCCTTTCCGATCTCAAGTCGCCGCTGGAAACGATCCTGCTCGTCGAGGACGAGGCGTTAATCCGAATGGGCGTTGCGGAATTTCTGCGCGAATGCGGCTATCGGGTTCACGAGGCGAGCAACGCGCCCGAAGCCATGGACATGCTCAATTCCCGCCTGCCCGTCGATCTGGTGATCACCGATATCTACATGCCAACGCCAAGCGGCGTAGACGGCTTGGCGCTCGCCAAATGGATCCGTTCGCGTCATCCCGAAATGGAGGTCATCGTGACGTCCGGCGTGGTCGGTCCGATCGACCTGCCGGTCGATGCGCCCCTAACCGGCCCTATTCTCGTCAAGCCGTACACGCGACGCTACCTGATCGAGCGCATCAAAGATGCGCTCGCAAAGCGGCGACCCCGCCGCGGCAAGATCGAGGGCGACACGCGCCGCGAAGCGGCTTCGCACTAGGTCGACCGGCGAGGGCTTTTTTCGCGTTCGACCCTTGGCCGATACCTCAAGGCCGCCTTTGACAGCGCCTGGCGGACCTATTTAGCTCGCGCCATCGGCGAGGCTTAAATCCTGAGGGGCTTGTCGATAAGTGACACGGGCGAGGGAGGGCAGAATGTTCAAACGCTTTCCGGCCAATGGGGTGATTTTAGGCGCGACCCTCGCTATCGGGCTTGGCGCCGGCTATGCGCTCGGCCAACAGCCGCACATGGAGGCGGCGCTCGGGTTTTTGCAAAGCGCGCGCGCCGAACTCGTAGCGGCGCTCCCGAACAAGGGAGGCCACCGCGTCACGGCGATCGATTGATCGACCAAGCGATCTACCAGGTCCATCAGGGCATCGCGGCCGGCGGCGGCTAGGGTCTCGGTCGGGACCTACGCAATGTGAATTGAGGCGCGAGGGGACGGGCGGAGCAGAAGAATCGCCGAGCGGCCCTCCGTCCGCTTTGGCTCAACTCGACCGAGCGGACGACGCGCTTCCCTAATCTTTCGGTCCGCTCAGCGCCACCGCCCCGTGAGCGCGAGGAAGAGCGCCCACGCCGCAACCAAAAAGATGGCGAGCAAAAGGAGGCTGCGAAAGAACCAAGGGTTCTTGGGACCAATCTGCCTGCGCTCAGCGGCAGCGAAAAGGGTGCGGCCCGGCAACATCAGCATATTGAGACATAAAAAATTGAATACTCGATTGAATCGATGCTTTCCTAAGGGTTACGTTTTTTAGTCCTCTTCGCCAAATCAGCGCTCGTGCGCGCCTTGCGTCTGATCGATAAACGGGCGATTTTCGCGGAAACGTCGTTCGGCTCAGAGAGACAAAAAATCCGATGCAGGAACAAGCCAGTCTAACCGCGAGAGGGGCTGCGGCCCATCGCGCCGCGCATCAGCTCTTGGAAGGCGGCGTGATTTTCCGCGACCCCTTCGCCGTGCCGATCCTCGGCGAGAGTCCAGAGACGATCCGCCGCGAGGCCGAGGCGGAGCCACGCCGCCGCATAATGCGCCTGTTTGTCGCCGCGCGCAGCCGTATCGCGGAGGACCGGCTCGCCGAAGCAGTGACGCGCGGGTTGCGGCAAGTGGTGGCGCTTGGCGCAGGATTGGACACGTTCGCCCTGCGCAATCCGTTTCGCGACCTCGGCCTCAAAGTATTCGAGGTCGATCATCCGGCGACGCAGGAATGGAAACGCGCCCGCATCGCCGAGGCTGGCCTTCCCGCTGATCGGTCGCGCTTTACGCCCGTTGACTTCGAGCGGCAGAATTTCTTCGACGAACTCGAGAAGGCCGGCTTCGACCGCAAGGCGCCGGCCTTTTTTCTCTGGCTCGGCGTGGTTCCCTATCTCTCGCGCCAAGCCATTGAAGCGACGCTCGGCACGATCGCCGCGTCGCAGGCGGAGGCGGTCTTCGACTACGGCGAGCCGCCGGAGGCTTTCGAAGGGGCAAGGCGGGAACATATGGAAGCGCGGATGAAACGCGTGGCCGAGCTGGGCGAGCCTTGGCTAAGTTTCTTCACGCCGACGGAAATGGCCGCGCTGCTCGAGGGCGCAGGCTTCGCCCGCTTCGACGATCTTGGCCCGCACGAGATCGCCACGTACCTTAAGAGCCCATCGCCGCCGCCGCTCGGAACGCCCGGCGGCCATGTCGTGCATGCGCGGAGCCGCGCTTAAGGATCAGGCGCCGCTCTTGCCGGACGCCTCGCGCCTTGCGCGAGGTTGATCAGCCGTCCGTCGATCGCCGCCAGACCCAAGCCAATCAGCGCCATGCCGACGAAATGCCGCGGATCGAGCCGCTCGCCGAGAACCGAAAAGCCGAGGATGATCGCGCTGACCGGGATGAGGAATGTGACGAGCAGAAGGTTCGTTGCGCCGGCGGTCGCGAGGATGCGGAAGTAAAGGATATAGCCAAGCGCTGTGGAGAGCGCGGCAAGGCCGATTATGGCGGTCCAAACTGCGAGGCTCGGGGGCGCCAAGGTCCAAGGCCGGTCAACCAAAAGCGCGATTGGCGCAAGAACGAGCGTCGAGGCCGTGACCTGCCCAGTCGCGGTCAAGATCGGCGAAACCCCCATGCGAGCGAAACGACGGCCGAACACGCCGGCAAAGGCGTAGGACAGCGCGGCAAGGAGCACCGCGCATTCGGCGGCGACATTGGCGCCAATTCCCTGCAACGCCTCCGGCCCAATAATCACCGCGACGCCGACGAGGCCAAAGATCACCC
>DATGHD010000324.1:0-4964 GCA_035308145.1 Roseiarcus sp.
GAAGCGGAGGAGGCGCGCAGCGAGGTCGCGTCGTCGGTCGAGGTGCTGCGCTATCCTGCCGGCGAACGCGTGAAGGTCGAAGAGGCGGCGTAGGGACCGGCCATTCAACGAAACTGGCGGTGGCCGCGCGCGTTGCGGCGCGCGAGGTTACGCTTGCGGGCGCAATGGACCGGCGGCGCCTTCAAATGCGAATCGCGGACCAGTCCAAGGAGCAGCGCAGCATGATGGCGAATGACCGCCCGATCGTCACCAGAAAGGGCCAGGAGAACGACAATACGGCGCAGTCGGGCGGTCTGGCGCTCGTGACAGGCGTCGGACCGCAGCATACGCCGGCAATGCGGCTGTGGTTCGGCAAGGCGAGCAACGCGCCCGGCTTTCGTTCATTGCCCCACCACCATGGCGAAGCCGAAACCGGCGCTTATCTGCTGTCGGGACGAGCTCGCATCTACTTCGGCAAGGACTACCGGGAATTTTTCGAAATGTACGCGGGCGACTTCATGTTCGTTCCGCCGTTCCTGCCGCATCTCGAGGCCAATATGAGTACGACGGAAGAACTGTGGTGGTTGGCGTGCCGTTCGCCGGAGAATATCGTCGTGAACCTGCCGGACATTCCCGATTCCATGCTTGCCGGCTATCGCCGGGTCTAGTCTTACGCGTCGGCTTCAAACGGCGCTGAGGGAGACGCCGACATGTCTCACGACCAAGTATTTCGGAGCGATCTGCTCAAGGACAAACGCATCCTCGTCACCGGCGGCGGCAGTGGGTTGGGCAAAGCGATGGCCGAACGCTTCTTATCTCTCGGCGCCGAGCTCTTCATTTGCGGACGTCGGAAGGGCGTCTGCGAGGAGACTGCCGCGGAGTTGATAGAGAAGCACGGCGGCAAGGTCAGCGCCTACGGCGTCGACATTCGCGATTTCCAAGCCGTCGACGCGATGGTCGAGGAGATTTTCGCGGGCGGTCCGCTGACCGGTCTCGTCAACAATGCGGCGGGCAATTTCATTTCGCGCACCGAGGATCTGACGCCGGGCGGCTTCAACGCCATCGCCAATATCGTGATGCATGGCTCCTTCTATGTGACCCATGCCGTCGGCAAACGCTGGATCGCGCGTGGCGTTCCCGGCAGCGTCGTGTCGATTGTGGTGACTTGGGTTCGCAACGGCGGCCCTTTCGTCGTGCCGTCGGCGATGAGCAAGGCCGCAGTCAGCGTCATGACCCAATCGCTCGCCGTGGAATGGGGCCGCTATGGCATTCGCTTGAACGCCATAGCGCCCGGCGAAATTCCGACCGAGGGGGCGAGCAAGCGGCTTAATCCAGGCGGCGTCGCGCGCGAGCGGACGGCCGGGATCAATCCGATGGGCCGCGTCGGAACGAAAGAGGAGCTGCAGAACCTCGCAGTCTTTCTCATGTCCGACGCCTGCCGCTGGCTGAACGGCGAAACCATCGCCCTTGACGGCGCCCAGGCGCTCGCGACCGGCGGCAATTTCTATCAAGCCTTGCGGGGCTGGTCGGACGAGGAATGGCTGAAGGCGCGCGAGGCGATCAAGGCTCAGAACGAAAAGGATCGCAGCCAGCGCATGGCTTGATGCGCGTTCAGCGCTTGCGCCTGAGCAGGGCTTTGGCGAGCCGCCAGGCCCAGGGCGTTTGCTTGGTCCATCGTTTGGCGAGACGGCGCAGGCGGAACGCGGCGGCGAGGAAACGCCCCTTTGTCGTGAAGCCGATCGCGAGATCGCTCAGAGGCTCGACCAGCTCACAGCAATTGTCCTTGTACCGCGCTTCGCCGACGCCGAGATCAAAGGTCGCGAAGCCCCGGTCGATCAAATCGCGGATGACTTCAAGAATCAGCAATTCGCCGGGGCTCGAGCGCGCGATATCGGGATCGCTTTCAAAGGAGGTGATCATCCCGCAAAAGCGGCCGGCCGCAGCGAGACCGCCGAAAGTCGCGATGATCCGCTCGCCGCAGAAAAGCGCATGCAATTCGAGCGTCGGCCGTCCGACCGTCGGTCGCTCAGTGGCGACGATCTCGAGCAGCCGCCGGGCCTCAGGGACGCGGAAATCATTGGCGAGCAGCGTCGCCTCGGCTTGCTCGCCCTTCTGGGCAAAGAAGGCTTGCAGCACGCGGCGCGCCATCGCGTCATCGCGGGCGACGACAGCCGAAACCGATCCTCGGTCAGCCAGCCGCCGCGCCTTCTTTCTGAGCCTCTTCTGCGCGTTCTTCGAGTAATGCGCTTTGAACCAATCGTCGAAACGGCCTGGGAGCTTGGTCGCGTGGCCCTGGCTCGGGCTTTCCTGTCGGGCGAGCGCCGCCAACGGATTGGACTCGCCTTGCCATGTCCGCGGCTGGTTCACGAGGAGCAGCGCGTCGAGGCGATGAAGCCGCGCGATGCGATTGAGCAGATCGTTGACGTCCCGGCGGTTGACGATCAGGCCCCGGCGAAAGAGCCCCATATGGAAATTGGCGTGCTTTGCCCCGACAAAGGCGGCGGTGCGGAAGCCGGCCCGTTGGGACAGTCCAAAAGGAAGGATTGCGGTCACCGAGCCCTGATCGTCGCGGGCGACGACGATCATCGGCTCGATCTTCTGCGCCGCGCCGATCGTCCGAAGCCAGGCCTCGACGAAGCGCCGATCCTGGTAGGGCGTGGCGAGCGCGTCCGCGCCGATCTCTTGATAGGCCGCGCGGGCCATCGCGGGATCATCAAAGATCGCGATATCGGCGAATGGGCGCGCGGATTTGGGCGCTTGGCGAGCGCCGGCGGAGGCGGCCCCCTTTGTCCAGGTCGCGGGGCCGGGCGCTTCGTTCACAGGCCTTTCCATGAGCTCGCTCAACCCGGAAGCTCGCACAAAAAGGTCAACGCAACCTTGCGTCGACCTTAGCGTCGCCGGCCAGCGTAAGCTCTTGGCAATCAAGCCTTGCTACCAAGCGAGCGAGATGAGCCTGAAGCGCACCGTCATCGGCCTAGGGTTCGGCGCCTTTCGAGCGACCGGACTGCACCGGCTTGCGAGCGCGGCGACGCGTGGGCAGGGCGTCGCGCTGATGCTGCATCATGTGCGGCCGTGGCGCCCGGCAACGCCCGGGTTTCAGCCCAATCGCCTTCTGGAGATCACGCCGGAGTTTTTTGACGAAACGCTGGAGACCGTGCGCCGTCTCGGCTTCGACTTTGTGACCATGGACGAGGCCTTGCGCCGGCTCAGCCGGGGCGGGCCGCCCTTTGCAACTCTGACTTTCGACGACGGCTATCGCGATCTTCTCGAATATGCGCTGCCGACGCTGGAGCGATACAAGGCGCCCTTCACGGCCTATGTCGCGACAGGCTTTGCCGAGCGAACCGCGCGGCTCTGGTGGCTTGAACTTGAAGAGGCGGTGCGCCGTCTCGACCACGTCGATTTGAGCGGGATGGGGCTCGAGGTCCGTATGCCGGCCGCGACGATGGGCGAGAAAGCGGCTGCCTTCGCGCAAATTTACTGGACGCTGCGGAGAGGCGCCGAGGAACGCTTGCTCGAAGTCGTGGGCGCTCTCGCCGCGCGGGCCGGCGTCGAGGCTGAGAATTTCGCCGAAGGCCTTTGCATGAACTGGAGCGAGATCATTGCGGTGTCGCGCCATCCGCTCGCGATGATCGGCGCTCATACCGTCAACCATCGTATGCTCGCCAAATGGCCGCTCGATGTCGCGCGCGAGGAAATGGCCGCTTCGAAAGCTCAGATCGAAAAACGGATCGGCAAAGAGGTCCGTCATTTCGCCTATCCGGTCGGCGATCCTTCCAGCGCCGGCCTTCGCGAATTTTCTCTGGCGCGCGAGCTTGGCTTTCAGAGCGCGGTCACGACCCGGCCGGGCATGCTCTTTGCCGAGCATGCCGCTTACGCCACCGCATTGCCCCGCGTGTCGGTCAATGGCGAATGGCAGAACGTCGGCGTCATCGAGGTGTTGCTGTCGGGCGCGCCTTTCGTTCTATGGAATCGCGGCCGGCGACTGAACGTCGCGTAAAGCCTTATGGCCGCTCCATCCATTTGATCAGCGGCATCAGCGGCAAGGTCCAGGCGAGGCCGAGGATCGCATAGCCGATGCCCTGGACGAGCGCCGAAGCTTCAGCCAAAGGCCGCGATTGGGCGAGCGCCATCGCCGCGATCGCATAGACGACGACGAAAATCAGCATCGCGGCGCCGCCTACGAATTTTCGCGCTCGCTTGGTCATGAAAAAGGCCTCAAAAATGCTTCGGGCGGCGCTTATTGCCCGAGCGAACCCAACCCGTTTATGTCTCGCGCCGCCGCGCCGTTCAAGCGCGCATTCGGAGCCTTGATGTCGCTGAGCCAGAGTTTTGCCGAAGCCGCCGCTGCGCCGCGCGCCGCCGCTGAGCGAGCCGGCCTCAAGACCGTGCGGCTTTGGCTTTTCGTCGTCGCCGCCTTGATTTTTGTCATGGTCATCGTCGGCGGCGCGACAAGGCTGACCGAATCCGGCCTCTCGATCACTGAATGGAAGCCGGTTACCGGCGTCATTCCGCCGCTGAGCGAGGCGGCCTGGCAGTCGGCCTTTGCCGCCTATAAGCAAATTCCCCAATATTCGCAATTATTTCCGGACATGTCTTTGTCCGAGTTCAAGAGCATCTTCTTCTGGGAATGGAGCCATCGGCTGCTGGCGCGGCTGATCGGGGCGGCTTTCATTCTGCCGCTCGTCTGGTTTTGGCGGACGGGCCTCATCCGCGGCGCGCTCGGCCGGCAGATGCTGGTCCCGATCGCGCTTCTGGCGCTCGAGCCAATCGTCGGCTGGTGGATGGTCGCCTCCGGCTTGAGCGAGCGCGTCGAGGTGTCGCAATATCGACTCGCCGCCCATCTCCTGATCGCGACCGCGACATTCGGCGCGCTGATCTGGATCGCGGTCGGTTTAAGCGAGCGCAAGCGCGAGCCGGCGAGCGCCGTCTTCAAAGCGACGGCCGCCGTGCTTGCCTTGTTGGTCTTCTGTCAGATCGGCTTT
>DATGHD010000325.1:0-6410 GCA_035308145.1 Roseiarcus sp.
CCATCGCCGGTCAGCCAGGCAGCGTTTCATCCGCGCGCGCTCGTCATTGCAGTTGGGTACGAAGACGGATTCCTTCTTCTCTGTCGTCTCTCGGACGCGGCGGAGATTTTCGTGCGCGGGCCAGGCGATGGCGCAATCACCGCTCTCGCCTGGGACGCGACCGGCCATCGCCTCCTCTTCGGCCTCGACAGCGGCGAAGCCGGCTTGCTGACGCTCCCGGCGTGACTGGCCGCGCCCTGCGCCGGCCCGCTGACGCGCAAAACGGTTATGTTCCGCGCGTTAGGACCGCTTCCTTGCCAAAACGCGCCCATAAGGGAATTGTGGGCGCAACGATCGTTTGGCGAGGAACCGCATGGGAGAGGCCTTTATCGGCGTCGACGTCGGCACGGGCAGCGCGCGGGCCGGCGTCTTCGACGGCGACGGCCGCCTCCTCGGCAGCGCGCGCCGCCCGATCGCCATCTGGCGCGAAGCCGGCGAGATCGTCGAACAATCCTCCGAGGACATCTGGCGCGCGACAACCGGCGCCATTCGCGAGGCCGTCGGGGCTTCTGGTCTCCCGCCGGAGACAATTGCCGGCGTCAGCTTTGACGCCACCTGTTCGCTGGCCGTGCTCGATCCCTCCGGCGCGCCTCTGCCGGTCGGGCCGAGCGGCGACGCGAAACGCGACGTGATCGTGTGGATGGATCATCGCGCCGTCGGCGAGGCGAATTTCATCAATGGCGGCGGGCACGAGGTTTTGCGCTATGTCGGCGGCAAGATTTCGCCCGAGATGCAGGCGCCCAAGCTGCTCTGGCTCGCGCGAAACTTGCCGGATACCTATCGGCGCGCCGGCCATTTCTTCGATCTCACCGATTTTCTCACCTGGCGCGCGTCCGGCGCGACCGCGCGCTCGATCTGCACCGTCACGTGCAAGTGGACCTATCTCGCTCACGAGCGGCGCTGGTCGCAGCAATTCTTCGACAGCATCGGCCTTGGCGCCTTGGGCGGCCAGAATTTCACGCGCATCGGCGCGGAAGTCATGGCGCCCGGCGAGCCTCTCGGCGCGGGACTGACCAAAGAAGCCGCGGCGGCGATGGGCTTGAATCCGGGCGTCAAGGTGGGCGCGGGCCTCATTGACGCGCATGCCGGCGCCGTCGGCACGCTCGGCGCCGGCAAGGGAGGCGATCGTCCCGATCCACGGCGACGCCTCGCGCTAATCCTCGGCACCTCGGCTTGCTGCATGGCCGTCTCTGACACGCCATTGTTCATCGACGGCGTCTGGGGTCCGTACTTTTCGGCTCTCACGCCCGATCAATGGCTGACCGAGGGCGGACAATCGGCCTTCGGCGCGGCGATCGACCGCTTAATGAACGGACACCCGGCCTTTGCGGAGCTGACGCAGCGGAGCGGCGGCAAAGCCTTCGAGGATATGGAGAAAGAGATCGTCGCCCGCGCCGGCGGTTTGTCCCGCGCTGCGCTGCTTTCGAAGGACCTCCACGTCCTGCCGGATTTCATCGGCAACCGTTCGCCCTTCGCCGACCCCAACGCACGCGCGGTCATCGTCGGCCTCGACTTGCGCACCGATCATGCAAGCCTGGTCGAACTCTATGTCGCCGCCCTGGTCGGCCTTGCCCACAGCGTTGGACAGATCATCGGCACATTGGAGGCCGGCGGCTACAATTTCGACGTGCTGGTGGTGAGCGGCGGCGCCGGACGCAGCAAGCTGGTGCGACAGATCATCGCCGACGCAACGCAAAAGAAGGTCGGCGCCCCCGAAACCAGCGAGCCCGTCCTGCTCGGCGCCGCGATGTTGGGGGCGGTCGCGGCAGGGCGCCATACGATGGCTTCCGCTATGTCCGCGATGTCGCGCCTCTCGGAAGAGGTTGCGCCACGAGGCGGCGAAATCGCCGCCTTCCATGAAAGAAAACGCCAAGCTTTCAATTTGATGCAGCAGACCGAACGGCGGGTCAGAGAGGTCGCCGCGGGATGAGTCGCCGTCGAAAGAGGCGTCGGCGGACCGCTCTCCGCGCGTATTTCTTGGGCATTTGTTCATCTTCTGAGCGTTTGCTTGCGCTCTCAGGATCGCTCATGTTAGGTCTACGGCCTGCGTTGAGGCGAAAAGCGCGGGCCCAAACGCGCGGCGCCTCGCGCGCGGAAACGCGAAGCGGGCGCCATGTCCTGGCCTGAAGTCGTTATTTTCGACTGCGATGGCGTGCTGGTCGACAGCGAAGTCATCGCTCTCGCCGAGACCCGGCAAGCCCTGGGCGAAGCCGGTCTTCCGCTGACCGATGAGGAAGTGCTCGACCGGTTTTTGGGGCTCAGCGCCGAAGCTGTGAAGAGCAGCGCCGAAAAGGCCCTTGGTGGGTCTTTGCCCGCCAGCTTCCCTGGCGATTTGACGCGGCGCATTCTTGCCGGCTTTGAAAGTGAGCTCAAAGGCGTCGCCGGCATTCGACAGACGCTCGACGGTCTCGGCGCGCGCGTTTGCGTCGCCTCGTCTTCCGCCCCTGAGCGAATCCGCCGCTCCTTGGCGACGGTCGGTTACGCGGGGCTATTCGAGCCGAATATATTTTCGGCCAATGCCGTGAAGCGTGGGAAGCCAAGCCCAGATCTCTTTCTTCACGCCGCCCGCGAGATGGGCGTCGAATCTGAGGCTTGCCTGGTGATCGAGGACAGCGTGCCAGGCGTTAAGGCCGCGACCGCGGCGGGCATGACCGTCTTCGGATTTATCGGCGGTAGTCATATTTCGGGGCCGGCGCAAGGCGAGCGCCTCAGCGCCGCCGGCGCGGCTTTGACTTTCGCGGACATGACTGAACTACCAGACATCATTCGGCGACAGCGGGGCGAAGGAATCGATGGGGCCCGCCGGAGAGAATCGCGACCCGGACCGTAAGCTTGGCCCAGGAGGCGATTTGAAAAAGCGCGTCGGAGTTTGAACTTTCCTCTCGTCTCCCACGACCAACGATTGTTCAGGCCGATGACCCGGGAGACCTGCGATGAATAAGCTCTTGCTCGCGACTATGCTCGCTTTGGCCATCGGATCGGCCGCCTCCGCCAGCGGCGCCAATTCGCCGGTTAACCCTAAGCAACAACTCGCTTCCGCCACATCAATCCAGATTTCAGAAGCGTCCTCCGAAGCCACGAGCGCTCAGGACGACCTCAAGGCGGCGGAGGACTTGCTCAACGCCGCCTTGCGGGATCCAAGCGCCCTCGGGCAAGCCAATCTGGCGCCCGTCCCGCCCGGCCTCAGGGCGCGCGCAGATTCGGTAAGGACCTCCAGCCAACGAGTTCGCGCGAACATTGCCTTCGTGACGCCCTTTTGACGACGAGGCGAACCGGACGTCGGCCTTCGGTCTGGAGGCTAGCTCTGAGCTCGACGGATTGGCGGACCAAGAGGCGCTGGCCGCTAATCCCTCTCAGCGCGCTCTTCCGTACCATCGGCCATCGCCGTTGAAGAAAATCAGCATCCTCTAACTTTCGCACGACTGAGGCCCTGACCGATTTCCTGGTGGCATATGGGCATTGAGTCTTCTATAGGCTGTGTTCCGGCGAAAGAGTAAGAAGAGATGCGATGCGCAAGAAGCTCGACGGGGATGAAGCGCGGCTCGACGACGCCGCGCGCGCCGGCTGGCTCTACTACGTCGCCGGCAATACGCAAGACGAGATCGCCCGCAAGCTCGGCATTTCGCGCCAGTCCGCGCAGCGCCTCGTGTCGTTGTCGATCAGCGAGCGGCTCATCAAGGTACGCCTCGATCACCCAATCGCGCGCTGTCTCGAGCTCGCGGCCGCGCTGAAGACGCGTTACGATCTGCGCTTCTGCGAGGTCGCGCCGACCGATAGCGCTTCGGCTTCGACAACGCTCGGCATCGCGCAGGTCGCCGCAGTCGAACTCGAGCGCTGGCTTCGCCGATCTGAGCCGACGATCATCGGCATCGGCACCGGCCGCACCATGCGCGCCGTCGCCGATCAGTTGCCGGCCATGGAATGTCCGCAGCACAAGCTCGTCGCGCTGGTCGGCACAACCAAAATCGACGGCTCGGCGTCCTTCTATGATGTCGTCATCCGCGTCTCCGACACGGTGCGGGCGCCGCACTATCCAATGCCGCTTCCCGTCGTCGCGCGCTCGGTCGCCGAGCGCGAATTGTTGACGAGCCTTTCTTCTGTGCGCAGCGTCCTTGAACTCATCGAGCGCGCCGATGTGAGCTTTGTCGGCGTCGGCGCGATGCAAGAGAGCGCCGCGATCGTGCTCGACGGGATCATTTCGCGCGAGGAGGCGGAAACGCTGCGCAACGACGGAGCCGTCGGCGAGATCACCGGCTGGGCCTTCGATTCGCGCGGCCGCCTCTTGGAGAGCGATTACAACGCGCGCGTCGCCAGCGCGCCCTTAAAAGTCGCGAACAATCGTTTGATGATCGGCGTCGCGATGGGCGCCTCACGCCGGGCGGCGATCCGAGGCGCGCTTGCCGGAGGACTCATTTCGGGCTTGGTGACCGACGAAGCGACCGCCGAACATTTGCTTCATCGCTGAGCGTAAAATCGTATCAATCTCAATAAGATCAATAAATTGCTGCAATTTTGCGCCTTTGCGTTGTGCGGCGCAGCGACGATTCTGGGTTGACTCGCCTCAATGAATTAGTCGAGTATTCGCTCGCGATACAAGCAAATGCTCACGCATTTCAACGGAGGAAGCACCATGAAGGTTCTCGTGAAGGGCCTGCTCGGGGCCTGCGCCCTGACCGGGTTCTCGCTTTCCGCTCATGCCGAAACCACGCTGACGATCGCCACGGTGAACAATGGCGACATGATCCGGATGCAGAAGCTGACGGACGACTTCACCAAGGCCAACCCCGACATCAAGCTCAACTGGGTCACGCTCGAAGAGAACGTGCTGCGCCAGAAGGTGACGACCGACATCGCCACCAAGGGCGGCCAGTACGACGTGCTCACCATTGGCACGTACGAAGTGCCGATCTGGGGCAAGAAGGGGTGGCTGGTTCCCCTCGACAATCTCGGCGCCGACTATGACGTCGATGATTTGCTGCCGGCCATCCGCTCCGGCCTCACCGTCGACGGCAAGCTCTACGCCGCGCCGTTCTACGGCGAAAGCTCGATGGTCATGTACCGCAAGGACCTGATGGAAAAGGCGGGGCTGACGATGCCCGACAAGCCGACCTGGGACTTCATCAAGCAGGCCGCGGACAAGATGACGGACAAGGCCTCGGGGACCTACGGCGTGTGCCTCCGCGGCAAGGCCGGCTGGGGCGAGAACATGGCGTTCCTGACCGCGACGGCCAATTCTTTCGGCGCGCGCTGGTTCGACGAGAAGTGGAATGCGCAGTTCAACACGCCGGAATGGAAGGCGACGCTGGACTACTATGTGCCGCTGATGAAGGCTGACGGCCCGCCCGGCGCCTCGTCGAACGGCTTCAACGAGAATCTCGCTCTGTTCAGCGCCGGCAAGTGCGGCATGTGGATCGATGCAACCGTCGCCGCTTCGATGGTCACGAGCAAGGATTCCAAGGTCGCGGACAAGGTCGGCTTCGCGCTTGCGCCGAACGACGGCAAGGGCAAGAACGGAAACTGGCTCTGGGCGTGGTCGCTCGCCATTCCCGCAGGTTCGACCAAGGTCGACGCAGCGGAGAAGTTCATCTCGTGGGCGACGAGCAAGCACTACACCGAGCTCGTCGCCTCGAAGGAGGGTTGGGCGAACGTTCCTCCAGGCACGCGCACCTCGCTCTATAAGAACCCTGAGTATTTGAAGGCGGCGCCTTTCGCTCAGATGACGCTGGATTCGATCAATTCGGCCGATCCGACGCATCCGACGGTCAAGCCGGTGCCTTACACGGGCGTTCAGTTCGTGGCGATTCCCGAGTTCACGGGCATCGCGACGGATGTGGGTCAGGACTTCTCCGCGGCGCTCGCCGGCAATACGAGCGTCGACGATGCGCTGGCCAAGGCCCAGGCGAGCACGGAGAGCGCAATGAAGAAGGCCGGCTATATCAAGTAGTCGCTTTAAGCGGCGGCGACTTGACGGGGCATCCTCCCCGCCCCGAACCCCTCCCCGCTTTCAGCGGGGAGGGGCCCAACAAAGAGATGGATGTCGCGTTTCGTTCGCGACTTCGCGTTGGCGGCTGACGGCGTAGACGATCGTCCGCGAACAACAGTTCGATTGAGGCGCTAAACAGCGGCGGCGAAGGCCAAAGGCCCGGCCGCAAAGGTCGGAGCGCCGGCGGCGTCCGGCGCAAGGAAACGCTCAAAGGACACGGGGCAACGACCCATGGCGACGCAACAGACAAAAACGGCGGGACGCCTCCTGGTCGCTCCATCGGTGATCCTCCTCTTCCTTTGGATGATCGTTCCGCTGGCGATGACGATCTATTTCTCGACGTTGAATTACAATCTGCTCAATCCGGATACGCGAAGCTTCATCGGCC
>DATGHD010000326.1:0-2636 GCA_035308145.1 Roseiarcus sp.
CTGATGGGCGAGGACATCGGTTATTTCGGCGGCGTCTTTCGCTGCACGGAGGGATTGCAGAAGAAATACGGGCCGCGCCGCGTGCTCGATACGCCTTTGGCCGAGGGCGGCATTGTCGGCGCCGCCATTGGCATGGGCGTCTACGGCCTCAGGCCCGTCGTCGAAATCCAATTCGCCGACTATTCCTATCCCGCCTTCGACCAATTGGTGTCGGAGGCGGCGCGCCTTCGCTACCGCTCGGCCGGCGAATTCTGGGCGCCTCTCACCGTGCGCACGCCCTACGGCGGCGGCATATTCGGCGGCCAGACGCATAGTCAGAGCCCGGAGGCTTTGTTCACCCATGTCTGCGGCTTGAAGACCGTCATTCCCTCCAACCCTTACGACGCCAAGGGCCTTTTGATCGCCGCCATCGAGGATGACGATCCGATCATTTTTCTCGAGCCAAAGCGCCTCTACGCCGGGCCTTTCGACGGCCATCCCGATCGGCCGGCGACAAGCTGGGACGGCCATCCGCATAGCGATGTGCCTGACGGGCACTATGTCGTGCCGCTCGGCAAGGCCGCGATTGCGCGACGGGGAAGCGCCGTCACCGTCATCGCCTATGGCACGATGGTCCATGTCGCCATCGCCGCTGCGGCGGAAAGCGGCGTCGACGCCGAAGTGATCGACCTCAGGACATTGGTCCCGGTCGATCTCGAGACGATCGTCGCTTCGGTCAAGAAGACCGGACGCTGCGTCGTCGTCCATGAGGCGACGCTGACCGGCGGCTATGGCGCCGAGCTCGTCGCGCTCGTGCAGCAGCATTGCTTCTTCTGGCTCGAGACGCCGATCGCACGCGTCGCTGGCTGGGATACGCCGTACCCTTACGCTTTCGAATGGGACTATTTTCCTGGCCCGAAGCGAATCGCCGCGGCTCTCGTCAAAGCGATGGACGCCAAGGCATGGTGACATTCGTCTTCAAATTGCCCGATCTCGGCGAGGGCACCACCAAGGCCGAAATCGTCCGTTGGCATGTCGCGACAGGCGATATCGTGCGCGAGGATCAGCCGCTCGTCGACGTGATGACCGACAAGGCGACGATGGAGATCCCGTCGCCGGTCTCGGGAACCGTGACGGGGCTGCATGGCGAGCCGGGCGACACGCGCCCCGTTGGGGCTGAGCTGGCCGTCTTCGATGTCAGCGGCGCGTCGACTGCGGCGCCCCCGAAGAGCGAGGCCGAAGCGAAAGCGCCCGTTAGGCCGGTCCCGCAGCCTCCTGCGAGCGCCGAAGCCGCTATCGAGCCGAGACCTTCGACCGAAAGGCCGACGGCTTCGCCGGCCGTCAGACGTCGCGCGAGCGAGCTCGGCCTATCGCTTGCCGACGTGCCGGCGTCGGGGCCCAGCGGCCGCGTTTTGCGCGAAGACCTCGATGCCTATATTGCGCAGGCGCGAAAAGCCGAGGGGCGACCGGCCGCGTCGCTGCAAGGCGATTTCGAGGAAATCAAGATCATCGGCCTGCGTCGCGCCATCGCCGAGCGCATGCAGGACGCCAAGCGGCGCATTCCGCACATCACCTATGTCGAGGAGGTCGACGTCGAGGCGTTGGAGGGCTTACGCGCGCATTTGAACGATGAGCGATCCGGCGAAGCCGTGAAGTTGACGATCCTGCCGTTCCTGATGCGGGCGATCGTCAAGGCCGCGGCGCGTCATCCACAATGCAACGCCGTCTTCGACGACGCGGCGGGAATTGTCCGGCGCTGGCGCAGCGTTCACATCGGCCTCGCCACGCAAACGTCGGCCGGACTGATGGTCCCCGTCGTCCGCAATGCCGAGACGCTCGATCTATGGGCGTGCGCCAAAGAGATCGCGCGGCTCGCCGCGCGGGCGAGAGACGGCAAGGCGGCGCGGGAGGAGCTGACCGGCTCGACCGTCACGATCTCGAGCCTCGGCGCGCTGGGCGGGATTGTTTCGACGCCGGTGATCAATTCGCCGGAGGTGGCGATCATCGGCGTCAATCGGATCGTCGAACGGCCGGTCGTTCATCGCGGCCAAGTCGTCGTCCGCCGGATGATGAATTTGTCGTCGTCCTTCGACCACCGCATCATCGACGGATGGGACGCCGCGTCCTTCATCCAATCGATCAAGGCTTATTTGGAGCAGCCGGCGACGCTCTTCATCGACGCGCCGGCTTCGAGCCGCTAGGCGGCGTTTTCCGATCGCGACGGTTCTTCGCCGAGCTCGGCGAGGAGGGACAGCACGCGCGCGGCCGGAACAGCCATGCTGAAGAGCAGACCTTGCGCCTCATCGCAGCCTTCGTTGCGAAGCCACGCCAATTGCTCCTCCGTCTCGACGCCTTCCGCCGTGGTGCGCATGCCGAAGCGCGTGCCGAGCCCAGCGATCGCGCTGACGATCGTCCGGCTGCGATCGTCCTTTGTGAGGTCGCGCACGAAGGAACGATCCACCTTGATCTTGTCGAAGGGATAGCTGCGCAAATAGCTCAGGCTCGAAAATCCAGTGCCGAAATCATCCATGGAAATGCGCACGCCGATGTCGCGTAATTGCTTCAAGGTCGTTACGCTCCTGGTGGTCTTTTCCAAGAGCACCGATTCGGTGATTTCGATTTCGAGTCGCTCAGGCGGCAGGCGGGACGTGGCGAGC
>DATGHD010000327.1:0-12570 GCA_035308145.1 Roseiarcus sp.
GCCGCCGCCAACGCCGCCTCCGCCCGACGACGCGGAGATCGATCGGCCTCACGCTCGCGTCGATCAACAAACGCCGCCGACGCCGCCCGAGCCGCCGCAGCGGCCTAAAGCTGACGACAAGCCAAAGCCCGATCAGCTCGCCAAGCTTCTCGACGATCCCAAAACGGACGATCAGCCGAAGCCGCCGGGCCGACCGAAATCGACCGAGACGCCGACTGAGCCCAAGCGGACCTTCGACGCCAACAGCATCGCCAAGCTGCTCGGACAATCGAAGCCGACAAAGGCGGAGCAAGTCGCCAGCACGACGCCGCAAGGGCTGCCGACCCAGAACATGCAGCATATGTCGCCGTCGCTCTCCGCCGCGCTCGACGGTTGGCTGACCGACGCCTATTTGCGCTGCTGGCAGCCGCCGCCGACCATGCCCGAGGGCGCGAAATATGTCGCCGAGATCAAGGTGGCCTTCAACGTTGATGGCTCGCTCTCGGCGCGTCCCCTGCTCATCAACCCGCCGTCAGATCCAGCTTGGCGCGCCTATGCCGAGAGCGCGATGCGCGCCGTGCTCAAATGCAATCCTCTCCAAGTGCCGCCTCAATATGTTCCCTATTTCGAGCAATGGAAAAACAAGACCGTGCATTTCGACCCCGAGAACGCCCTTGGGTAAGCGTGAATGCGTTCCGAGCCGACGGCCCGCCGACCGACGCCAAACGAGACCTTCATCGATGAGCAAGAACAAGAACGGCCTGACGCGGCTTGTCGCCGCATGCCTCTTTTTCATCTTCGCCGCGCCGATCGACGCCGAGGCGCAGAACGACATCTATGTTCACGCAGGCGCGAACTTCAAGCCGGTGACGATCGCCGTCACGCCGCTTCTCGGCGACGACGCGCAAACGAAGCTCGCCGCGATCATCGGCAACGACTTCGCTCATTCGGTCTTTCTGCAGCCGCTCGATCCGAAAAGCTTTCCCGAGCAAGTCAGCAATCCCGACGTCCGGCCGAACATCGACGCGTGGAAGACGATCAACGCGCAATTCGTTTTGACCGGCCGCGTCCGTCATCCCGACGCCGGACGCGTGACAGCGGAGTTCCGCCTCTGGGACGCTTCGAGCGGCGAGCAAGTGGCCGGGCAGCAATATGCAACCGAAGCCGACAACAATCGCCGCGTCGCCCATCTCATCGCCGACGCCGTCTTCACGCGCGTCACCGGCGAGAAGGGCTTTTTCGACTCTCACGTCGTCTTCGTCGACGAGACAGGCCCCAAGGAGCATCGCCGCAAACGCCTTGCGATCATGGATCAGGACGGCGCCAACGTGAAATACCTGACCCGCGGCGACGACCTCGTCGTCACGCCGCGCTTTTCGCCCTCGGCGCAGGAAGTCACTTACATGTCCTTCGGCAACGCGGACCCGAAAGTCTCGCTGTTGAACATCGAGACGGGCCAGCGCGAGGTCGTCGGCAATTTTCCCGGCATGACTTTCGCGCCGCGGTTTTCGCCGGACGGAGAGAAAGTGATCATGTCGCTCTCCGAGGGCGCGACGTCCAATCTCTACGCTTTGGACCTCCGCACCAAGGCGGCGACTCGCCTGACCGACACCGGCGCGATCGACACTTCGCCGTCCTATTCGCCGGACGGCTCGCAGATCGTCTTCGAATCCGATCGCGGCGGCACGCAGCAGATTTACGTGATGAGCGCGGCCGGCGGCGGCGCCAAGCGCATCTCGTTCGGCGACGGCCGCTATTCGACACCGGTCTGGTCGCCGCGCGGCGATCTCATCGCTTTCACCAAGCAGATGGGCGACCAATTCGGCATCGGCGTGATGAAGCCCGACGGCTCGGGCGAGCGCATCTTGACCGAAGGCTTCCACAATGAGGGCCCGACCTTCGCGCCCAATGGGCTTTATGTCATGTATTTCAGCGACCCGGGCGGCGAGTCCGGCGCGAAAATCTACATGTCCGACATATTCGGGCACGCGCAATTCCAGGTGCCGACGCCGAATTACGCATCCGATCCGGCCTGGGGTCCGCTGCTGAATTGACGGACCGGACCAGGAGCGCCGCTGCGCATCGCGGTCATTCCGCGATGCCGGCCAGCCGCGCTCCCTCTTCAAGCATGGCTAAATCCGTTGGTCGGCGAAGAGGCAGCAAGTCCTTGAGATTCGAGACGCGCCAGCCAGCCTTCAGCTCGTTCAAACGCGTCGCCGTCTCCCGCGCTTCCGTGAGCCGCCCCGCCAACGCTTGGCTGGCGGCGCAGAAAAAGAGACTGCCGGCATAGCTCGGCCATTCTCTGATCGCCTTCCCGGTCCAGAGCGCCGCCTCATCATAGCGGCCCATAAAGAAATATGACGCCCCGATTCCATTCAGCATCATAGGCGTCAACGGGTCGACCGGGCTGAGACGCATCGCCCGGGCCAAATGATCGACCGCTTGCTCCGGCGCGCCGCCGAAAACCCTGGTCCAACCGCTCGCGTACCATCCGCGCGCGTTGTTCGAATTGAGCGCCAGACCACGATCGACGAAGGCGACGCCGTCGTCGATCTCGTGGCCGACATAGGCAAGCGCATGCCCGGCGAAGCAGAGGGCGACGGAATCTTCCCTGCCGAGCGACGCGGCGCTTCGAGCCAACCGAACGGCGTCGGCGACCTGCGACGCATCCGGGGTCTGCCAACCTCTCGCCTTACGAAGGACATAGCAATAGGCGGCCCAGCCGTAGGCGGCGGCGAATTCCGGGTCTCGCTGGGCGGCGAGATCGAACTGTTTCAGCGCCTCGTCGCTGTCCTGCTTCGTGCCCCGATAGAGACTCGCAATGCCCAGCAAATAATGATCATAGGCTTCGAGATTGGAGGTTGGCTTGCGTTTGGAGCGCTCGATTTCAGCGCGCTCGATCTGGGGCGCGACGGCGGCGGCGACGCTTGCGGTCACCTGATCCTGAAGGTCGAAAATGTCGCCGATGTCGCCGTCGATGCGATCAGCCCAGAGATGCGCGCCGGTCGCCGCGTCGATCAACTGGCCGGTGATGCGCACGCGGCTTGCGGTCTTTCGCACGCTGCCCTCGAGCACGTAGCGCACGCCGAGCTCGCGGCCAACCTCCTTCACATCCACCGCCTTGCCCTTGTAGGTGAAGGAGGAATTGCGAGCGATGACGAACAGGTTCTTGAAGCGCGACAGCGCCGTGATGATGTCCTCGACCACGCCGTCGGCGAAATAGTCCTGCTCACGATCGCCGCTCATATTCTGGAACGGCAGGACGGCGATCGACGGCTTGTCGGGCAGAGCGAGCCGCGCCGAGGAAGTCTCCGCTCCGGCGCCCGCTTGCGGCGTCGGCGCGAGAGCGGGCGCGCCGACCTCGATCAAATAGACGCGCATCGGCTCGGGGATGTTCTTCAGCCGCCTTTCGCCGAGGTCGCTGACCGGCAGGTCGAGCCGCAATTTGACCTGGCGATAGGCGTCCTCCGAAAGGCAAATCGCGCCGGGCTTGGCGACGCTCTCGAGCCGAGCGGCGATATTCACGCCGTCGCCCATCAGATCGCCGTCCGCCTCTTGAACCACGTCGCCGATATGGATGCCGACCCGAAAATCGATGCGCCGTTCCGGCGGCAGCCCGGCGTTGCGCTCGATCATGCCGCTCTGCACCTCGACGGCGCAGCGCACGGCGTCGACGACGCTTCGGAACTCGACAATGCTGCCGTCGCCGGTGCGCTTGACCACACGCCCATGATGGACGGCGATCGTCGGATCGATGAGGTCGCTGCGGAGCGTCCTCAGGCGAGCGAGAATACGGTCCTCGTCCGCGGCCGCGAGCCTCGAATAGCCGACGATATCCGACACCAAAATGGCTGCGAGCCGGCGTTCGGCGCGATCCGACGCCACAGCGGACTCCTCTATTGGTCGATTGGTTGAGAGCCGATCCTAGCATCGCCGTCGGAGTGACGGCTACGGGATAACGCATCTCCATGTGCGCCAAAACGATCGCGAGAAGACTCGGGCGGCGAGCCAAATCGCGCGCCCCGTCCGTACCGGCTTTGGCGCCGTGCGAGCGTCCTCCGCCTTGGAAAACGGCGTGCGACAATTATGAAGATTTTGTGAATGCGAAAAAAGTTGGCCTCCAGACGAAAAAAACGCTTGTAAATCTCTGTGATTCGACCAATTAGTTTTTTTGCCCAAATCGCACGTGCCTGTGGTCGTGTGTCGATCGGCGGGGATCCGGACAAGAGGCCGGTTAACCGCCTCTTAGAAAGATCGGCAGCCGGAGGCGAACCGGCGTACCCCGCCAAACGGGGGACGCGACTTAAAGCAACGACGGACCGGGCTTTTTTGGTCTCTGTTGGCCCCTCCAAAGGTCGACTTACCGAAGAGGCTTGTCTCTCTTGCCGGGCGTGCGGACGGGATCTTCTCCCTTCCAATCGATGGCTACGGAACTGAAGGACGGCTGCAAAGCTTATCCGGCGGCAACGTATCCAACGGCGCAGCATCTGATCGGGCGTTCGACGCGCCGCGGCTTTTACCGCCGCTAAGCGAAGAACAAACGGTCGCGGACGGCGGGTCAACGCCGGCGCATCGCGTCTCCATCGCGCGTCGCCGGTCGCATCGCCTCCGATCCTTTGGTCTTCGTTTGGCGCGAGGAAACTCGCGCGACGGGGGATGCCGCTATGACGGAACGGATCTTGAACTTCCTGCGCGAAAACCGAGGCGACGGACCGCGTCTCGTCGTCGACCTCGACGTGGTCCGCGAAAACTACTACGGCTTCGCCAAGGCGCTGCCGGATACGCGCGTCTTCTACGCGGTCAAGGCCAATCCGGCGCCTGAGATCCTCGATCTTCTGGCTCGGCTCGGCTCGTGCTTCGACACCGCCTCGGTCGTCGAGATCGAGCAGGTCCTGGCGACCGGCGCGACCGCCGATCGCATCAGCTACGGCAATACGATCAAGAAGGAGGCCGACATCGCCCGCGCTTACGCGCTGGGCATCCGGCTCTTTGCCGCCGATTGCGAGGCCGAGGTCGAGAAGATCGCCCGCGCCGCGCCCGGCGCGAAGGTCTTCTGCCGCATTCTTTGCGACGGCGCCGGCGCCGAATGGCCGCTGTCGCGAAAGTTCGGCTGCGCGCCCGAGATCGCTGGCCGCGCGCTGGAGCACGCGCATCGGCTCGGGCTCGTCGCCTATGGCCTCTCCTTCCACGTCGGCTCGCAGCAGCCAAATCCGCGCATGTGGGACGGCGCCTTGAAAGCCTCCGCGGCGATCTTCAAGGACCTTGCCGAGAAGGGGATCAACCTCGCCATGCTGAACCTCGGCGGCGGCTTTCCGACCCGCTATCTCAAAGAGGTGCCGGCGGTGAAGACCTATGGCCAGACGATCTTCCGGGCCCTGCGCAAACATTTCGGCAACCGCATCCCGGAGACGATCATCGAGCCCGGCCGCGGCATGGTCGGCAACGCCGGCATTATCGAAGCGGAAGTCGTGCTGATCTCGAAGAAGGCCGATCACGACAAGGTCCGATGGGTCTATCTCGACATCGGCAAGTTCAACGGCCTCGCCGAGACGATGGACGAAATGATCCGCTATCCGATCAAGACGCCTTTCGACGAGGACGCCATGGCGCCTTGCGTGATCGCGGGTCCGACCTGCGACTCGGTCGACGTGCTCTACGAGAAGGAGCCCTATCTCCTTCCGGTGAGCTTGGAGATCGGCGCCAAGGTGCTGATCGAGGGAACAGGCGCCTATACGACGACCTATTCCGCCGTAGGCTTCAACGGATTTCCGCCGCTGAAGTCCTACGTGATCTAGGGCCTCGCGCTTGATCAAAGACCCGGGGAACGCTTCGTTCCCCGGCGCTTCTTCACCAAACCCAGTCCCGAACGGCCGGCGTCATTTCCAAGACGCGCGGCGCGAGGGTCGTCCGCGCTCCCAAGCTTCATGGAGGCCTCGATGACCTTGTTGTTCGATCCGGCCCGTCTCTCGGTCGCCGCCGCGCTGCCGGCCTTCGCCGGCTTCGACATGCTCGACGCGCTCATCGAAGATGAGCGCGTCTTTGACGCGCCCGCTCGGGAAGCGCTGCTCGACGAGGCCTTCGGCTTGGATCGCGCCGCCAAGACCAGCCAGCGCTTGCGCGACGGCCGCTTGCCGGCGGAAGGGCTCGCGCTTGTCGCGCGCGATGATGGCGCGCTCATCGGCACGCTGCGCTGCTGGAATGTCAAGGCGGGCAATCGTCCCGCTGTGCTCGTCGGGCCCGTCGCCGTGGCCAAGTCGCATCGATCGCGTGGGCTCGGCGCCGCGCTGATGCGCGAAGCGTTGTGGCGCGCCGCGACCCGCGGCCACAAGGCCGTGCTGCTGGTCGGCGACGCGCCCTACTATGCGCGCTTCGGCTTCGAAGCTTCGCTGACGCGCGAGCTTGACCTGCCGGGCCCAGTGGATCGCGAGCGCTTTCTCGCCTTCGAGATCGAGGGGGGCGCGCTGAAAGGCGCGAGCGGCATGGTGACGGCGACGGGGCGGATCGCCCGCATCGCGTCGAACGCTCGGCGGCTGGCTCGCGCGGCGTAAGCGCCGCGCCTACGGGTCGTATTTCAGCTCGAATGTCAGCAAAGGGATGGAAAGCGGCGATCCCAAGCCGGAGTTGGAGGACCCGCACAAAACCGGAGGGGCCGATCCAGACGCGCTTCGTGGCCCGCGGCCAATCGCGCTCCGGTCGGTCGTCCTATACTCTATTGACGCACCATCTTCGCGCCTGCCGATCCATCACTTGCTCCGCCTCCGCCTCGGCTTCGCGCCGACTGGCGTAAGAATGGGGAGACCGAATGACAATCTGATCACCCTCGCAAACCATCCACCGGGACCGCTTCTCGTTGAGAAGGTCGCGCGTGATCCTAATCGAGAAGGGATGTTCTGATCGGACGGGGATGTTGGGGAAGGAATGCCGCATGGCTAGGAAGCCCGCTCAAAACGCAAAAGACAGAGGCGCCTTCGCGCATTCAACGCGGTTTGGCGAATCGACTCGCGGCTCGTCCAAGTACATGATAAACATTCTTTGCAGCGACGACGAAGCGCCAAGACGTTGATCGCGACAGGGCGGCAAAGCTTGAGCGTCTCTTTTCGCCTTTGGATCATCGCCGTGGTGTTGTTGGGCGTCGCGGCGGGCGTCGCTTTCAATTGGTTTCTTACTTAAGGAGAGCGTACCATGCGCCAGCTCTCCCCAGCGGCGGCGAGGATTTCGCTTTCAGGCCCTCAAGGCCAAGACCCGCGCCCGGAAAGCCGGACGCGGGCGACGGACGAAGCGCCTTGCCGGTACATCCGCGGCGAAAGCGCATGGGCCCGAGCTTGCGTCAGACGAGGCGAAGATTATCCGCCGAAGATTTGCCGGTTCGACGATCAGCGACAAGATCGAACGTCACCTTCTGGCCCTCGTTGAGACCGTGCAATCCGGCGCGCTCGACCGCGCTGACGTGAACGAAGACATCCTTAGCGCCGTCGTCCGGCTGGATAAATCCAAAGCCCTTCTGGGTGTTAAACCACTTCACAGTGCCTTGCGTCATAGACCTTTTCCTTTGCGCGTGCATGGACGAGCCGCGCAGGGCGCGACCATGATAGATCCGAGATTTGGAAGAAGGTCGTCAGTCTGACGCTAAGCGCGTCGAGGCCACGTCGTTCGGCCGAACTCGATAGCTTTATACATAGCGCCTTTTCGGCTGCTTCGCAAGACAAAGTCAGAAAGAGTCGGCGTCGGGCTCGCTATTTCCCGCGCCATCCCCCATATTGCGGGGATCATCGGCAAACGCGCCGGCCGCCGATGGCTGAGAGACCAAGCGCGCTCCCGCCTCAATAGCGCCTGATTTACCAAACGAGCTGCATTCAACAAAACGCCGAGCAGCCGTTGCTGGTTAGGTCCAATTTTTCGAATCGCAAAGGAGCGTTGATCTTGCAAGTGCTCGTACGTGACAACAACGTCGATCAGGCGCTCCGCGTCCTGAAGAAGAAGCTGCAGCGAGAGGGAATCTTCCGGGAAATGAGGCTCCGGCGCTTTTACGAGAAACCATCGGCGCGCACGACGCGGGAGAGGACTGAGGCGATCCGTCGCGCCAGAAAACTCGCGCGCAAGCAGGCGATTCGCGAGGGCTTGATCGTCGCGACGCGCAAGAAACGAGCAGAGCCGGCCAAGGCCAACCAGGCCGCTTTCCGCGCGGGCCCCTCGACGCCCGCGCCGCGCCATGAGACATGAGACCAACCTATGAAGCTCTACATATTCCGGTCCGAGACGAAGGCCGACCTGAGGGCGTTCTGCCCCGATGTCGCGGGCAGCAAGCTGCCGGATCATTTTAAACCGTGGCGCGCGATCGGCGTCGTCAGGCCCGAAACGGCGCCGCCCCATAACCTCCCGCGCGCCGAGATCGAGAAGTCGATCGAATCGCTGGGCTTCCAGCTCTGGCGCGTGAAGGAGACTTAAGCGGGGTTGGCGCGGCGCTTTCCGCAACGAGGAGATAGCAAGATGTCGGCGACCGCAGGGTCGAAGGGCGAAGTCGCCCGCGCCCGCGATTGGGCGCTCGTTTTGAAGCTCTATCGCGCGCCGAGCGCGGCCCGCGGCGCCCTCGAGCTCGCCGTCACGCTGGTCCCGTTCCTTGTCCTCTGGGCGTCGATGCTTTTGGCCGTGTACGCCGGGCGATACTGGCTCTACGCCCTCATGATCGCGCCCGCGGCCGGCCTGCTGGTTCGCCTTTTCATGATTCAGCATGATTGCGGCCATGGCTCGTTCTTTCCGAGTCGGACGGCAAACGACTGGACCGGCCGCGTCATCGCAATCTTCACTCTGACCCCCTACGATCATTGGCGGCGGACCCATGCGATTCATCACGCGACTTCCGGCAATCTCGACCGCCGCGGCATCGGCGACATCGTAACGCTGACGGTGCGGGAATATCTCGCCGGCGGCCGCTGGCGGCGGGTTCGCTATCGGCTCTATCGCCATCCCCTCGTGATGTTCGGCCTCGGCCCTCCGTTTCTCTTCGTACTCCAGAACCGCCTTCCCTTCGGCTTCATGCGGAAGGGCCCGGCGCCCTGGGTCAGCACGATGACGACCAACGCCGGGATTTTCGCCGCGGTCGCCCTCTTGATTTGGGCTGTCGGCCTCTTGCCGTTCCTCGTCGTGCACCTGCCGATTGTCCTCCTCGGCGCGACGGCGGGGGTTTGGCTCTTCTATGTCCAGCATCAATTCGAGCGGACCTTATGGGACGAGACAGAGGCGTGGGATGCGCAGGAAGCGGCGCTGCACGGCAGCTCGCATTACGACCTTCCCGCGGCCTTGAGATGGTTCACCGCCAATATCGGGGTGCATCATGTGCACCATCTGTCGAACCAGATTCCCTACTACCGCTTGCAGGACGTGCTCCGCGACCATCCCTCGCTCCGAGCTATCGGCCGGATCACGCTGCGGCGGAGCCTCGCCTGCGTGCGGCTGACGCTGTGGGACGAAGACAAAAGGAGGCTTGTGTCGTTCCGCGAGGCGCAGACGGCGGGGGCGTGATGGACGGCAATGGTCGGGCCGATGAAATCGCTCCGCAGCGTTCGGAGCCACGCCAGGATGCGCCAGCAAGCCCCTTGAAATGACCGCTGAGTTGGATTTCTCCATTGATTTCTTTGCGGAGCAATTTGTTTTAGCGGTTCCCGTCGCCGGCCGCGACGCCCGCAGTCGCAACGGGCTTGCGAAGCCCAAGCCGCGCGCTCACATGACCCCAGCGCGACAATAGCGCTCAACTTCAGGATCATGACATGGCGAGCAACAACGAACCCTCAAAGCCCCTGCAAGGCCGCGTCGCCCTAGTGACCGGCGCCTCTTCCGGCATTGGCGAAGCGACCTCAGCAGCGCTCGCCGCGGCCGGCGCAAAGGTCGCGATCGTCGCGCGCCGCGCCGACCGGCTCGACGCGCTCGCCAAGCGCATCGAGGACGCCGGCGGCGAGGTTTTGGCGCTGGGCGCCGACATGACTTTGGAGGCCGAGGCCAAACGCGTGCTCGGCGAAGTCGAGAAGCGCTTCGGGCGGCTCGACATTCTCGTCAACAACGCCGGCGTGATGCTGCTCTCGCCGATCGCCGAGGCCGAGATCGCCGACTTCCGCCGGATGATCGAGATCAATCTCTTCGGCCTCATGGTTCTCTCCCGGCTCGCTTTGCCGATCATGAAGCGCGGCGGCGCTGGCCATTTCGTCAATATTTCCTCCGTCGCCGGCCGCGTCGCCAATCCAGGCTCCGGCGGCTATGCGGCGACCAAATTCGGCGTCGTCGCCTTCTCCGAGTCGCTGCGCCGCGAAGTGTACAAGGACAAGATCCGCGTGACGGTTATCGAGCCGGGGGCAGTCGCGACCGAGCTTGCCGATCACATCACCAATCCGGGGATGAAGGCGGCGGTCGCGGAGATGCGGAAGGTGATGACCGAGCCGATGCAGCCGGAGGATATCGCCGCCGCCGTTCACTATGCGGTGACGCAGCATCCGCGCGTCAATGTCAACGAGATCCTGATCCGCCCGACCATGCAGGAGCGGTGAGGCTCTGAAGGCGGTTGAATACTAGGCGCGGCGTCGAAGTCCCCTCTCCCCGCTTTGCGGGGAGAGGTACGGTGAGGGGCGGGTCGTTTAGCTTCAACTGCGGCCAAGCGACAAGCCCCTCTCCGTACCTCTCCCCGTTCCGCTTCGCTTCACGAGGGGGCCTCGACTCAGCGGTTGAATCGATCAGCGTCGTTTCTTCCGCGCGGGCTTCGGCTGCGCGTGACGCCAAGCCATTTCGACCGCCGCGCGAAGCTCTTCGTCATTGAGCGCGGAAAGCTCGGCGCGCGTCCAGCCGCGCGCGCCCCAACCGCCCTTTACGGGCGTGAAGGCTTGCGGCGCGACCAGGCATTTGAACTCCTGCTCGTCAGGCGCAAATCGGATATTGGCGCTTCTTCGATCGGCCGCCAGCGTCGTGAATATGCGCGCGGCGCGAAAAGCGAGGCGATCGAAATGCGGCGCTTCGCTGACGCCAGCCATAGAAAGCGCGATCCGCCGAAAATCCTCGCCCGTGGCCATCAGGGCTTTTGCTTCCCTATTTCCGTCCGCATTCGGACGCCGAGGAAGCAAGGATAGTCTTAGTCCTTCTTCAGTTCGACTTTTCTTTCGCCGAGACGCTGGTCGTGGATGACGAGGGTCATGGCGCGCTCGCCGGTGCGCGTGGCCGTGCCGGCGCCGCCGCTGAAGGAGAACGAGATGCTGGCGCCGCCGGCGCCAAGCTTGACGTTGCTGACGTCCATATAGTCGCCGCGCCAGTAAAAACCGATAATATCGCCGCTTGAGAACAAGAGCTGCGCTGTCTCGCCATTGGCGTCGAGGCCGCCCCAAGAGCCGTCGAACGTGTTCGCCGCCCTCGCGCGCGAAACGCCGAGCGCGGGCATGGCGACGGCGAGCAGAAGTGCGCCCGTCAAGATTTTGCGCCTGGCTAGAAGTTGAGACTGCGTCATCTTCGCCTCCCCTTGCCGCTTAGAAGCGAGACGCTTTTAAGCGGCCTCGAAGGGGGGTTGCGGGACGGTAAAGCGAGCCCGCGAATATGCCTTGCCGCCATCTCCGTCTGCCGATCAGCCCAACCACGATCATCACGGCTTCGGCGCCGTGGTTCTCCATGCCAGGAAAAACGCTTGAAATGAATCTGCAGAGACGCCGATCAGAAGGCTTGGAATCAATTGAAATTCATGGCGAAATCTCCTATTCTGGCCATCGATAGCCAATTTGAGGTCGTAATGCCTGTCTATTCAATCGCCGAGGCCAAGGATCATCTGTCGAAGCTGGTTGACGAAGCGCTTTCCGGCGAGGAGGTGACAATCACGCGCCACGGCAAGGCAGTGGTCGAGTTGAGGCCAAGCACGGGCCGAACCACGCCTCGCCCTTACAGTGAAGAGGAGTGGCGATCGGTGAGGACGCGCCGGGCGGCGCGTCCATCTCTCGAAGACTCGGTCTCGATCATTCGCGCGATGCGTGACGAGTTTTGAAATTTTATCTCGACGCCAGCTTTGTCGTCTCGCTTTTCATCGGCGACGCGCATACGAAAGCCGCCGATCGCTGGATCGCCCGCCAACAAAAAGAGGTCGTCGTCAGCGAGCTTTGCGTTCTTGAATTCGCCGCGACCATTTCCCGCAGCGTTCGGAACAATCAGCTGACGCGCCGGGCCGCCGAAGAGTCGCTGCTCGATTTCGACACTTGGCGCGCACGCGCGACCACGCTCCTTGCTGCCGGGCGTTCCGACTTCGCGCTCGCCGACAATCTCATACGCGATTTTTCAACCAAGCTCACCGCGCCTGATGCGCTGCATCTTGCTTCCGCGATCAACGCCGGCGCGAAGCTCGTCACGTTCGACGAACGGCTGGCCGAGGCGGCGCGGTCACGCGGCGCAGACGTCGAGGCGTTCCCATAGCCGCACCGACGGCGCGATGACGACCCGACTGAGTCAGTTCGATGGTCGAGATCGATGCCCCGTCAAAATTATGCCGAATGGCTCTCACCTCGAGAACTTCTTGTACTTCAACCGGTGCGGGATCACGCTGTCGATGCCGAGCCGCCGCTTCTTGTCTTCCTCATA
>DATGHD010000328.1:0-4600 GCA_035308145.1 Roseiarcus sp.
GGGCGAAGCCCGACATCGCCTCGGCCAATGTGCCGAAGCCGGCGCGCCGGCGGTACGGTCCGGTCTGACCAAATCCGGTGACGCGCACCATCACTAGGCGCGGGTTGATCGCCGAGAGCTCCTGCCAGCCCAGCCCCCAGCTTTCGAGCGTTCCGGTTCTGAAATTTTCCACCAGCACGTCAGCGTCGGCGACCAGCGCCTTGAATATTTCCGCGTCCTCCTTCGCCTTCAAGTCGAGAGCGATGCAGCGCTTGTTCCGCGCCGTCGTCTTCCACCAGAGGCCGTGGCCGTCTTTCTTTGCGCCCATGTTGCGCAAGGGATCGCCGCTCGGATGCTCGATCTTGATCACGTCGGCGCCGAAGTCCCCCATCAGCGTCGAAATCATCGGGCCCGCAAACAAGGTGGCGCAATCGATGACCCGTAGACCGGTCAAAGGACCGCCCGGCGAGGCTGGATGGTCGGATTCCGAAGGTTCAGACATCGTCCCTCGCCGATTGAGCGAGCTTCAAAATTTCGCGCGCGCGTGAAATGAACGGGCCGTCGGCCAGGGCGCCGTCCACGGTGAAAGCGCCGACGCCGCGCGAAAGCATTTCATCGGCGGCGGAAACGATGCGCTGGGCTTTTTCGATTTCAACGCCGCTCGGAAAGAAAACCGCATTGGCGATTGCGATCTGGGTTGGATGGATGCAGCTTTTGCCGGCAAGGCCGACGGCGCGGGCGGCCTCCGCCTCGGCGCAAAAGCCGTCGAGGTCGGCGACGCCGACAAAGGCGCCGTCATAAGCCGGAACGCCGGCCTCCGCAGCGGCGAGTCGGACAGCCAGCCATATCGGCGTCAAGGTCGCGAGTGATCTTTCGACGCCGAGCGGCTCGAACAAGTCGCCGAAGCCGAGTTGCAGGCCGACGATCCGCTTGCTGGAGGCGGCGATCTCCGCCGCCTTTCGTAAGCTGCGCGGGGTCTCGATATTGACGAGCAGCCCGATCCGACGCTCGAGGCCCCGTTCGCGCTCGAGCCGGTCCAGGCTGGCGCAGGCGCGATCAACATCTTCCTCGGTCTCGATCTTCGGAAGATTGACGACGTCTAGGCCCGGTCCAACGATCGCGTCCAGGTCCGGCTCGAACAATGGACTATCGACGGGATTCACTCTGACGATGACCGTCTTGCCCTTCGAACCAGGCGCGCGCGCAAGCGCTTCCGCCACCCATTGGCGGGCTTCGGCCTTCCGGTTTGTCGCGACTGCATCCTCGAGATCGAAGGATATGGCGTCGGCGGCCGATCGCCAGGCCTTGTCGAAGAGTTCCGGCCGGGCGCCCGGCACGAAAAGCTTGCTGCGCATCGATCAGGCCACCGCCTGGATCATTCGTCCGGCCATGACGACTTGTTATGGCGTCGAACCCGAAGCGACCAACATCGAAGAGACTCGCATCCGAGCTGGCGTTCGCGACGATCCTGCGATCATTTGAACCCCGGTGACGGTGTCGCGCAAATATTTCGTCGCGAGAGGGGTATTCCTGGACGGAATGGCCGGCAGGGTGCATTCTGCAGCCCCTGCGCGGAATTCTCGCCCATGGATTTGCGTAAACTCAGATATTTCGCGGGCGTCGTCGAGGCCAAGAGCATAAGCAAGGCGGCCGGCGCCCTGCATGTCGCGCAGCCGGCGCTGAGCAAGAGCATTCAGGCTCTGGAGCAGGACTTGGGCACCACGCTGCTGCAGCGCTCCGCGCAAGGCGTCGCGACGACTGAGGCCGGCGCGCGGCTTTACGACCACTGCCAGATCCTTTTCAAGCAGGTCGATCGCGCCAGGCTGGACGTTCTAAAGTCCGTCGAGAAGCCTTCGGGATTGGTCGCCGTCGGCATGCCGCACAGTTTGATGACGGTGCTCGCCTTGCCGCTCCTGGAGATGACGACGAAGCGCTGTCCCGACGTGCGATTGGAGCTCAAGCAGGAACAGAGCCATATGCTGGCCGGCGCGATCCGGGCGGACAAGCTCGATTTTGCGGTGATCGCCAACCCGCGCTCCCGCGCGAGCCTCGCCTGCCGCCCGTTGCTGATGGAGGAACTGCTTTTTATCGAGTCGGACAAAGCGGGCGAAGACGACTCCGCGACCCATATCTCCTTCGAAAGCGCGTCTCGGCGGCAGTTCGTACTGCCGTCGGTCGGCAACGGGCTAAGAGCTTTCGTCGAGGGGCACTTCAGAGCCCGTTCCTTGCCGTTGGATGTGCGATACGAGGTCGACGCCATTGCGCTGATCACGCAATGCGTCGACGCCGGACTGGGCGCTTCGCTGATGCCGGGCGGATGTCTGCAGCGAGACGCCAACTACGCCCGCATGCGGGTCAGGCCGTTTGCCGAAGGCGGCTGCCATCGCACCATCGTTCTCTGTCATTCCGAGGAGGCGACCCCATCCCCCGCGGCGGCGAAAGCGATGTCGCTGGTTGAGGAAGCCGCTCGCGATCTCGTCGTGTGCGGCCAATGGCTCGGCGGCCGGCTTGAATGGACGCAAGAGGGGGCGTCGTCGTGACCAAGTCCTTCCCTGAACGGTCTTACGCGACGCGCTTGCATCCCCTCGAAGTCCAACCGCAAAAGCCTCGATCCCCTATGACGCCGCCCTCTACAAACAGCGCCACAAGATCGACAACATGTTCGGACGGCTCAAAGATTGGCGGCGCATCCGTTACCGCTGCACTCAAACCGACAGCCTCTCGTCTCGTCGCTTAGGAAGGCGATTTGTCGAAACGAAGCGTTTTCGCGATGGCTGATGTTGCGCATTAAACAGCGCGCCGCCATAAGGCATTGATATTTGAGTAATTTGTATTCCATGAGCGTATCACTGGGGCTTGGTACAGTTTTTTTGAGCCTGCGGGACTATTCCGCGCCGTCACTATCGCTTAGCGAGAATCGCCGAGACGCCCGATAGTTCACAGTATTCTTTTCGTCCCATGCCGCTAACGCGTCGATGGGGTACAGAATTGCTTTCCCGATCTCTACGAAAGTGGGCTAAATTCGTAACTGCGTGGCTGGCGAAGGCCGCAAGCGATTCTCAAAGGAAAAGTTCGAGATCATCGCGATGACTGCAAGAAGCCTGTGGAGCTGTGAGCCAGCTCTCTTAAAGCGGCGAGCCACTTCGTCCAAAGCGCATGGCAAACGGCATCACGCACTTTCTGGGGAGGCGACGTGAAAAGCGCAGGGGCGCGCGCCCGAGCCGATCAGATAGGATCAATGAGCGTGGGATCGTCGTCGATCTCGTCGAGCTTCGGCGCGCGGTTGACGCGCTGGGACACCTTCCATTCCTGAAGGACGTTCTCCGGCGCGGGTTGCAACACCTCTTTGCCGGCCTTGCCGGTCAGCCATGCATCGAAAACCTTTTCTTCGAGGATCGCCGGCATGCGGTCATGGAACTGCGCCATCCAGCGGCTTGGCTCGTGAATGAGGATCGTGCACGAATAGATATCCTCGCCGGTCCGCCTATTCTTCCACACGTCCCAAAGACCGGCAAAGCCAATGACCTTTTCGTCTTGCCGCGTGAAATAATGCGGCTGGCGGTCCGTCTTCGGGCCGGTCCACTCGTAGAACCCGCTCGCGGGGGATGATGCAGCGACGCTTGGCTCTCGAAGAGTCTTTGAAAGTCGCCTTGACTTCGACATCCTCCGAGCGCGCGTTGAACGTCGCAAAGGACGAGGCCGGCTTGTCGGGATTCTTGGGGTCGGGCTTTGACCGGCCCGGAACCAGGCCCCAGCGCATCGAGACGAATTCGCGGCCCCTGCCGCGATCGACGATGACATCGACCATCGTCGTCGGCGCGACATTGTATCGGGCGCGCAAGTTGGACGGCGCAGGTCCGAGCAGGTTGAAGGCCCTGATGATTTCCGCCCAGGTATGGGCTTGCGTGAAACGTCCGCACATGGTTCCGACCTTAGACTTTTCTCATTCGATCCCGATCAGCCGAGCATAGCGCGGCCTCAGTCGCGCGTCGCGCGCGGCGGGTGCGGCCACCAGGCACGCCCGCCGCGAATACCGACCTGCCGCAAGAGGATTTCCGCGACCCGCTTCTTGCAGCGCTCGCAGCGCGCCCTGCGGCGGAGATCGCGGAGCTTCATGTCCAGCCCATGCTCCCCAATCAAATCGAGAACGTCGCATTGCGCGATGTGGCGGCAGTTCCGGCATTCGAAGGCGACCGCAAGCCGAAGCTCGGCGACCTTGCGCAACCTTGGGGCCGAAGATAAGGCGCGGCATGGGGGGTCATGCGCTCAACTCATCGAGATCGACTACGCCGAAATTGCGCCAACATCGTCGCGTCCTCGAATTCGCCGCTCGCCGGGTCGCCCATTTGCATGAAGGCGACAGTTCCGGCGTGCTCGCTTGACAGCATGCGGGCATGGCGCTCCGCCGCGCTGGCGTTGGCCGCCTCGCGCGCCTCGCCTGCTTTTATCTCTCCATTTTCGTCGCGGTCGAAGACGACCACGACATAATAGGTGACGGACATCGTAGCGGCGCTTACGCCGGTTGCTTCGCGTGCGCGACGACGAAGCGCAGGAATTCCGTCGCGGTCTGCGGCCGCCAGGGTTTTCCATCCGTCAGCTTGAGCGGCATGCCAACCGCTTC
>DATGHD010000329.1:0-6053 GCA_035308145.1 Roseiarcus sp.
CGCTCGACGGCGTAGAGCACGCCCGAACTCGTATTGGTGCGGATGCCGACAATGCCTTCGAGGGACGCGACCCTTAAGCCTCATTGTAATGCATCGACGGGCAGGATCGGCGACACCTGCTGAATGATGCGATGATTGCGAACGTCTTCGATATTCCGCGGAATGCCGTTGCGGCGTTCGTATTCGATCGAGGCGAAAGCGTGCGTGTGCAGCCTGCCAAGCTTCACGACCACCAGATCAGGATTGGTCGGCCTATGAAACTGGACGGAAATATCGCTTTGCAGGCGGGCGACATCGGTCGGCTCCATGGTGCATGAAAGTTCGACCGTCAGCAGGCGATTGGAGGCGGTGAATTCCACGAGCTTAGGCAATAGCCAATAGTTTCCGAGCCCTTCCGTCACCGCGAGCCTCACCACGCCGCGCAGAGGCTCGCCTCGCAGATGAGAGCGGCGCACAATCGCCACCGTCGCCCGATCGATGCCCTGAACGTCGTTCATGATCGCGCGACCATTGTCAGTAAGCTTCAGGCCTTCCGGCAGCCGGTTGAACAGCTTGAAGCCCAGCGTCCCTTCGAGTCGGTCGAGCGATCTCGAAATCGTCGCTCCGCCTATGCCGAGGTCGCCTGCCGCCTTGCGGATGCTGCCAAGCTCGGCGACCGCCAGGAAATGGCGCAGGTCATTCCAGTCGAGCCGGCGCAGAACGTCACGGACACCCTGTTCCGAAAGCGAAGCGCCCCCATCCACTCTTAGCTGCATCCGAGCCCTCCCTTTTTTGCCTAACGTTAACGCGGAATCTGCAACCAGGGATAGGCGCCTGATGAGATGTCGGACCTTGGACGAGTTGCCCTGGAGCCGCCGCTACAGCGTCGGGCCGGCTCTGACGAGCGAAATCGGGCGGCTGGTCGCGCTGGCGGTCCCCGAAATTCCGGCCATGCGGATTATCGAACCGGCCATTCGCCGGGTCCATGAGCGAAATCCGGATTCGATCCTCGCGGTGCGCGGGCGCAAAGGGCTCGAAGGAGGCGTCGCCCTCCTTCATCTCAACCGGCAAGGGCTCGCCGCGCTGCTCGATGGAACTTTTGCGCCTGCCGAGCCCCGCCTCGAGCATTTGACGCTGGCGCATGAAACGCCCGCCGCTATCTACGGTTGGGCGCTGTATCTTCCCGGCCTGCTTGTAGCCGCCCTAGGCAATGTGATGCGGCTCCTGCAATCGCCACGCTACGCCGCGGCGGACATCTACGCCCGACCGGCGACATTCAAGGCTGAAGGGTTTCAGGCGCATGTCGGTTTTGCGCCCTGCCCTGGCGGACCAGAAGGCTTGAATGTCTATCGCCGGAGCTCCGCCGCGGCGCCCCAACGACCGGAACAAGAAAAAACGCCGCGCAGAAACATAGAAATAAAAATCGGCCACGGCGCGGAAGATCTGTTGATGGTCTATTCAATTCGCTCCGCAGTGTACCTCGCGGAACAAGCCTGCCCTTACGCAGAGGAATTCGACGGCAACGACTGGGTGTCGACGCATTTCATCGGCTTTGTCGACGGCGAGCCCGCTTGCAGCCTTCGAGCGCGCTACTTCGGAGATTTTGTAAAGCTCGAGCGTCTTGCGGTACGCAAGGAATTCCGAACTACGCGTGTCGCCTTCGATGTCGTGCGCGCCGCGGTTCGTCACGTGCGCCGGAAGGGCTTTCGCCGCATATACGGCCACGCGCGCGAGGGCCTGGAGAAATTTTGGGCGCATTTCGGCGCAAAGCCGCTTGAGCGCCAAATCGACCTCATCTTCAGCGACTTTCGCTATACTGAAATGTACGCGGAATACCCGCCGCTCAACGATGCGATCACCATCGAGAGCGGCCCTTACGTCATCATTCGTCCCGAGGGGGAATGGGACCAGCCTGGACCTTTAGAGGCCTCACGGGAGAGGCCCGCGCGTCGGCCCGAACCGGAAGTCGAGCGTCGCATTCGCGCAGCATGATCGGAACCGGCGCGCCAATTGTCATGATTGCGGTTTAAGAGCGTGGCGACAGGGGGCTGTTGCTGAAATCAAAGCGAGCGCCGAACGGCGGACGTTGGCCGGATGCCGGAACCGCCCGCTTTATGGGCGGCGACTAGCGCTTGACGCGTTGATCTCAGTTTGAAACCGCGCTTTTGCGGGTGGCGTTCGCGTGACAGAGATTGCCTGCCATTCGCGGCGGCGGGGCTGGGGTTGCGCATCCGCGTGCCTCGTCGCTTTTTTTCTATCGACGCCGTCGTTGAAGGCTGATCCGGCGACGGACCTCCTGTTCTTCTCCGGCGACCTCATTAGCGGCCGCGGCTACGCCGGCGGCGGCTGGATGCACGCCTTTTCAGGGCTTGACGCCAGCGGCGTCATCTTCTCGGTCGAAGGCGGCAGACCGCAAGGCGTGATGGCCTATGGCGCCGGGCAAGTCGGCTGGCGCTTCGTCACAAACGGAATCTATCTCACCTTCATGGGCGGCCTCGACGCGGAGCCGCGCCTGCATCCGCTGGCGAGCGCCGACCTATGGTGGGAACCAGCGCAGGGCTGGATGGCGCAAGCGCGCTTCGAGGCTTCGACCGAGTGGGTTTCCTGGCGCGCCGCGACCGGATGGCGGCCGAGCGACGCCTGGCCGTGGATTGGGCCGGAAGTCGCCTCCTCGGCGGAATGGCCGCGTGTTGGCGCGCACGCGACCGGCCTCAAATTGCCCGGTGACGCAGAAGCGAGAGTCTCCGCAGGCGCCTCCTGGGGACAAAGGAGGGCAGGACCGTACTGCGAGGTCTCGATTTGGCGAAGGTTCTAGGGCAAAGACTTCTCAGCGCGCGGCACAGGGCCGCGCGAGACAACGCCTGACCTCAATCGCCGTAAGCGATCAAGCGCTAGTTGGAGTTGGCGTCCGTGGATTGCTGCTGGGCTTGCGCCGTCTGCTCCGGCGGCTGGGCGCTTGCCGAGGTCGGCGCAAGGCTGCAGGCGAAGGACGGCGCTGCCATCGCAACCACGAGCCCGCAACCCAACAAAATTCCATAAAGCTTCGAGCGCATGAGCAGCCTCCGCTTTGCCCGACCAGCGAGCCAAGTGTAGCGCCGATCCAAGGCCGCGGAAAGGGCGCGCATCAAAGAACCGCGAGCGGCCCCGGATCGGATAGGCCTGCGCCCGCGCAAAACGGATACGTCCTTCGGGCGAGGCGTGGTCCTTCGCCGCCCTGCGAGGCCGAGGCGTCGCTTGCCGAGGGTATAGCCGGCGATATAACAATGCGGGCGCATTCATCGGGATGGGAGGGCTCTATGATTACGGCCGTACGAAGCGTGCAGGCCACGCCGGGAAAGTTTACCGAAGCAATGGCCTTCGCCAAGGAAATCGCCGCGTATATCAAATCAAAGCATGGGTTGGAGCTGGAAATAAAAACCCAAGTCGCCGGAGCGGTCGGCCGGATCGCCTGGGTCGCCAATTATGACAGTTTGGCGGCATATGAGGCGACCTGGAACAAGATCAACGCCGATCCTGATATTCACAAGCTTACTACCAAAGTTGTCGGCGTTGTCGTTCCTGGTCACAGCCACGACAGCTTGTGGCGTTCGGCGTAGCGCGACCGCCGGAGTCCCAGATCATGCGCCCTCACATGGGGGACGCGGATTTGTCGATCGCCGCGACAAGCCCATGGATCGTGGTGACCGGGCTCGACGGGGCCGGAAAGAGCACATTGGTGGCGCGGCTGGCCGAGGATCTCGACGCGCAAAAACTTCGCCTGCCGCACCACGACTTCGTCCGCGCCTGCCTGGCGCGCTCGGGCGATGGCTCGCCTTTCGGCGACATCCACACCGACCGTCTGCTGTTCGCGCTCGATGCGCGGCTCGCCAATTACATCATCCGCGACTTTAGAAGAAACGGCGTCGGTCTCGTGTCTCAACGCGGCTGGATGGACAATTTCATTTTCGGGGCCGTCCAGGGCGTCTCCTATGAACAATGCGAAGCGGTGCTCCGCGCCTCTGAGCTCGAGCGGCCCTCGGCGCATATTTTCCTGATCGCCAGGCCCGACGTCGCGCTCTCCCGGCTGGATGGCGCTGAAAATCGCGACAAATACGAGACTGCCGAATTCATCGCGCTTCAACATGCCGAGACGATCCGTTTCTTCAACGCCGCCCGACGGGGCGAGCAGGCGCTGCGCGCCTTCGCGGACATACCCGCGACCCTCATCGACACGACCGATGCGCGATGCGAGGACGTGCGCGCTGAAGCCCTGGAGTTTCTGACAGGCCTTGGCTACGCGGTCCCCATGGCGGCATCCGACGCGGAGGCGCGCTGACGAAGGCGAAGCGAAGCGCGACGAACAATACCCGTTCCGTCTGAAACATTCTTCGAAACGTGAGACATTGCAGGATCGTCCCCGATGGCTGCGCTGCAGCAAAACGCCCAAGCGACCGCCGACGAAGTTGTCCGCGTCGTCGACATCAGCAAGCGTTTCGGCCGCCTGGCCGCGGTGGATCGGCTGTCCCTGTCGATCAAAGCCGGCGAGATTTTCGGCCTGATCGGACCCAATGGCGCCGGCAAAAGCACGCTCGCGAAAATGCTGACGACGCTTATGCCGCCCTCGTCAGGCTCGGCGTCGGTCGCCGGTTACGACATTGTCCGCCAACCGAGGGACGTGCGACGTCGCATCGGCTATGTGCCTCAGACCTTGTCCGCGGACGGCGCGCTCAGCGGCGTCGAGAATATGATGCTGTCGGCGGGACTCTATGGCGTGCCGCTGTCGCAGCAAAAGCGCCGCGTCGGGGAGATTCTGGCGACCATGGGCCTCCTCGACGTCGCGGGCCGCCTCGCCGGGAAATATTCCGGCGGATTGCTGCGGCGGCTCGAAATCGGGCAAAGCGTGCTTCACCGGCCGGCCGTGCTTTTTATGGACGAGCCGACCGTCGGCCTCGATCCCAGCGCGCGACGAAGCGTGTGGACGCACCTTCTCGGATTGCGCCGCGCTTATGGCGCCACAATGCTCGTCACCACCCATTACATGGAGGAAGCGGAGGAATATTGCGACAGGATCGCGATGATCGCGAATGGCCGCATCGCCGCCATGGGGACGCCCGCGGAACTCAAGGCCAAGATCGGCGCCGACGCGACTTTGGAGGATGCTTTCGAACGCCTCGTCGGCGCAAAATCGCGGGGCGAATTCGAGATCGGCTATGATCGCGCGGGCGAAGACCGTCGCGCCTCGCAGCAGCACGGTTGAACGCGGCATGTCGGACGCGCTGCGAACCCCCGTCACTCAAGTCTTGGCGATCGTTACCGCGGAAGCGCAGAAGCTGCGGCATGATCCTATCGAGTTGCTGACGCGCTCGCTGCAGCCCGTTCTTTGGTTGCTGCTGTTCGGCGAGGTGATGGCTCAGTTTCACGGTCCCTATGACGAAAAGCTGAGCTACCTCGATTTTCTGGCGCCCGGCATCCTTGCGCAGAGCGTTCTGTTCGTCTCGATCTTTTATGGCCTTTCGGCGATATGGGAGCGCGACCTCGGCGTGCTCAACCGCTATCTCGTCAGCCCGGCGCCGCGATCGATACTGGTGCTGGGCAAGGCGGTCTCCGCCGCCGTTAGAGGATTGGCCCAGGCGCTGATCATCTACCTTCTCTCCGCGGCCTTGCGGGTGCAAATTGATTTTTCGCCGCTCCACATTCTGGCGGTGATCGTCATGGTGACGCTGGGATCAGCCCTGTTCTCGACGCTCTCTCTGATTATTGCCTGCATCGTGAAGAACCGCGAGCATTTCATGGGCGTCGGCCAGCTCGTCACCATGCCGATTTTCTTCGCCAGCAGCGCCATCTACCCGCTCTCCGTCATGCCGGCCTGGCTCAGGGCGATTTCCGCGGCGAACCCCCTGACCTATCAGGTTGACGCGCTGCGCGCTCTGATGATCTCCGGCGGCCAGTCAGAATACGGACTGGCGGCGGACTTCGGGATATTGATCGCAGTCTTGATGATCGCTACGCCGATTGCGGCCTGGATGTATCCTAGAATGGCCTATTGACGCGAGGCGCGGCAAAGGCGAAGCCTCGATGAAAGGATCGGCGGCTCA
>DATGHD010000330.1:0-22552 GCA_035308145.1 Roseiarcus sp.
GCAATAAGGCGCATGTCGCTGGCGACAACAATGGCCGGCTCCGGCATGGCGTCGATCAAATCCGCGCAGAACTGCGAGCGAATGTCCTGGTCGAGGTCGCGGAGAGTTATGACGCTCATGAGCGATTTTTACGCGGCGGAAGGTCCGCTTTGAAAACCGCTGAGCCGCGGCGAATGTCAAGCGGCAAGGCGGCGGGCCGACGCGCTTGTCAACGGCTTCAATCCTCGCCGCCGTCTTGCGTCGCCCGCATCGCGTCCCTGAGCGAGCGCCAGCGCCTGCCGCCTTCGTGCGCGCCGAGCAGCGCCATCGCCAGTATGAAAGGCGCGAGATAGTAGATCGCGCGGAATAACAGGAGCGAGGCAAGCACCGATCCGCTCGGCGCGGGGATCGTCTTGAGCATCGTTGCTTCGAACACGCCGATGCCTCCGGGCGCGTGGCTGGCGATGCCCAGCATGCAGGCGAAGGAATAGAGCGCGCTAAAGGTCACGAAGGCGAGGCCGTGCCCCTTCGGCAGCAACATATAGAGCGCGCCGGCCGCCGAGCAGACGTCGATCACGCCGAGCGTCATCTGGCCAACGGTGAGGACCGGACCCGGCAACGTCACGTTCAAGACCCGAGGCCGAGACCTGCGGCTGACCACGACAAGATAGGCGGCGAGGCCCGCGAGCACACTGACGCCGATCAGTTGATTGGCGAGGCTGCTCAGCTTGTTGATTTCGCCGATCGCCTGGGCTTCGCTGATGAGGCCGACCCCGACAATCAGTCCCATGCCGAGCCAAAAGGTGATGCCGGCGATGAGCGTGAGGCTGGCCACCTTGCCGGCGGAAAGACCCGCGGGCCCATAGATCCAGTAACGCACCGCGCCGCCGGTGATCAGCGGAAAGCCGAGCGTGAAAGAGATGGCGTAGCTGGAGAATGACGCAAGCGCCGTGAGGCCAACCGACGCTTTGAGGCGCAGGTGCCTCAGGGCCAGCCGGTCATAGCCGGTCAGCGCGACATAGCTCAAAGCGGAGAAGCAGAAGGCGCCGAAGATTTGCGCGCCGCTGGTGCCGGCGATCGCCGCGGCGAACTGACCGGGATCGATAGCGACAAGGGCGCGAATGAATATAGCAAGCGAAGTTGCGACGATCGCCAGGCTCGCCACAAGGCCGACGCGCCGCAACACGGTGCGTCGGCGCTCCAATATGTCGATCAGCCTCTCGACGCGCCCGGCAGGCGCCGCGCTCGCGGCCGACGAGCGCTCATCGGTCTCCTCCATGCGCCCCAGCGAATCCTCCTTCAGCCCGGCGCGTATATGGCGGGACGGCGCGGCCGGAGCAAGGCAGGGCTCAGCGCCCATCTTTGGCGTGGGATTGCGTCCGTCGAGCGTGGCGCGCTTAACTAGCTAGCGAGACTAGCGAAACAGGTCCGGTCGGATTTCCCGCGCGACATGATAAATCGCGCGGATCACGACGCCCTCGGCCTCGGCGGTGTAAATACGAAATGCGATTGGAACCCGAACCGGCGATAGCCTAGGCGGCGTTCGTCGACGGGCTGTCTAATGCGCGGGAAATCGCCAGCAAGGCGAAGATGCGTTCGAGGCCTGAAAGATAGGCGTCGGCCTGATAGCGGCCAAACATCGCATCGGTGTGGTCGTAAATCGCGATGAGGTCGGCCTCGGCGTGAGCCGAAAGCCGGAAGCTAGCCAAGGCGGCCGGCGACTTTGCCGCGCGCGGCGGCGAGAACGGCTGGACACGGGGTTAGGCCGACACCTCCACCCTCTGCCCCGTCCGCCGCGACTGGTCGGCCGCGTCAGCCAGCAATTGCGCGCGAAGCCCGTCTTCGCCGCTCGGGCTCGGCGCCTTGCCCGCTGACACCGCAGTAACGAAGGCGGCGAGCTCGTCGCGATAAGCGCCGGCGTAGCGCTCGAGGAAGAAGTTCAGGACTTTGTCGCCGGCGAACCCGTGGGCGCCGGCGAATTGGACGGTCGTTTCGTAGACGTTCTCGGCGCGCAACATGCCTTTGACGCCATGGACTTCGATGCGTTGATCATAGCCATAGGAAGCGCGGCGAGAATTGGAGATCTGCGCGACCTTCCCAGACTTGGTCTGCATGATGACGACGGCGGTGTCGACGTCGCCAGCTTCGCCGATCGCCTTGTCGACCAGCGCGGCGCCCATCGCGCTGACCACGACGGGCTCCTCGCTGAGCAGGAAACGCGCCATGTCGAAATCATGGATCATCATGTCGCGGTAGAGGCCGCCCGAACGCGCGATATAGGAGAGGGGCGGCGGCGAGGGATCGCGCGAGGTGATCGAGACGATCTCGACGGCGCCGATCGCGCCACTGGCGATGCGGGCCTGCACAGCGGCGAAATTCGGATCGAAGCGGCGGTTGAAACCAATCATCAACGGCGCGCTCGCGGCCTTGACCACTTCGAGGCATTTGCGAATGCGGTTGGCGTCAAGATCGACGGGCTTTTCGCAGAAGACCGCCTTTTTCGCCCGAGCGGCCCTCTCGATCAGCTCCGCATGCATGTCGGTCGGCGCGCAGATCGCAATGGCGTCGACATCCGAGGCGGCCATGATCGCATCGATGCCGGCGACCTTCGCGCCGGTCGCTTCGGCAAGAGACTTGGCGGCCGCGGCGTCGGCGTCGGCGATGAGGCGCACCTTACAGTCCTTTCGCGCAGCGATATTAGCCGCGTGAATCTTGCCAATTCGGCCAGCGCCGATCACTCCAAACCGCATCGTCTCCTCCGGCTTCAGGTCGTCGGAAAGGGAATACCTGTTCCAACTTGACTTAGGAATAGAATTTTTGTTTCATCCTGGCCAATGACGCGAAGCGCATGCGCCGGTTCGGCGAACCGCCGCGCTATCGCCTCTCCTATGAACCTATTAGTCTGACGCCTAAAGGGGAAACGCCATGGCGAGCAAGCCGAAGCCGAAAGAGGCCTTGGATGGCGACGGCGCCAGCCTTGCCGACAAGGTCGCCATTGTGACAGGCGGCTCGCAGGGGCTCGGCGAAGCGATCGCACGGCTGTTCGCCGAACGCGGCGCTTCCGGCCTCGTGATCTGCGGCCGCAACGAAAAGAACGGCAAACGCGTCGCCGCCGAGATCGAGGCCGCGGGCTGCCCGGCCTTTTTTGTCAAAGCCGACCTTGGGCATGTCGCCGACTGCCGAAAGGTCGTCGCCGAGGCCGGCCGCCGCTTCAAGCGCGTCGATGTCCTGGTGAACGCCGCGGCGCTTACCGACCGCGGCACGATTTTCGACACGACCGAAGAGCGCTTCAACGAGATTTTCAACGTCAACGTCCGCGCGCCGTTCTTCTTGATCCAGGAGACGGCGAAAATCATGCGTCGCGAGAAAATTCATGGCTCGATCATCAACATCCAGTCGATGTCGGCTCATGGCGGCCAGCCGTTCATTTCCGCCTATTGTTCGTCTAAAGGCGCGCTCGCCACGCTGACCCGCAACGTCGCCCATTCGCTGATCAAGTTCCGCATTCGGGTCAATGGCCTCAATATCGGATGGATGGCGACGGTCGGCGAAGATCGCATCCAAAAGACGTACCACGGCGCCAAGGACGATTGGCTCGCCGAAGCGGTCAAGAGCCGCCCCTTCGGTCGCCTGATTGATCCAAAGGAAGTCGCGCGCGCCTGCGCCTATCTTGCCTCAGACGAATCAGGGCTCATGACCGGGTCCAATATCGACTTTGATCAGACGATCGTCGGGGTCGGCGATCCGCCGCTCGAGCCGTGATGCGATTTCCTTGACGGCGACGCATCGCCGTTCGCCAAAAGGCCAGGAGAACCGTCTTCGTGACCGCCCCGACTCTCGACGTCATCTGCATCGGACGGTCTTCGATCGATCTTTATGGCGCGCAGGTCGGCGGCCTTCTCGAAGATATGGCGAGCTTCTCCAAGGCGGTCGGCGGCTGCCCGACCAATATCGCCATCGGCACGGCGCGGCTCGGCCTCAAGAGCGGCCTCATCACCCGAGTCGGCGATGAGCACATGGGTCGGGCGATTCGCGAACAATGCGCCAGAGAAGGCGTGGACGTCTCCTCCGTTAGGACCGATCCGCATCGGCTGACCTCGATCGTCATCCTAGGCATCAGGGACGACAAGACCTTTCCGCTGATATTCTATCGCGACAATTGCGCCGATAGCGCGCTCGACGAGAGCGACATTGATGAAGGCTTCATCGCCGCCGCCAAGGCGATTGTCGTCACCGGCACCCATTTTGCGCGCGAGAACACCGCGGCCGCGCAAAATCTGGCGATCCGCTACGCCAAGAAACACGGTCGAAAGATCGTCTTCGACGTCGACTATCGGCCCAATCTCTGGGGCCTCGCCGGTCATGGCGCGGGCGAAGAGCGCTACATCAAATCGGGCGAGGTCAGCGCCCATCTGCAAAAAATCCTGCCGCAATGCGATCTCGTCGTGGGCACCGAAGAAGAGTTGATGATCGGAGGCGGCGCGGACGATCCTTACGCAGCGCTCAAAGCGGTGCGCGGCCTGACCGCCGCGACCATCGTCATGAAACGCGGCCCGATGGGCTGCGTGGTCTTCCCCGACGCGATTCCTGCGCGGATTGAGGACGGGCTCAAGGGACCCGGCTTTCCGGTCGAAGTCTACAATGTGCTAGGGGCGGGCGACGCCTTCATGTCCGGCTTCTTGCGCGGTTGGCTGCGCGACGAGCCGATCGAAACCTGCTGCGCCTACGCCAACGCCGGCGGCGCCTTCGCCGTCTCGCGCCTTCTCTGTTCGGCCGAATATCTGACTTGGCCGGAGATGCAGCGGTTCTTGAAGCACGGCTCGCCCCATCGCGCATTGCGCCACGACGAGACGCTCAATCACATCCATTGGGCGACGACGCGCCGGCGCCAGCCAGACAATTTGATGGCCCTCGCCATCGATCATCGCGCGCAACTCGAGAAGATCGCCGACGAGGCGAAGGCGCCGCGCGAGCGTATCAGCGCCTTCAAGCGCCTCGCGGTCGAAGCGGCGGCGAAAGTCGCGGCGGGACGACCGGGCTTCGGCATGCTGCTCGACGGCAAATATGGCCGCGAGGCGTTGTTTCGCGCCGTCGACCACGATTTCTGGATCGGCCGCCCGGTCGAGGAGCCGGGCGCGCGGCCGCTCGACTTCGAATTCGGCGGCTCGCTCGGCGCCAAGCTGATCGAATGGCCGATTGGCCACACGATCAAGTGCCTGTGCTTCTATCATCCGGACGACGCGCCGGAGATGAAGGCGCGCCAGGAGCGGGAGCTTTTACGTCTTTATGATGCGGCGCGCACGATCGGGCGCGAATTGCTGATCGAGATCATCGCCGGCAAACACGGGGTCGTCGACGACAGAACCGTCTCGCGCGTCCTCGCGCGCCTCTATGACATCGGAATCAAGCCGGATTGGTGGAAGCTCGAAAGCCAGGCAAGCGACTCGGCTTGGGCGAATATCGCCCGCGTCATCGCCGCCCACGATCCTCTCTGCCGCGGCATCGTGCTGCTTGGGCTCGAAGCGCCGGAGGATGATTTGGCGGCGGCGTTCCACATCGCGCGGCGCTGCGATCTCGTTAAAGGCTTCGCCGTCGGGCGCACGATTTTCGCGGAACCGGCTCAAAGCTGGTTCGCTGGCGCAATCGACGACGCCCGCGCAATCCAGTTGATGGCCGACAGTTTCTCGCGATTATGCCAGGCTTGGCGGCAAGCGGCGGCGAAGACGGCGGAAAAGGTCGCATGATCGATCCGGGCGAGCTGCAGGCGGCGGTCGAGGCGGGCGTTATCGACGCGCCGGCGCGCGATCGCCTCCTGACGTTCTTCGCGAACCGAATAAGCGCGCCGCCGCTTCCGCCCGCGGTCCCGTCGAAGTTCGACGTCACGCACGTCCTCTACTATGCCGGCGCGCTGCTTGTGATGTCGGCGATGGGATTGTTCTCCAACGCCGCCTTCAACGCGCTCGGCGGCTATGCGCTCGCTGCGACGGCGACGGTCTATGCAGCCGGCTTTGTGGCGCTTGGCAGCGCCTTGTGGCGGAAGCCGGAATTGCGCGTCCCTGCCGGCCTTTCGATTGCGGTCGCCGTGTCGATGACGCCGCTGGCGATCTATGGCGTTCAGGATGCGCTCGGGCTTTGGTCGGCGGACAAACCCGATAAGTACCGCGATTTCTTCCCGCTGATTAACGCAAGCTGGGTCTATATGGAGATGGGCGCGATTGTCGCGGCCGCGTTCGCGCTGCGCTTTTTCCCATTTCCCTTCATCGTCATGATCGCGTCGATCGCGCTGTGGTTCATGTCGATGGATCTCGCCGCCTTGCTCGTCAAACATTACGGCGGCGACAACTGGCTCGGCGATTGGGAGTTGCGCCGCAGGGTCTCCTACTGTTTCGGCGCAGTGATGATTCTGGTCGCCTGGACGCTTGACGTTCTTCGACCCAAAGCCGGCGATTTCGGCTTCTGGCTGCACCTTTTCGGCGCGCTCACCTTCTGGGGCGCGATCAGCGCCAGCTCCGAATCGATGGAAATCGGCAAGGCCGTCTACTGTCTTCTCAATGTGCTGTTGATCGGTTTTGCGATCTTCCTCAATCGGCGCATCTACGCCGTCCTTGGGACGATCGGCGTTGCGGGCTATCTTAGCTATCTCGCCTTCGACGTATTTCAGGATGTATTGGCGTTTTCCTTCGTGGTGTCGCTCATCGGCCTTGGCGTGATCTTCCTCGGCATTTTCTACCAGAAACGCCAGAAGGCGATCGGCGCGGCCTTGGACGTGGTTTTGCCTGCCGCGTTGCGGGCGCTCCGTCCCGAGCGCGCCTTGGTCCATTGATCCACCTTAAAACGAAATCGAAGGGAAGGAGGCCGACATGAAAACCATCCGTCTCACGGCGGCGCAGGCAACGGTGCGGTTCCTCGCCCAGCAGATGACCGAAGTCGATGGCGAGAAGGTCCGCCTCTTCGCCGGCGTCTTTGCGATATTCGGCCACGGCAACGTCGCCGGACTCGGCGAAGCGCTGCAAGGCGCGCAAGACGTCCTGCCGACTTATCGCTCGCATAACGAGCAGGCCATGGCGCTCGCCGCTGTCGCCTACGCCAAGGCGTCGCGGCGGAGGCGCATGATGGCGTGCACGACCTCGATTGGGCCGGGAGCGACCAACATGGTCACGGCCGCCGCGACCGCCCACGTCAATCGCCTGCCGGTTCTGTTTCTGCCTGGCGACGTTTTCGCCAATCATCGGCCCGATCCCGTGCTGCAACAGGTCGAGGATTTCGGCGACGGCACGATCAGCGCCAATGATTGCTTCAAGCCAGTGTCGCGCTATTTCGACCGGATCAGCCGTCCAGAGCAGATCGTCCCCGCCTTGACCCGCGCGGTCGCGGTGCTGACCGATCCGGCCGAATGCGGGCCGGTCACCATCGCCTTCTGCCAAGACGTGCAGACCGAGGTCTATGACTATCCCGAGAGCTTCTTCGAAGAGCGCGTGCATCGCCAGCGCCGCCAAGGACCGGACCCTCATGAGTTGCGCGAGGCGGCGGCGCTTCTGCGTTCGGCAAAAAAGCCGCTCGCCATCTGCGGCGGCGGCGTCCTTTATTCAGGCGCGGAAAAGGAGCTTCTCGCCTTCTGCGAGAAGCGCGGCGTGCCGATCGCCGAGACGCATGCCGGCAAATCGGCGATTCCGGTCGATCATCCGCTCTCGCTCGGCGCTATCGGCGTCACCGGCACCAGCGCTGCGAATAAACATGCCGAGGAGGCCGACGTCATCCTCGCGGTCGGGGCGCGTCTCGCCGATTTCGTGACCGGCTCGTGGGCTCTGTTCAAGAATCCGGCGCGCCGATTCATCGGGCTCAACATACAAGTCTTCGACGCGGCCAAGCACAGAGCGCTGCCGCTCGTCGCCGACGCGCGCGCCGGCCTCGGCGCCCTCGGCGCCGCGCTCGGCGACTGGAAAGCGCCGGAGGCCTGGTCGACGCAGGCCGGCAAAGCCAAGGCGGAATGGACGAAGGCCGCCTCGCGCTATACGGCGACGACCAACGCGGAGAGCCCTTCCGACGCGCAGGTGCTCGGCGCTTTGATGCGCGCCGGCAAGCCCTCCGACATCGTGGTCTGCGCCGCCGGCGGTTTGCCCGGCGAATTGCACAAGCTCTGGCAGGCCGGCGCGCCGCTCGGCTACCATTCCGAATACGGCTATTCCTGCATGGGCTACGAAATCGCCGGCGGCATAGGCGTCAAGCTCGCCCATCCCGAGCGAGAGGTCGTCGTGGCGCTCGGCGACGGCTCGTACCTGATGATGAATTCCGAGATCGCCACCTCGGTGATGCTGGGCCTGAAGCTCATCATCGTCGTCAACGACAATCGCGGCTTTGCCTGCATCAACCGGCTGCAAAGGGCGACCGGCGGCGCCTCCTTCAACAATCTTTTGCGCGACGCCAAGCACGAGACCTTGCCGGAGATCGACTTCGCCGCCCATGCGCGCAGCCTTGGCGCCGGCGCCGTCAAAGTGAAGTCGATCGGCGAACTCGAGGCCGCCGTCGGAAAAGCGCGCGACGCTCAGACGACGCAGCTCATCGTCATTGAGACCGATCCGATGATCGTGACCGACGCCGGCGGCTTCTGGTGGGACGTCGCGGTGCCCGCCGTCTCGAAACGCGAAAGCGTGATGACCGCGCGCAATAATTATGAGACCGCGCTGGCCGACCAGCGCGTCGGGGACTAGCGATGACGATAAGGCTTGGGGCCAATCCGATCGGCTGGTCCAACGACGATTTGCAGGAAATCGGCGGCGAGACGCCACTCGAAACCTGCCTCGCCGAGGCCAAAGAGGCAGGGTTCGAGGGCATGGAGCTTGGCAACAAGTTTCCGCGCCAAGCCCTGGCCCTGAAAGCGGCGCTGGCGCCCTTCGGCCTTTCCTGCATCGGCGGCTGGCGCTCGATCGAATTGCTCAAGCGCTCGGCGAAAGAAGAGTTTGAACTCGCCAAACCGCACCGCGACCTTTTGAAGGCGATGGGCACGAGCGTCTTCATCGTCGCTGAAACCTCAAACGCCATCCATGGCGAGCGCGGCAAGCCATTGTCGCAACGGCCGGTGATGAAGTCCGGCGACTGGGTCAGCTACGGCGCGAAGATCATCGACCTTGCCGAGCGCCTCGCCGCCGAGGGCCTAGCGCTTTGCTACCATCATCACATGGGCACGATCGTTCAATCGCTCGCCGACATCGACGCCCTCATGGCCCATACGAGGCCGCCGGCGCATCTCCTGCTCGACACCGGCCACGCGACCTGGGGCGGCGCCGATCCGGTCGATCTCGCGCGCCGCTACAAGAGGCGCATCAGCCACGTCCATTGCAAAGACGTGCGTAAGAAGCAGATGGAGGAGGCGAGGGCTGGCGATTGGAGCTTCCTCGATTCGATCCTCGGCAAAGGCAAGGACCTCGGCGTCTATACCGTGCCGGGCGACGGGATCGTCGACTATGTCGCGGTCTTCAGGGAACTGAAGGGCTATTCGGGCTGGATCGTGCTCGAAGCCGAGCAGGACCCGAAAAAGGCGCCGACGCTCGCCTATGCGAAGAAGGGCGTCGCCCATATGCGCGCCGCGATGAAGGAAAGCGGGCTAAAATAGCCGCATCTATTCTGGTCGAGAAAATGTTGCAAACCGAATCTGGACTGCGACGAGAGTACGGAAGGTACTCTAGTCGAGAGACGTGGGGCGCTTGGCTAATCGTTTGCGCCTTAATTATCGAAGCTGTGGTTATATGGGAGTTTTCGCAGGGTAAGTCTATCATCGAGACTGCTCTATTGATCGTTGCCGACTTAGCAATCGCGGTAGGCGTCTACATGGAAATCCATTTTGGACGGAAAGCGTCCACAGCTGAAGCTCAATTGCAGCAGATCTCCGACGAAAGAGTCGCGGCTGCTGAAGCACGTGCAGCAGAGGCCAACCGGAAAGCGCAGGAAGCTCAGTTAGCGTTAGAAGAGTACAGATCTCCGCGACTTCTTACCACAGCACAACAAGAACGGATCGCAAGCGCAATGTCGCCATTTAAGGGATTGCGAGCTGTTCTGGGTGCCGTTCCGCCTTCAGTTAATAATACCAACCTTGTGTCTCAACTCTTGCTCGCTCTGAAAGCTGCCGGAGTAGATGCTTTCATCAATCTCACCGGTGTCGAGGCGTCGGTTAGCCCGACCGGCGCCAGTAACCGGGGACAAATGCTTAGCGACGGCTTCCCTAACGGTGTTAATATGATCTTCGTTACCGGAAATGAGAAAGGCGAGGCCTTTGCAAAGACGCTGGCCGGAGCATTGAATGATGTAAATATCACGGCGTCCGCAGTTGGAGGGCGCGATGAAAATAGAATGGCGGGGCGCCTCAAAGAGGGCACGGAGCAAGGGCTTACGAGAAATGATAAGCAATTTGAGCCAGTCACCGTGGTAGTGGGAGATAAGCCCTAGGAAGGGACGTTCCATGGCGCGCTCAAAGCTTCTTCTCCATCCGCGGAAATCAAAGAACGGCCTCGTCCATCGCGTGACGCCGGCCAGCGCTGGCTGGACTTATGTCGGGTTCGACGCGCGGGACTTGAAGAAGGGCGCGCATTTTTCCGGCAAGACCGGCAGGATGGAAGCCTGCATCGTCATCCTGTCGGGCAAGGCTCGGGTGACCAGCGGCGCCTTCGATTCCGGCGTGATCGGCGAGCGCGTCAATGTGTTCGACGGCCTGCCCTGGTCGGTCTATGCGCCGGCGCATGCGTCCTACGCGATCGAGGCCATGTCGGACTGCGAATTGGCGCTCTGCTTCGCGCCGGGCGCCGGCAAGCTGCCGGCCCGCGTCATCGGCCCGCGCGAAGTCGAAACGCTCACCCGCGGCCAGGGCTCGAACACCCGCTACGTGCGCAACATTCTCTCGGAGACAGCGACGGCGGAGAGCTTGCTCGTCGTCGAGGTGATCACGCCGGGCGGCAATTGGTCGAGCTACCCGCCGCATAAGCATGATCGCGACGCCTTTCCCGAAGAGACCTATCTCGAAGAGACGTACTATCATCGCATCAAGCCGGCGCAAGGCTTCGCTCTCCAACGCGTCTATACCGACGACCGCAGGCTTGACGAGACTTTCGCAGTCGGCGATCGCGACGTCGTGCTGGTGCCGCGCGGCTATCATCCGGTCGGCGCGCCGCACGGCTATGAATTGTACTATCTCAACGTCATGGCCGGTCCGAAGCGCGCGTGGCGCTTCCACAATGATCCCGATCACGCGTGGATGCTGAAGTAGCGCGGCGGATCGAATTCTCGGCCCTGCGGCTTTGACGCGTCATCGGGGAGCGCCAACACAGCCTCATCGTTTTCCGACGCAGGCATGAATCACCGCGGAGAACTCAGCCTGCTGCGCCGGGTCGAGGTCCTCGCGCGTAAAGGCGATTGTCAGGTTCTTGTCGATCAAGCCATCGATCACGCATTGACAGCCGCGCTGGCAATTGTCCGACGACCCGCCGCCGCGCTCGCAGGCGCTGAAGCACACGCTCCTGAATCTTTCTTCGGTGCGAAGCGTCGCTCCAAGGCCGAGGCTCGTCGCGGCGAAGAGAATCGCGAACAGAACCGGCTGGTGAATGAGGTAGACGGCTAGGCTGTGGCGGCCCGCCCAGGCGACGGCCCACGCGGCAAACGATTTTGGACGCCATTCGGCGGCCTTCGATCCGTTCATGCGCGGCCGCAAAACGCGCGTCAGCGCCAGTCCGAGAAACACGTAGCCCGACCAGGGCGCGAGCGGACGCCAATCGAATGTGTCGGGCAGGATCGTTCCGAGGCCAAGCCACACGACAGGCGCAGGATTGAAGGCGGCGTTGGCGAGGGCGAAAGGCGCGGCGAAGACGACCGCAATCACCGCCACGACGACGGCCAGCGGCGCCTCGACGAGCGGCGCGGCGAGAAGGCTCGATATCGCGATGCAATGCAGGATGCCGAAGTAGATTGCGTTGCCCGGCGACAGGAAATGGCTCGCCAGCGTCACCAGCGCGGCCGCCCCGCAGATGATCGCCAGGCGTCGCTGAAATGGCTTTCTATGAAACGCGCCCTGATGGGCGAGGACGAGAGAAACGCCGACCAGCGCGAGAAACGTCGCGGCGATTGCATGCGAGAAGAGCCGCATCGCCGGCGTGACCGGAAAGGTCGGCGGCGCGAGGCCGAAATAGGCCAGATCCCAGCTCAGATGGTACGCGGCCATGGCGATGAGCGCGGCGCCCCGCGCGAAGTCGACGGCGACGATGCGCGCCGGAGCTCGCGAAGCGACGCTCCCGGCCTCAGACATTTGGCTTGGCGCGAGAGCAACCGAGAACAGAGACGCGGCGCGCGTCACACTTTCACCCACCGTCCCTCGCGGCTCGCTCGCGCGATCGCATGAACCGTGCGCTCGATCGCCAGGCCTTCGTCGAAATCGATGGCGACAGTCTTCTCGCCGAGCATGCGGCCGATCAACTGGCGGCATTCGATGGTCTTCAAATCGTTGAAGCCGAGCTGATGGCCGGGCGCGACAATGAAACGGTCATAGGGCTTGTGCGCCGGACCCATCAGGATCGTCTTGAATCCCTGATCCTCGGGCCCTCCCGCCGCGACATAGACCTGAACTTCGTTGAAGCGTTCCTGATCGAAGACGATCGCGCCGCGGCTGCCGAAGATTTGCACGAGAATCCGGCTCTTGCGGCCCCAGGCGCAGCGGCTGACTTGGATCACGCCGGAAATCCCGCCAGGCACGCGCAGCAAGGCCGTCGCAATGTCGTAGGTCTCGACCGCGCGCCGGCCGCCGCCCTGATGCGGCCGATCGGGATAGGGCTTGGCCATTTCGCCAAACACCTCGCCGACGCGGCCCAGCAGCGTGGCGATCAAGCTCAGCGGATGAACTGCGAAATCGTCGAGCGCGCCATAGCCGGCGGCGGCCTCGCTGCGCCAGGAATGCGGCTGATCAGGATCGGCGAGGAAATCCTCGTCCATCTCGATGCGGATATGGTTGACGGCGCCGATCGTCCCTTCGTCGATCAGCTTGCGGATATAGCGTATGGCGGGATTCTGAATGTAGTTATAGCCGAGGATGGCGCATTTCCCGGAGCGGCGCGCGGCGTCGGCCATACGCTCGGCGTCGGAATATTTGGGCGCCATAGGCTTCTCGCACCAGACGTGCTTGCCCGCATCGAGCGCCGCGACGGCCATTTCCGCATGAAACTGGTTGGGCGTCGTCACCGAAACGACGTCGACGCTTGGATCGGCGATCAGCGCGCGCCAATCGGCGGTGGCTTTCGCAAAGCCGAATTCCGCTGCGCGCTTGTTGGCGAGCTCGCTGGTGACCTCGCAAAGAACCGCAAGCTTGATGTCTGGCGTGTCGCCGAACACCGCCTTGACGTTCGTCCAGGCCAAAGCATGACACTTGCCCATATAGCCGGTGCCGATCAGACCGACGCCGATCGCTTTCATGGCCTGTCTCCTCTCTGTCCAGCCTCGTTCTTGGCCGGGCTATCGTATAATAAACATTCTCTGGACTAAGGATTTTAGAACTTTCATTCTGTTTGCGGCGGCCTGCGTCAAGCCTACAGGACGCGCCGCCTTGGCCGCCAAGGGAGGATCAGGGGCCGATGACCCCGCCGAGCGATTTCGACGCCCTCAAGCTTCGGCTGATCGAAATCCAGCCGGAATTGCCTAAGCGGCTGCAACAGGTGGCCGCCTTCGCGCTGGAGCATCCCGATGAAATGGCGCTCGGCACCGCGGCCAGCGTTGCTGGCCACGCCCGCGTCCAGGCCTCGACCCTGGTCCGGTTCGCTCAGGCGATCGGCTTTTCCGGTTTCACCGATTTGCAGGAGATTTTCCGCTCGCGCTTGCGCAACCGCTGGCCGGACTATCCAGCGCGCATGATGGCGCTCCACGCGCAGGCCAAAGACAGCGGCGATCCGACGCATCTCTTGGCGGGTTTCGCCGATTCAGCATCGGCCTCTCTCGCGCGCCTGCGCGAAAGCGTCACGCGCGAGGATCTTGATCGGGCGATCGATATCCTTGCCGCCGCCCGCACGATCTATCTCGTCGGCCAGCGGCGCGCTTTTCCGGTCAGCCACTATCTTGCCTATGCGCTGGCCAAGCTCGGGATCGGCGCCTCGCTGATCGACAATGTCGGGAGCCTCGGCGCCGAGCAGCTCGCGCATGCCGGGCGCGATGACGCGCTGATCGCCATCAGCTTTGCGCCCTATACGCCCTTCACCGTCGAGCAGACCCGGGCCTCGGCGGCGCGCGACGTGCCGATCGTCGTCATCACCGACAGCCCCTTAAGCCCCTTGGCGGGCTTCGCCGCGGCGCGGTTCGAGGTCGCCGAGAGCGACTTCGGCTCGTTCCGGTCGCTGTCGGCGACATTCTGTCTGGCGATCACGCTCGCCGTCGCGCTGGCGAACCGACGCGAGGGAACGGGCTGACGCATGGCTTATCGCGCTCTCATTCGGCCGCCGCGGCGCGCGCCAAGCGCAACTGAACGTTCACCGCCTGCAAGAACCCGACAAGATCGCTGGTCACGAAATCGATGGCCGGCGAATCCTCGTCCAGTCGATCGCCCGCTTCGCGATGGTCTTGCTGGCCAATCCGCGGCCTGATCAGGATCGTCGCCATCCCGCGCTCGTGCGGCGCGACGAGATTACGGGCGATGTCTTCGAACATCGCGGCGCGCCTCGGCTCCACGTTGTATTTCCTGAAAAAGGCCTCATAGGCCTCGCGCGCCGGCTTAGGGACGAAGTTGGCGGCGACGATATCGAAAGCGTCCTCGAACAATTCAGAGAGCCCGAGCTGGGCGGCCGTGCGCAAGGCGTGATCGCGCGAGCCGTTGGTCAAGATCAGCTTCCGTCCCGGAAGCGCCGCGATCTCCTGGGCGAGCGGCGGATTGGGCGCAAGCGAGGAACGATCGATTTCATGCACGAAGGCCAGGAACTCGTCGGCGCTGATCGCATGCTCGTCGATCAATCCGCGGAGCGTCGTGCCGTAGCGGTGGTAGTAATGCTTTTGCAGGGCCCGGGCCGAAACGCCGTCGAGCCCGAACATCGTCATCAGAAACAAGGTGATGCGTTCGTCGATCAACGGCCAAAGGGCGCTATCCGGCGGATAGAGCGTGTTGTCGAGATCAAAGACCCAGGTCTCGACATGGCCGAATTTAGAGAGAATCGTCGACGCCTCGTCGCCGGCGACCGGCGTCGCGAAATGGGGGAGCGGCTTGTTCAAGAGGCGATGGGCTTTCGGCGGGCAGAAGCGACCACAAGGGGCATCCAGTTTGCGCTCGGTCGCTTAACAAGCCGACAAAGCGCTACGGCGCGGGCGGCTGCGGCGTCTCGAGGCCCCGACGACGCGGCCAACCCATAGCTCCCTTATCACTTTCCGAAGGCGGCTGAAACCTTGAACCGCCAGCTTGAGCCGCTCTCGCGACTTGCCTGTTTCTAGCAAGCGAGGCGATCTTGTTTCGCCCAACAATGGGGATTGCCAGCGCGACGAGGCGTCCTTAGTCGTTTCGAGAGGCAGCTCGCGCCGCGTCAGGAGGAGAGAAAATCAGGGTCGACCCTCGCCGCCCGCGCTCAATTGACCGCCCATCCGCCAACAACGCGGCGCCCGTCCGCGATGGATCGGCCGCGGCCCCTCAGGGCCTGCCCTTCGAATCGGCAAGCCGGCTCCTCTGGCTCAAGAACGTCGTCATCATCGCGTTCTGCGCCGGCCTCCTCATGTCTCCGCGCCTCTGGATAGGTCCGCGATCCTATCCGGCCGCGCCGGCGCTGGGCGCCTTGCCTCAAATGACGGGCTGGGTCGCCGATGGCCTATTCGCCACGCTCTTTCCTCTCGCCGCGATCATCGTCGTCGCGAGCAAACCGCAACGGTTCATCGTCGCTTTGCTGGCGATCGTCGCCTCTTTCTGCGTGCTGGACCAGACGCGCTGGCAGCCCTGGGTTTTTCTTTACAGCGCCCTATTGCTGACGCTCGCGCTATTCTCCTGGGAGAGCGCCGACGCTGCCGGCGCTCGGCGGGCGCTAAACGTCGCCCGACTCATCATAGCCTTCACCTACGTGTTCTCTGGCCTCCAGAAGGCCAATTCGAATTTCATGACGAACGGCTTTCCGTGGATTGCGCAACCGATCACCAAAGCGCTTCCATCGACGACGTATGTCTTCCAAATGCTTGCGCCGGTCGCGCCTTTTGCGCAGATGGCCTTCGGCCTTGGGCTTTTGACGAGAGAATTCCGTCGCGCCTCGCTCATCGCCGCGATCGCGATGCATCTGTTCATTCTGGCGATGCTGGGGCCGACGGGCCTCGACTGGAACAACGTCATCTGGCCGTGGACCGCGGCGATGGCGGTGTTCGACGTATTGCTGTTCACAGGAAAGGTTGAAGAGACGGGGCTCGAGATCCTGCGCCCGTCGCGGCCTTTTCACGCCATCGCGCTGCTGGCGTTCGCCGTTCTGCCTCTCCTGAGCTTCTTCAATCTCTGGGACTCGTATCTCTCGGCCGCGCTTTATTCCGGCAACCTGACCGAAGCGGAAATCTATCTGACCGACGCAGGCAAGGCTTCATTGCCCGCGCCAATCGGAGAACGCGCGCTGACGGCGCCAACCGGCGCCAGTGTCATCAATTTGCAGCGGTGGGCGATCGAGGACCTCAATGTTACGCCCTATCCCGAGACCAGGGTCTTTAAGGCCATCGCCAGGAAGATATGCGGCCGCCTTCCCGACCCTGCGCAATTGGTCCTGATCATCCGCGAGCAGCGCATGTTTCGAAGCAAGCCCGAGACGGGATATCGCTGCTGGGAGGTTTAGTTTCGCCGAGGCCGCCGGCGCTTTTCTCCCGCCTTATCGCGGCAGTCCGAACCGGGCCTTCGCCGCGCCCGATCGCGCGGCCGACGCCGGCTTCCAACAGATATTTGCTTGAAGAAGCTTGCGAAAGCCACAAGCGCGCTGGAATCTCATGGGCGAGATGTGCAAACTGCTTGTCTTGCAGGTGATTCGTGAGGGGACGCAGATGGCAAAGTTGATGACGAAGTCAGAACTCATACAAAGGATAGCCGACCAGCACGCCAAGGAATTGACCCGGAAAAACGTCAGGGACGTTATCGAGGCGCTGACCGAGGTTGGTCACAAGGAGCTCAAAAAGACCGGGGCCTTCGTGGTGCCGGGGATCGCCAAATTCGTGGTGATCAAGAAACCCGCCACCAAGGAGCGGAAGGGCATCAATCCCTTCACGAAGGAGCCGACGATATTCAAGGCGAAACCCGCCCGGAAGATCATCAGGGCGCGTCCGGTGAAGGCGGTCAAGGACGCGGTGTCTTAAAGGAATCGATCGGGGCGCAACCGCCCTCGAAGGGATATTTTAGGTCCCGACGAAACGGCGAGCGGTTGCCTCTCGGCGACATCAAAGAGAGCCGAGCGAGAGCATTTCTCCGGCGGGCCTCGCCAGGAACCCTGCTCCCACTCTTCGATCCCCGCAAGACGTTTGGCGTCGGCTAGGCGGCCGGACTTTGTTTCGTCGCCTCGGCGGCGCGCGCTCGCAGCATTTGCTCGAGATCGGCGCTCGCCATCGGCTTGGCGAGGGCGAAGCCTTGCAAGAAGTCGCATCCTGCCGCCCGAAGCAGCCTCACGTGCTCCGCCGTCTCGACGCCTTCGGCGACGATCTCGATGTCGAGCGACTTGCCGATTTCGACGATCGATTGGACGAGGCGCCGATGCGCGACCGTCGACACGACGGGCGCAATGAGGCGTCGATCGATCTTGAGACGACGCGGCCTCAGCCTCATCAGGCTCACGATCGAGGTATAGCCAGTGCCAAAATCATCGATCTCGATGTCGACGCCAAGCGCTTTGATCTGCTCGATCGTACGAGACAATTGCTCGTCAGTCTCGTCCAGATAGATCGATTCGAGAAGTTCGAACGACAGCGCGCCTGGCTCGATATCCAAGTCCCGCAGGCTCTGCACGAGGCCCTCCTCGCGCAAACGGCCGAGGGCGACATTCACCGATAGGCGCGGGACGTTCAGCCCTTCCTCGCGCCAGCGCCTGAACACGGCAAGCGACTGCGCCAATATCGTGCGGTCGATGAGGGCGACGACGTTCAATTCCTCGGCGATCGGCAGGAATTCCGCCGGCGAGACCAGGCCATGCCTCGGGTTGCGCCAGCGAACGAGCGCTTCCACGCCAACAAGGTCGAGCGTGCGCGCGTCGAATTGCGGCTGGAAGTAGGGAAAGAACTCGCCACGCTCCAAACCCGCCATGATTTCGTCGGCGAGCTGCTTGTGCCTGACGATCTCGGCCTGCAGCGCGTCGGTATATATCTCGAAGCGATTTCGACCAAGAGCTTTGGCGCGATAGAGCGCGATATCCGCATTCACCAGGAGACGTTCTCGATCGACGGCGTCTCCAAAAGCGCTCGCAATGCCGATGCTCATGCCGTAGCGGCACTCGTGGCCCTTGTAGAGGACGGGCTTTTGGATCTCGCCGATCAACCGCCGGGCTAGGTCGACAAAATACCCGATTTCGGCGTCGGCGGGGCAGACAATCACGAATTCGTCGCCGCCGGTCCTCGCGACAAAGTCGCCGTCGCGTATGTTGGAACGGATGATCTCGGCCGTATGCAGAAGCATCGCGTCGCCGGCCGGGTGGCCCAATGTGTCGTTGATTGCTTTGAATCGATCAAGATCGATGTAGATGAGGACGATTCCGGCGTCGCTCTCGGCGCATCGGCGGGCGTGCTCCTCCAGGTTCCTCTCGAGGTACATCCGGTTCGGAAGCTTGGTCAGGAAGTCGTGCAGCGCATTGTGCTCGATGCGAGCCCGAGCCTTCTCGAGCTCGGCGTTGCGAACCTCCGCCTGCTCCTTTGCCTGGGTCAGAGCCTTCGTCAGAGCGACGTCCGCCGTCACGTCCCAATTGACGCCCAAAATGACGCAGGACGAATCGGGCCGGACATATACGCTTCCGATCGTGCGGATGACTCGCGTTCGCCCGTCGTCGAGAATGATTTTGAACTGCGAATTGTAGCGACCCTTCGCCTCGATCGCGCCGTTGAAATCGCTCTCGGCGCGCGCGGCTTCGGCTGGATCGAGCCGCTTGCGCCAATGCTCATAGGTTCGAACGCCGTTGTCCAAAGGATAGCCGTAGAGCTCGTTCATTCGGTCGTCCCAAACGAGCTCATTCGTTTTCAAATCCAATTCCCAGACGCCAACCTTTGAGGTGTCGAGCGCGAGCTCCAGCCGGCGAGAGAGGCGTTCAAGCTCCCTCTCCCGCTCCTTAAGCTTGGCGAAATGGCCCCGGCGCTCCTGGAACAGGCGCCCGATCAACCAGGTGGGAAAGACCACGATGAACCCGCAGACGACGATGGCGACCCGCAGGGGCCATTGGTTTGGCGCATGGGCCGCCCAGCCTCCTTTTGGGGTGGCGGTTATCCGCCACGAGCCGGACGGGAAGTTCACATCGACGGCGATGGGATGATCGGTCGCAACTCGGGGGTCCCCGTAGAATTGGGCCCCCTCCGCCCCCAGCCCGTCCTGACCGGCAATCGCGACATCGATGTCAAGATCGCCATTGAGGAGCCCGGCGTCGCGATAGAGCTTATCCTCGTCTAGGACTGTGGAGAAAATTCCCCAAAAGGACTTGCCGCCGTCGTCGTCTTTTGTGAAGACGGGAAAGCGGACAATGAAGCCGCGGCCGCCTTGCACCAAATTAACGGGTCCAGCGAGCACAACCTCGCCGCCGCGCACCCTGAGCGCCGCTTCGCGTTGCTGGGCATTCCGTCGGTAGTCCAGGCCAAACGCCTTTTCATTGCCTTCAACCGGATAGAGCAGCGACACGACAAGGCCAGGCGCTCCGGCGAAGTCGCGGATCTGGGATTTTCCGCCAAGGACGCTCGCCGCGAGATCGGCGAAGCGGGCCTGCGTCATGTGCGGTTCGGTCGCGATGACGCTGACGAGGCCGCGCGCGAGCTGGACGTCGCCCATGACCTCGCCTTCGAGCTTCGCGCGAATGAGGTTCACCCGATTGAAGACGTCGGCGCGCAGACGTTCGTCGGAAAGCTGCCTGTCCTGTTGATCGGCGAACACGGCAAAAAACGCGACCACGGCCAGCGCCATCAGCGCGGGAAGGCTCGTCAGGTGGAGCGCCTCCTTGGCCCTGGCGGTCAAGCTCGCAATGACCTTCTTCAACGAGCTTCTCCTGCCCAGGCCTCTCCCGGCCTATCCGACAGTGGCGCCGTCGAATTAACCCGCCCTTACGCTAAAGCCCGCCGCGCCTTAAGATATGGGCTCGCCTAAAGCTTGCTTAAAGCGTTCGCTAAAATTCGCCAGGATCTCGGCGAACTCGCCAGGCTCGTGGGGCCAAGCCGCATTAATTTGCTGGTTAGGCGTCCCTGCTAAAGCTTTAAGCGTTGCGCCTCAGGCCGAAAAACCCGGCGGAAATCAAAAATGGATTGGAGCATCGCGGAACCGGCGGGCGATTACTCCGGGGCGTTCGGAAAAGTTCGTCCGCGGATCGTCAACAGCCGCAACGAGAAGTTGATCGACTATGTGAAGACGCTCTCGCCGCGCTACGCGATCGTCTACCGCGACATCGCGCTCGGCTACGGGTTTCTGTTTGGGACTTTGGCCGCCATGGCCTTCACCGAACGGGCCGGCGCGCCGAAATTGCTGGTGCTGCTGATCGGGTCGATCTCCGTCGGCTATTGGATCGCCTACCTGCAGCTCTTCATCCATGAGGGCGCCCATTGGAACCTCGCCGCCGATCGCGAGAAGAGCGACCGGCTCTGCAACCTTTTGATCACGTGGCTCGCCGGCCAAGAGGTCAAGGCGTACCGGCAAATCCACTTTCCGCATCATCGGCTCATCGGGACGGTCGACGATACCGAGCACACCTATTTTTTTCCACTCAACTTGATTTTCATCGCCAAGAGCTTGCTCGGAATTCGCGCTCTGGAGGTCATGCGCTCGCGCAACCAATTCGCGGATCAAGCGGCGCAAAAGCGTCGCGAGCCGATCGAAAGGCCGGAAGGGCCGCGCATCCATGCTCCCCTGGTCTTCGGGCTCCTCTTTCACCTCCTGATCGTCGCGTCGATGCTTTATGCGGGCCTATGGGCCACGGCCTTGGCCTGGGGCGCCGGCGTCGCGGCGTTCTTTCCTTTTTTCGGCGCTCTCAGGCAATTGCTGGAGCACCGTCCTTTCGAAGCCAGCGCTAAGATCGAGATGAGCGCCGTCGCTCGCGGGCCGACCAGCCGTATCTTCGGCGACGGCGTCCTTGCCAGCACTTTTGGCGGCGCCGGCTTCAATCGGCACCTCATCCATCATTGGGAGCCGACGGTTTCCTACACCCGGCTCCGCGACCTCGAGGACTTTCTTCGCGACACCGATCTTAAAACAATCATCGAACGAAGAAGCACCACGTACGGCCGCGCTTTCTGGATCTTGTTCGGCCGATGATCGGAACTTCGCTTCCGGACCGCCAGTGCCCCGTCTGCGGCAAAAGGGGCGCGCCTTACGCCGCCGCGCGCGATATCGAATATTTCACGACGCCGGAAGTCTTCCAGTACTATCGATGCGTCGATTGCGATCTCATCTACATCGACCCTGCGCCGATCGATCGGTTGAGCGTGATCTATCCGGCCAACTACTATTCGTTTGTCGACACGGATAAGAAGAACGTTGTCGTTCGCTTCAAGGAATGGCTGGATAAGCGGGCCTTCCAAAAATTTCTCAAAGAGATTCGCGGCGACAGCCTCAGCGTGCTCGACGTCGGCGGCGGCAGCGGCTGGCTGGCCAAGCTGCTGCGCGATATCGATCCGCGCGTCAGGAGCACTCAGATCGTCGATATCGACGCCGGCGCGCAGAAGCTCGCCGAGAGCCATGGACACAAGTTCTTTTGCGGCGTGATCGAAGATTTCGCCAGCGAAGACCGCTATGACGCGATATTGATGCTCAATCTGATCGAGCATGTCGAAGATCCCGTGGCCGTGCTGAAGAAGGCGAACGCGCTGCTGGCGCCGGGCGGCCGCATCTACGTCAAGACGCCGAACTTCCGAGCCCTCGACGCCCGCCTTTTCAAGGATAGGAACTGGGGCGGCTATCACTGCCCGAGGCACTTCGTACTTTTTTCGCGCGAGAGCTTTTCATCGGCCGCCGCGAAGGCCGGGCTCGCCGTCGCGGAATTCAGCTACACGCAGGGCGCGCCGTTCTGGAGCGTCTCCATCCTCGAGATGCTCAGGCGATGGGGCCTCGCGTCAGTCACGGCGGCGCGTCCGGCGATCTATCATCCGCTCATGCCGCTGCTTCAGGCCGCCGGCGCGGCCTTCGATTTCGCCCGCGCGCCGTTTGCGAGGCTGTCGCAGATGGTCGTGGTTCTGGCCAAGGCTGACTGAGGCGACCGCCTCAGCGATTTGCGTTTTGGCGGCGGCTATTTGGTGCCCCTGGCCGGAATCGAACCAGCACTCCTTGCGGAACTCGATTTTGAGTCGAGCGCGTCTACCAGTTCCGCCACAGGGGCCTTCGGCCGGCCGTGACCGGCCCGACGAAGCCGGCGGAATATAGCGGCCGCCGACCGGCGGTCAACCCGCTGTGAATAAG
>DATGHD010000331.1:0-8004 GCA_035308145.1 Roseiarcus sp.
GCCAGGATATTCTTGGTGGCGCCGGCGACGCGGACATTCTGTCCTGCAGCGGTAAGCGCCGCCATCATCAGGAAGCCGATGCCGCCCCCGAAATAACCGCCATAGACGGCGATCAAGAACTGGACGATTGCAACGCCCCAGGACGGCAGATGCGGCTCGCCCGGCGGCGCCGGCTTTCGGATGAAATTGCCCCAGGCGAAGACCGCGGTCGCGAACAGCACCAGCCAGGGCACGAGCCTGGCAAAGAAGCTCGGCGGAGTCGCCAAGAGAATGACTCCGCCGACTGCGCCGCCGACTAGGCTGATAGCGAACAACGCTTTCAGCGAGAGTTCTGGAAAGCCTGAGCCGCCCCGGCGGCTGGTGAAGCCGATGACGATTTGGGATGGGAACAGGGCGACCGTCGATGTGATATTGGCGGCGCGCGCATCCATGCCGGCGGCGATCAGCGCGGGCAAAGTGATAAACGAACCTCCGCCGGCCAGCGCGTTCTGCGCTCCAGCCCAAGCCGATGCAACAAATAGAATCCACAGAATCAACATATTACGATGATTTTCTTATGATCAAATTTAAGATGGGGAACATGCCGATGTGGGCGGCGCCCTGTTAAAGCTTTGCTTCAGGTTCGGCCTTAAGGACGTTCCTCCAGGAAGGCCAACGCCGCGGCCTTGAAGACCTTATCGCCGACCGCCAGCATGTGATCCCTGCCGGGGATTTCGAGCGCCCGGCCTTTTGGAAAGAGCGCCGCCAAAGCCTTCGGGTCGCCAGCGACCGGATCGCGCGAGCCGACCGCGACCAGAGCCGGGCAATCGATGGCTGCGACCTCTTCGGCGCGCATCGTCTGGCGCGAGCCGCGAATGCAGGCGGCGAGGGCACGGCGATCGCTCTTGGTCTGGTCGGCGAAGGCCCGAAAGACGCGCTGCTGCGGGTCCACTAGATCGTCGATCGATGCGGCCTCCATCGCATCGGCGATGCTGAGCGGGAGGCCAACGCCGTTGATGAGATGATGGCCAAGCCCGCCAAGGATGAGCGAGCGGAGACGATCAGAATGAGCGAAAGCGAGCATGGCGGCAATCCGCGCGCCCATCGAATAGCCCATCACGTCGGCCCTCTCGATCTTGAGTTCGTCGAGTAGCCGGCGCGCGTCCTCGGCCATCAAGTCGCTGTGATAGGCCTGCGGGTCATAGAGCTTTTCGCTCGCGCCATGGCCGCGATTGTCGAGGGCGATCGTCCGCCGGCCGGCTTCGGTCAGGACGCGGACCCAGCCGGGATTGACCCAGTTGAAAATATGGCTCGATGCGAAGCCATGGATGAGCAGGATCGGCTCGCCACGATCGGCGCCTTTGGCCGGGAAATCGGCATAGGCGATGCGCACGCCGGCGGACGAAAATTCCAGCACGTCTTCGCCCCTGCGCGGCGGATTGAGCGGCGCGAAACTATCACGAGCGTCGGCGCCCGCCCAAATGCGCGCCGACGGCTTCGACATTGACAGATTCGCCGACGACGCAGCGGCCGTGATCGAAGCGCTGGATCTCAGCGACCACGTGCGCGCGCTTGCTTCGCCGGCGTCGATCCCCTAAGGCGCCTGACGCCCGCGTTTCGCCTCGCGCTTCCTGGCTGCGCGGCTCCCTTCCTTTGCAGGTTTTGCCGCATGATCAGTCGACGCCGCTTTGCTCAAAACTCCTTAGCGGCTCTGATCGGCCTTGGCGCAATCGGCGACGCTGGGCTCGCGCGAGGGGATGAAGCCCTCGCGCCGCTCGCCGACCAATTCCCGAAGATCGAAGCCGATAGCGGCGGGCGGCTCGGCGTCGCCGTTCTTGACACACAGACTGGCGAGTTGGCGGGACATCGCGTGGACGAGCGCTTTCCAATCTGCTCGACATTCAAGCTGCTGGCCGCCGCCGCGACGCTCGCGCGGGTCGACGCCGACAAGGAGCGGCTCGATCGGCGCATCGACATCAAGCCGAGCGACATTCTCTCCTACGCGCCGGTCGCAAAGCAGCATGTCGGCGACGGCATGTCCGTCGCCGAACTCTGCGAGGCGGCGATCACGCTGAGCGACAACTCGGCCGCCAATCTTCTTCTCAAGGACCTCGGCGGACCTGCGGCGATAACCGAATACGCCCGCTCCCTCGGCGATGAATTCACGCGGCTCGATCGGATCGAACCCGACCTCAACGACGCGGAGCCCAAGGACCCGCGCGACACCACGACGCCCGCGGCAATGGCGAAGAACTTGCGGCTCCTGACGACCGGCGCGGCGTTGTCGCCCGCTTCGCGCGACCAATTGATCGCCTGGCTTGTCGCCTGCAAGACCGGCGACGCCAAGCTTCGCGCCGGCCTGCCGAAGACCTGGCGGGTCGGCGACAAGACCGGCGCGGGCGGCCACGGGTCAACCAACGACGTCGCGGTCATGTGGCCAGCCAATCGCGACCCCGTCATCGTCGCCGCCTATCTCACCGAGACCACGGCTTCGGACGACAAGCGAAACGCGGCGCTGGCCGCCATCGGTCATGCCGTCGCCGCCGCTTTGACGGGATAAACGTCGCTTAACCGCTTAAAGAGACAAATCCAATCCCCTACCCAAGGTCCCTGCCCTCGCCTATGGTGCGGCGCAAATCACAACGTCCGGAGCTGCCATGGCCGATCACGCGACGCCGCATTTTCACAATGATCCCGGCGTTCCGACCATCAAAGTCGGCGTCAAGGAATATATGTGCATCGGCGCCAAGCCGCCCTTCGACCATCCACATATTTTCATCGACATGGGCGATTCCGACGAGACGGTCTGCCCCTATTGCTCGACGCGCTTTGTCTATGATCCTTCGCTTGGACCGCACTGTCTGCCGGCGGAATGCGAATTGACCGAGGCCGCCTGACCGCTCGCCAGGCGCCGCTATGAAACCCCGCGCGCTGATCGCCGGCGCGGGGATTGGCGGACTGGCGGCGGCGATCGCTTTGGCGCGAGCCGGCTATGAAGCAGCCGTCTTCGAGCGCGCCGACGTTCTCGAAGAGATCGGCGCGGGCATTCAAGTCACGCCCAACGCTTCGCGCGCTCTTGGCCATCTCGGCGCGCTGGAGGCGGTCGAACAAAGCGCCTTGGCGCCCAGCGCCATCCGCATCTTTCGCGGCCGAGATGGCGCGGAGCTCTCGCGCCTCCCCCTTGACGCGCAAAGGCGCTGGGGCGCGCCGTACCTGGTGTTGCAGCGCGCCGCCTTGCAGCGAGCGCTGGTCGAAACGGCGGCGCGCGAGCCCTCGATAAGTCTGACGCTGGGCGTCGAGGTCGGCGGGTTCAGCGACGACGGGAGCGGCGTGACGCTCGGCCTCAAGCGCGGCCTCCTTCGCCTCGCCGAGCGCGGCGATCTTTTGATCGGCGCCGACGGCTTGCGCTCGATCGTCCGCGAGAGGCTGGGACTTGGCAAGCACGACGAACCGCGTTTCTCCAACCGCGTCGCCTTCCGCGCGACAATCGACGCCGGCGCGGCCCCAATCCGCGCCCGAGAGCGGGACGTCTCGCTTCATCTCGGGCCAAAGGCCCATCTCGTCCACTACCCCGTGGCCGGCGGCGCGCTCGTCAACATCGTCGCGGTGATCGAGTCGGACTGGCGCGCCGCAGCCGGCGACCAACCCTGGGATGGCGAGGCCGACCGCGCCGCGCTCGCCCGCGCTTTCGCGCGCTGGTCTCGCGAGGCGCGCGCGCTGATCGAGGCGGCGCAGAACTGGCGCGCCTGGCCCTTGCATAACCGCCCGCCGATCTCGGCGATGGCGCGCGGCCGCGTCGCGCTCCTCGGCGACGCCGCCCACCCGATGCTCCCCTTCCTGGCGCAAGGCGCGGCTCAGGCGATCGAGGACGCCGATATTCTTGCCGAATGTCTTAGCGCGACATCCGATGTTGCGGATGGCCTCGCCGCCTATTCTCGCCACCGCGCGCCGCGCGCCGCGCGCATGCAGAAGGCGTCGGAAGATCAAACGCAATTGTACCACGTGAGCGGACTTCCTGCTGCGGCGCGAGACATCGGCATGCGCGCCATGGGGCCGGAGCGGCTGCTGCGGCGCTACGATTGGATTTATGGCGGCTGACCGGCAGCCCTTGCAACGGACGTCGCTCAGCCGCAGACTCCCTGCCCTTATCGATCGCGCGGGGCGAAGGCGGAAAGCGCGCCCAAAAAGGCCGCCCTCTACGAGACCGCTGCGACAAGGAGGAGGAGACGATGGACATTGCGAGCCCGACGGCGCGGGTTACGACTTGGCTTTCCCGTTTCTCCGAGGCCCTCGCAAGCGGCGACGTCGCGGCCGCGCTGGCTCTCTTTGGCGACGAATGCTACTGGCGCGACCTCGTCGCCTTCACCTGGAACATCCGGACGATGGAGGGCAGGCAAGCGATCGGCGACATGCTGCTGGCGACGCTGAAGGAAGCCCGCCCGTCGAACTGGACTCTCGATGGCGAGGCTGAGCCGGCGGATGGCGCGATCGGCGCCTGGTTCGATTTCGAAACCGCCGTCGCGCGCGGCCGCGGCCACGTAAGGCTCAAGAACGACCGCTGCTGGACCCTGCTGACCACCATCACCGGGCTCAAAGGCTTCCCGGAGCCGAAAGGCCCGCTCCGGCCGAAAGGCGTCGAGCATGGCGTTCATAAGAACCGCAAGACCTGGCTCGAACGCCAAACGGAGGAGAAAAGCGAACTCGGCTACAGTCGCCAACCCTATGTGACAATCATCGGCGGCGGTCAGGGCGGCATCGCGCTTGGCGCGCGGCTGCGGCGCTTGGGCGTCCCCGCCATCATCGTCGAAAAGAACGCGCGGCCCGGCGATTCCTGGCGCAACCGCTATAAGTCGCTCTGCCTGCACGACGCGGTCTGGTACGATCACCTGCCCTATCTGCCGTTTCCCGACCATTGGCCGGTCTTCTCGCCAAAAGACAAGATCGCCGACTGGCTTGAAATGTACGCCAAAGTGATGGAGCTGGATTATTGGACTTCAACCCTCTGCCGACGCGCAAGCTATGACGACAAGGCGAAGGAATGGACGGTCGAAGTCCTGCGCGAGGGCAGGCCCGTCACGCTGCGCCCGAAGCACCTCGTTCTGGCGACCGGCATGTCCGGCGTTCCCAATATGCCGACGTTTCCGGGCCAGGATAGCTTCAAAGGCGTCCAAATCCATTCGAGCAAACACAGGGGCGGCGAAGGCTGGGCGGGCAAGAAGGCGATCGTCATCGGCTCGAACAATTCGGCGCATGACATTTGCGCCGATCTTTGGGAGCATGGCGCCGACGTCACGATGATCCAGCGCACGTCGACGCATGTCTCTAAATCCGAAACGCTGCTGCGCGTCACGCAGCGCGATGTCTATTCTGAGGAGGCCGTCGCGCGCGGCGTGACTGTCGACAAGGCCGACATGATTCTCGCCTCGGTTCCTTACGCAGTCATGGCCGACCTGCAGAAGCCGCTTTACAAGCAGATCGCCGAGGAGGACGCCGATTTTTACGCCCGGCTGAAGAAGGCGGGCTTCCTTCTCGACTGGGGCGATGACGACTCCGGCCTGTTCATGAAATACGTCCGTCGCGGTTCGGGCTATTACATCGACGTCGGCGCTTCCGAACTCATCATCAATGGCGAGATCAAGCTGAAGGCCGGCGTCACGGTTAAGGAGATCAAGGCCCATTCCGTTCTCTTCTCCGATGGCGACGAATTGCCGGCCGATCTCATCGTCTACGCCACCGGATACGGCTCGATGAATGGCTGGGCGGCAGAGCTCATCAGCCAGGAGGTCGCCGACAGAATCGGCAAATGCTGGGGCCTTGGCTCCGGCACGGCCAAGGACCCCGGCCCTTGGGAAGGCGAATTGCGCAACATGTGGAAGCCGACCCAGCAGGAGGCTCTATGGCTCCATGGCGGCAATTTGCACCAGTCGCGGCACTATTCGCTGTACCTCGCGCTTCAGCTCAAGGCGCGAATGGAGAATATTCGGACGCCGGTTTACGGCCTTCAGAAAGTTCACCATCTGAGCTGAGGACGGGAGCCACAACCCGGGTTCCGTCAACCGGGCTATGGCGCGCGCAGCCAGACGCGACACGCCCCTTTTTGCGCCGGAATAACGATCGCGCGCGGCAGCTCCGCTCCCGCTCCGCATCGGCCGAGCGATTGGGCCTCGTCCAAGGCGATTGAGACATAGCGTCCGACGGTCACCTTCACACGGTCGGGGTGAGTGGGATCGAAGGGCGAGGCGTTGTCGATGATCGTTACACCCCCTTCGTCCGACCATTTGTCGTCTTTCTCGGAGCGGGACGAGTCGATCGTGCAGGTATAACCTGGACTGCCGCTCTGGCCGCACCAGAAGACATTCACCTCGAGCTTTGTCACTTTGCCGTCAGCAAGCGTCACGGTTGCATCGCCCGAGGCGCAGCGCGCCTTCACCTCGAAGTCGCATTTGCGAGTCTCTTGCCCGTCGGCCAGAGCTGCGCCGGTCGATGTCGCCGCTATGAAGAGAGCGGCCATGCCAATAAGATGCTTCATCGCGCCCCAGTGCAATTAGGGAAGCGCGGAGAACGATCCGCCGCCTCCGTACATTACCTCACTTCTTCTTCGGAATATATAGATCGGTCAGCGTCCCTGCGAAAGCCTCGGCCGAGAAAGCGAAGGTCTCCGACAAGGTCGGATGCGGATGGATGGTCAAGCCGATGTCCTCGGCCTCCGCGCCCATTTCGATGGCGAGCGCGGCTTCCGCGATGAGGTCGCCGGCGTTCGGCCCGACGATGCCGCAGCCGATCAGGCGGCCGGTCGCCTCGTCCCACAAAGTCTTGGTCAGACCCTCGTCGCGGCCGAGCGAGAGCGAGCGCCCGCTCGCCGCCCAGGGGAATGTCGTCTTGCCGAATTTGATCCCCTTCGCCTTGGCCTCGTTCTCAGTGAGGCCGACCCAGGCGACCTCCGGATCGGTATAGGCGACGGAGGGAATGACCTTGGCGTCGAAGGAAGACTTGTGGCCGGCGGCGACTTCCGCCGCGACCTTGCCTTCATGCGTCGCCTTGTGCGCCAGCATCGGCTGGCCGACCACGTCGCCGATCGCGAAAATATGCGAGACATTGGTCCGCATCTGCTTATCGACCGGAATGAACCCGCGCTCGTCAACGTCCACGCCCGCGGCCTCGGCGTCGACCAGCTTGCCGTTCGGCTTGCGGCCGACCGAGACGAGCATCAGGTCGAAGACGTCCTTCGTCTCGCCGGAAGGGCCTTCGAAGACCGCGTGAAGCCCGTCCTTCTTCGCCTCGACGACTGTGAGCTTGGTCTTGAGCAGGATTTTATCGTACCGTTTCTCGATGCGCTTGGCGAGCGGCGCAATGATGTCCCGATCGGCGCCGGGAATGAGCTGGTCCGTCAATTCGACGACCGTCACTTTGGCGCCGAGCGAATGGTACATCGTGGCCATTTCGAGGCCGATGATGCCGCCGCCCAAGACCAGCATGCGCTTCGGGATCGACTTGATTTCCAGGGCGCCGGTCGAATCGATAATGCGCGGATCCTTGGGAATGAAGCCGGGCGCGATCGGCTCCGACCCGCAGGCGATGATCGCGTTCTTGAAGAGCAGGGTCTTGGCGCCTTCCGCGGTCGCGACGTTGAGCGTATTGGCGGAAGAAAATTTCGCCGCTCCGACGACCACCGTCACCTTGCGCTGGCGCGCCAGCGTCGTCAGTCCGCCGGTCAGGCGCTTGACCACGCTCTCCTTCCAGCCACGCAGGGCGTCGAGATCGATTTTCGGCGCGCCGAAGGCGAGGCCATGCGCGGCGAAGTCGCCCGCCTCGTCGATGATTTTCGCCGCATGCAACAAGGCCTTCGAGGGGATGCAGCCGACATTGAGACACACGCCGCCGAGCACCGGGTCCTTTTCGACGAGCGCGACCTTTTGGCCGAGATCGGCGGCGCGAAAGGCGGCGGTGTAGCCGCCGGGCCCGGCGCCGATCACCACCGTGTCACATTCGATATCGGCCTTGACCGCGGGTTTATCGGCAGCCGGC
>DATGHD010000332.1:0-2550 GCA_035308145.1 Roseiarcus sp.
CGCTCACCGGCAGCGCTTGGGCCGGACTTTTCGCCGGCGTCATCGTGACCGTGCTCATGTCGCTCATTCATGGCTATGCCTCGATCGACCAGCGCGCCAATCAGATCGTGTCCGGCGTCGCCGTCAACATGGTCGCCGACGGCGCGACGGCCTTGATCGGCAACGCCTGGTGGGGCCAGGGCGGCCGCACGCCGCAATTGCCCGATAGCGCGCTCTTCAATTCGATCGAACTGCCTGGCGCCTATACGCTCCGCGATACGCCGATCATCGGCCCGATCTACCAGCACCTGATTTCCGGCCACGACATCCTGACCTACGCCGCCTTCGCGCTGGCGCCGATCACCTATTGGGTCTTGTACAAGACGCGTTTCGGCCTCCGCCTCCGCGCGGTCGGCGAGAACCCCGCCGCCGTGGATACGGCGGGCATATCGGTCAGGGCGCTTCGTTATGGCGGCGTGGTGATCTGCGGCGTGCTGGTCGGTCTTGCCGGCGTGTACCTTTCGATCGCCCAAGCCGCTTATTTCCAGCCGCATATGAGCGCCGGCAAAGGCTTCATCGCGCTCGCCGCGCTGGTCTTCGCAAAGTGGCGGCCGATGCCGGCGTTGGCGACTTGCCTGTTGTTCGGTTTCTTCGACGCTTTGTCGATTCGCCTGCAAGGAACGATCCTGCCGGTGATCGGGTCAGTGCCCGTGCAGGCGATCGAGGCGCTGCCCTATATTCTCACCGTCATTCTGCTTGCGGGCTTCATCGGCAAGGCGATCCCGCCCAAGGCCTCGGGCGTTCCCTATGTCAAAGAGCGCTGACGACAAGACTTTGGCAGCGCTATTCGAAGCCGCCAAGGCGGCGCAGCAAAAGGCCTATGCGCCCTACTCGCGCTTCAAGGTCGGCGCGGCGATCTTGACGCCGTCCGGCGCGATTTTCGGCGGGTGCAATGTCGAGAACGCCGCCTATCCGCAGGGCGCCTGCGCGGAGGCCGGGGCGATCAGCGCGATGGCGCTCGCCGGCGAGCGCCGCATCGCCGAAATCCTGGTGATCGGCGACGGCGAGGCTTTGGTCACGCCCTGCGGCGGCTGCCGCCAGCGCATCCGCGAATTCGCCGGCGCCGACGCGCCGATCCATATCGCCGGGCCAGAAGGAGTGCGGGCGAGCTTCACGCTCGACGAATTGCTGCCGCACTCGTTTGGGCCAGAGCATTTGAAGTAAGTGGTGCGCCGAAAGGCGAGTTCGGGGCGCGGCGTCAGGGACCCTCTCCCGTTCCGCTTCGTTGCGCGGGGAGAGGGGCCTAAGCGCCGCGCCTCTCTCTGCAATGTCGCAACGAGGCGCTTCGGAAGGGGACTGTGATGACCATCTGCTGCGACGATGCCGTCGCTGCGTTGCGCGCGCGCGGCCTGTCATCGCTCCCGCCGACCGGCGTGGTGCTTGGCTCGGGCCTCGGCTCACTCGCCGAAGAAGTTGAGAACGCGCTCTCCGTACCCTATGTCGACGTTCCAGGCTTCCCCGTTCCAACCGTCTCCGGCCATGCCGGCCGGCTCGTCGTCGGCGAGTTGGAGGGCCAGCGCGTCGCGCTGTTTCAAGGCCGCGGCCATTATTACGAGCGCGGCGATTCGCGCGCCATGGCGGTCGCGATCGCCGCCTTCAAACAGCTCGGCGGCGAGACGCTGTTCCTCACCAACGCCGCCGGCGGCTTGCGCGAAGAATGGCGCCCGCCGGCGCTTGTCGCGATCACGGATCATATCAACTACGCCGGCGTCAATCCGCTGATCGGCCTTGCCAGCGACGATCGTTTCGTGCCGCTCGTCGACGCCTATGATCCGGCTTTGCGCGCGCGTCTTAATGGCGCCGCGAGCAAGGCCGGAATCGCCCTGCAGGAAGGCGTTTACATGTGGTTCTCGGGCCCGTCCTTCGAGACGCCGGCGGAGATTAGAGCGGCCAAGATTCTCGGCGCCGATCTCGTCGGCATGTCGACGGTTCCGGAAGTCATTCTCGCGCGCCTACTCGGCCTCAAGTGCCTCGCGGTGTCGGTGGTGACCAATTTCGGCGCCGGCCTCGCCGGCGCCAATCCGAGCCATGAGGAGACGAAAGAGCTGGCGCTCGCCGGCTCGTCGAATTTCAAGCGCCTTGTGCGGGCGTTTTTGAAGGAGCAGGCGTAATCCACGCCCGATTGACGGCTACGCAGATTACGTAGTAACTGTGCATACTGTCTGCGAGACTCACGCCTTCCGCCGGACCGCCGAAGAGGCGGGGATGACGGAGGATGAAATTGCGGACTTGATTGATTTCCTCGCGGAGCATCCTGAGGCCGGCGACGAGATCGCCGGGAGTGGGGGCTGTCGAAAGGTTCGCGTCGCAGGCCGCGGCAAAGGTAAGAGCGACGGCTATCGAACGATTACATTCTATTCGGGGGAAGAAATCCCGGTATTTCTCCTGACCGTGTTCTCTAAGGGGGAAAGATCGAACTTGACGAAGGGCGAATGCAACGATCTTCGCGCTGTGACCAAAGCTCTTGCCGCGGAGTATAAAGCGCGCGCAAAAACGCCGAGGAGACAATTA
>DATGHD010000333.1:0-2092 GCA_035308145.1 Roseiarcus sp.
GCGTTCAACGCGCCGTATTGCACGCCGCTCTGTGGGGCGCCTTCGCAGCCTCCGGCGCGACGATCGAGACCAACCGAAGAGCGGTCGGCGTCGAGACCGGCGCGGACGGCCTCGCATGCCTTCGCTTCGAGAGCGGCGGTCGCTCGCCGTCATTCGATCTCATCGTCGACGCCTCGGGCGCGCGCTCATCATTGCGGGCCGCGGTGACGAGCCGGCCGCCGCGCGCCTTCGCCTATGGCGCGGTCTGGACGAGCGCTCTCGACCGCGACCTCTCGCCGAGAGCGCTGACCCAGCGCTATATCGCCGCGCGGGCGATGATCGGGCTCCTTCCTTTGGGCCGCGCGAGCGCAGAGGCCCCATCGCTCGCCGCCTTCTTCTGGAGCATCAAGCCTGAGGGTTTCTCGGCATGGCGCGCCGGCTTCGACCACTGGCGCAGCGAGGTCGCCCGACTCTGGCCGGCGCTCGAGCCTATGGTGGCGGGATTTGCCGGGCCTGGGGATTTCACGCTGGCGCGCTATGCGCATTTTTCGTTGCGCCGGCCTTTTCGCGGCCCGCTGGCGCTGATCGGCGATGCGGCTCATGCGACGTCGCCGCAGCTCGGCCAGGGCGCGAATAATGCGATGCTCGACGCTTTGGCCCTCGCCGACGCTCTGGGCCGCGTGCGCGATATCGGCCAAGCCTTGGCGACCTTCGCGGAGTTCCGCCGCCGGCATGTGCGTTTCTATCAATCGGCGAGCGCGCTGCTAACGCCGTTCTTTCAGTCCGACTCCAAGCTTCTGCCGCTCATCCGCGACGCCGCCTTCGACCGGCTCAAAGTTGTTCCCTATCTCAAGCGCGAAATGCTGCGGACGCTCGCCGGAATAAAGACCGGCCTCTTCGCCAGCGCCGCCCCTGAGGCTCTGGCCTCGCTTGGCCAAGCTCGGCTCGTCGCTCCATTGACGGGCCCGGCCGGCGCCGCGAATGTCGGCCCATGACCATTTACAATCGCTTCGCCGCGCAGGATTTGGGACGGATCGCCGCTTTGAGCGACGGCATTTTCGCCTTCGCGATGACGGTCCTGGTCCTCGAGATTCACATTCCCGAAAGCGTCGACATCCATTCCGAGGCTGAGCTCTGGCGAGGCCTCGCAGCCCTCGGCCCGCGCATCGTCACCTGGCTCGCAAGTCTTCTGACCCTCGGTATTTTCTGGGTCGGACAGCAGACCCACCTCAATCATCTCGAGCACGCCGACCGCGATTTGAGCTGGCTGCACTTCGCCTTTCTCGCCTCAGTGACCGCCCTGCCCTTTTCAACGCGCCTGCTCGCTGAATTCTTCAGCTTCGAGACCGCGTTTCTGATCTACTGGTTCAACATCCTCCTCTGCGGGATCGCGATATTCGCTTGCGTGATCTATGCGGATCGCGCCGGCCTCGTGAAAAAAGACGCGCCGGAACATTTCACGCGCGCGTACCTCCGCCGCGTCTTCATCGCGCAGGCGCTTTACGCCCTCGGCGCACTTGTCGGCTTGTTCAATATCCCGCTCGGCATCGGCTTCATCGTGCTGGTGCAGCTCAACTACGCGATCGCGCCGCGGCTGCCGGTCCTGTTCAAGATTTGAGAAAACCTGCGACGGCAAACCTCGCTGCCGTCAGCCGCCGGCTGCCCCCACCCCACCCCTTCTTGGAAAAAGGAGACAGGAAGCTAGGATATCGCATAATATGCCCGGCGCTCGGTGTTGGGGGGCGACGAACGCCAACGGTGTTTGCCGATATGCCGAATGGACAAAGCTTTTTTGCGAATAATTGCGGCTGTGCGGGTTCGCATTGGCGTGCCTCGCATACAGGAAACCGAATTTATCGAAATCGTCGGGAATCACGGTAAATTCAGAAAAAAGCTCACTGATTTAGACCAAGTCAGAGCGGCCGATGACATAACGAAGTCTGCTCATTACATAGGTTTAACTTGGTTCCGCCTAGACGGTGTTATGTACTTTTACGTTTGATTTTCGTAATAGAGAGGGATGATTCGCCGCAAGCCCTATCCCTCTGATGTTTCTGATGAAGAATGGTCTCTGGTGGCGCCCTATCTGACGCTGATGCGTGAGGATGCACGC
>DATGHD010000334.1:0-2120 GCA_035308145.1 Roseiarcus sp.
CCTCGGCCTCGGCGAAGCGCCGCCGGCCAAGGTCGCATCCATTGAACTGCCCAAAGCTCCAAGCCAGGTCGTCGACGTGATCTCGACGCGCTGCGTCATGTGCCATGCGCCGGAGCCGGTCTTCGAAGGGATCGGCGAGGCGCCGAAAGGCGTGCTGCTCGATACGCCGGAGCATATTGCCGCTTTTGCGCCGGCGATCCGCGAACAGGCGGTGATGAGCACCGCGATGCCGCCGAACAACATCACAGAGATGACCGCCGAGGAGCGCGCCGTCTTGGCGCAATGGCTGAAGGATAGAAAGGTTGCGGCGAAGTGACTGGCGTCAGCTCGACCATGGAGAGTCCCGGCCAACGGTTGATGCGGCGGCTCGACGAATTCGCCCATTTCAGCGACGACGAGGGCCGGCTGACCCGCCTCTATCTCTCTGACGCGCATCGCGACGCGGCCAAGCAATTCCTCGCCTGGTGCGGCGAAGCCGGGATCGCGGCCAAACTCGATGCTTCCGGCAATGTCTGGGGGCGCTACGAGGGCAGGAGGCCCGGCGCGCCGGCGCTCATGCTCGGCTCGCACATCGACACCGTGCGCAACGCCGGCCGCTACGACGGCAATCTCGGCGCGCTGGCCGCTCTCGCGGTTGTGGAAGAACTCGCCTCACGGGGCGAGCGCCTTGATCACGCGGTCGAGATCGTCGCCTTCGGCGATGAGGAGGGCGTGCGCTTTCCAACGACGCTGACGGGCTCGCGCGCTTTCGCCGGCCTTTTCGCGCGTTCGGCTCTGGACCAGAAGGACGCCGACGGGGTGACGATGCGCGAGGCCTTGACCGCCTTCGGCTGTGATCCGGACGGCATCGGCGCCTTGCGCGGGCGCAACATCGCCGGCTTCGTCGAACTTCACATCGAACAGGGGCCGGTGCTCGAGGCGGAAAACTTGGCGATCGGCGTCGTGACCGCGATCAATGGCGCGACGCGTTTTCATGCCCGCGTTAAAGGGGTTGCCGGTCATGCCGGCGCCGTCCCGATGGGACTTCGCCGCGACGCGCTCGCCGCTGCTGCTGAGATGATCCTGCTCGTCGAGCAGAGGGCGCGGATCGAGGATGATCTTGTCGCGACGGTGGGGCGGGTGGACGTTGACCCTGGCGCCGTCAATGTCATTCCCGCCGAGGCGCGCTTCACCATCGATATTCGCGCGCCGCGCGACGAGCAACGCCGGCGCGCGGTCTCCGACATTTCGAAGCGGCTCTCGGCGATCGCCGCTACGCGCCACGTCGAACTCGCCTTGACCCAGACCCATGAAGCCGGCGCCTACACCTGCCACCCCGCCATCGTCGCCGCCCTGAAAGCGAGCGTCGAGCGCGCTTACGGGACTGCGCGTCTTCTGCCGTCCGGCGCGGGACACGATACGATGGTGATGGGTCAGCTTTGTCCGGCCGGCATGCTGTTCTTGAGATGCAAGGGCGGCGTTAGCCACAATCCGGAAGAATCCATCACCGTCGAAGACGCGGAAATTGGACTCGCCGCGCTGATCGACTTCACCCGCAACTTCAGGGCGTCGGCTCAGCCTGGGCTCGCGCCGTAAAATTGATCGATGGAAAAGTATCGATCCTCAACGCCCAAGGGCGGCGCCGACCTTAATCGGCCGCAATTTGCGCGTTTCTTCATCGCTTCAGTCAGCGAACGTTTACCCGGCGCGCCTTTGATAGCGCCCTGGAGCAGTCGACCGAAAGAGTCGCTGCCGGATGTTCACGGGGAGGAGCAGATGCAGACACATCATGTGGCGAACCCACATAGGGGCGGACATCCTTTCCCCCTCTCAAAGGAAGAGAGCGAGGAAATCCATCGGACCCTTGGCGCGACGCCCATTTACGTGTTGCGGCAGTCGTTCGGCGCGGGCTTTGCCTATGGCACGCCCGGCGACATAACCGTCGATCAGGCGTTGCCGCATATGGACCCGAGCTCGCAGGCGATGCTGGTCCGCAAGCTGCACGGATAGGGCCGAGCCGCTTTTTCTCCGGCAAGTCGGAATGACAACGGCTTGTTCTGACAAGCAAACCCGCGCGCGGTCAAATGGCGCCGTGGGGCGCTTGGTATTGACAGACTTCCATCCCCCGAAACAAATACGGA
>DATGHD010000335.1:0-11038 GCA_035308145.1 Roseiarcus sp.
CAAAATAATTCTTCGACGGCGTGTCGCCGGGGCGAGGACGCGTCGTTTGACCCGTCGCTTCCCTTGCGCGCCGGCGAAAATTCAAACGCGCGGCGTCGGCGTCCGCGAGGGGAGCGAAACATGACCACCGGCTTCTTCGGCGACATCAAGCCGATCCGCTTCGAAGGCGCGAAAAGCGAAAACGCGCTCGCCTTCCGACACTACGAGGCCGCCCGGAAAGTCTTCGGCAAGACGATGGCCGAGCATTTGCGGCCGGCGGTCTGCTATTGGCACAATTTTGCTTGGCCCGGCGTCGATATGTTCGGCGCGCCGACATTCGAACGCCCGTGGTTCGGCGAAACCATGAAGGCGGCGAAGCTGAAAGCCGACGTCGCCTTTGAGATGTTTTCGCTTCTCGGCGCGCCTTTCTTCACCTTCCACGACCGCGACGTTGTTCCGGAAGGCGTGAGCCTCGACGAGTTCGGGCGCAATTTGAATGAAATCACCGACTATTTCGCCGGCAAGATGAAGGCCGCAGGCGTCAAGCTTTTGTGGGGCACGGCCAATCTCTTCAGCCACCCCCGCTACATGGCGGGCGCGGCGACAAATCCCGATCCTGACGTCTTCGCCTTCGCGGCGGCGCAAGTGAAGAACGCCATCGATGCGACGCATCGGCTCGACGGGGCGAACTACGTTTTGTGGGGCGGTCGCGAAGGCTATGAAACGCTGCTCAACACCGATCTCAAGCGCGAACAGGAGCAACTTGGCCGCTTCCTCTCGCTGGTCGTCGAGTACAAGCACAAGATCGGCTTCAAGGGCGTGATCCTGGTCGAGCCGAAGCCGCAGGAGCCGACCAAGCATCAGTACGACTATGACGTCGCGACAGTCTTCGGCTTCCTGCAGAAGTTCGGCCTCGAGAAAGAGGTCAAGGTCAATATCGAGGTCGGCCATGCAGTGCTCGCCGGGCATTCCTTCGAGCATGAAGTGGCGATGGCGGTCGCGCTCGGAATCTTGGGTTCGCTCGACATCAATCGCAACGACTATCAATCGGGCTGGGACACCGATCAGTTCCCGAACAACGCCGCCGAGCTCGTTCCGGCCTTCTATCACGTCTTGAAGGGCGGCGGGGTCGCGCCTGGCGGCCTCAACTTCGACGCCAAGCTGCGCCGCCAATCGATCGATCCTGAGGATTTGCTGATCGCCCATATCGGCGGGCTCGATATTTGCGCTCAGGCGCTGACTTCCGCCGCCAAGCTCATCGAAGACGGCAAATACGACGCTGCGCTCGCCGAGCGTTACGCCGGATGGGACAAACCCGAGGCTAAGGCGATGCTCAAGGGCAAACGCTCGCTCGAAGACATAGCCAAGCGCGTGGCGGATAAGAAGATTTCGCCGAAGCCGCGTTCGGGCAAGCAGGAGTTGCTGGAGAACTTGGTCAATCGATACGGTTGATGGGCTTGGCGCCGCGCCCGACGGGCAAGCGCGGCGGCTGCGGACCCTCTCCCCGCGTTGCGGGGAGAGGTACGGAGAGGGGCCGGTCGTTTAGCTTTGACGTCGAGGTCCAGCGACAGGCCCCTCACCTCACCTCTCCCCGCAACGCGGGGAGAGGGGTTCACATGCGCCCCGCCCTTGTACCGTCTCGTCCACGACGCTAAGGATCATCTTGAATGTCCAACGCCATTGAAGACGCGCCGATCGCCACCTATCCAAGCCTTCGCGATAAAGTCGTGCTCATCACCGGCGGCGGCGGCGGCATTGGCGCGGCGATCACGCGGCGCTTCGCCGAGCAGGGGGCCAAGACCGGCTTCATCGACATAGCGGAAGCGCCGTCCAAAGCCCTCGTCGAGAAATTGAACGGGCCCGGCCGCGACCTGCATTTCGAGCGCGCTGACTTGAGGGACATCGACGCTTTGCGCTCAGCCGTCGCGGCGGTCCGCAAGCGTTTCGGGCCGATCGACATTCTCATCAACAACGCTGCGCACGATGAGCGCCACGCGCTCGCGGACGTCACGCCGGCCTATTTCGATGATAGGATCGCCGTCAATTTCAAGCATCAGTTCTTCATGGCGCAGGCGGTGCTGCCGGACATGGTCGCGAAGAAGAAAGGCGTCATCATCAATTTCGGTTCGACGTCCTGGATGCTGGGCCATGGCGGCATGCCGGTCTATGAAGCGTCCAAGGCGGCCGTGCTTGGCTTAACGCGCTCGCTCGCCCGCGCTTACGGCGAGCACAATGTGCGCTGCCTCGCCATCGCGCCGGGGTGGATCATGACCGAACGGCAACTTTCACTCTGGGTGACGCCCGAAAGCGACGCCGAACGAATGAAGGGACAATGCGTCAAGCGGCCGCTTGTGCCCGACGACATGGCGCGCGTGACCCTGTTCTTCGCCTCCGACGAAGCCGCGGTTATGACCAATCAACAATATGTCGCCGATGGCGGTTGGATCTGATGCCGGACGTCAAGCGATGATCATCGTCTTCGGCTCGATCAACCTCGATCTCATCACCAGGGTGGAGGCCATTCCCGGTCCCGGCGAGACGACGCTCGGCGGCGATTACGCGACGAGCCCGGGCGGCAAAGGCGCCAATCAAGCGCTGGCCGCGCGCCGAGCCGGGGCGAAAGTCGCGATGGTCGGCGCGGTCGGCAAAGACGCTTTCGCGGGAGAAGCCCTGGCTCTGCTCAAGGCCGACGGCGTCGATCTTTCGGCGACGAGAGAGGTCGCGGCGCCGACGGGGGCCGCCTTCATCGCTGTCGACGCCCATGGCGAGAACGCCATTGTCGTCGCCTCGGGCGCCAATCGCCTCGCCACAGCGGCCCAACTCGACCAGCTCGCCATGAGCGCGGACGACATCCTTGTCTTGCAGCGCGAGACCCCGCCGGCCGAAGTCGAGGCCGCGGCGAGAAGCGCCAAGGCAAAGGGCGCGCGCGTTGTCTTGAACCTTGCGCCGGCCGGCCCGCCGAGCGAAGCGCTCTTGAAGGCCGTCGATGTTTTGATCGTAAACGAACATGAGGCGCTGACCCTCGGGCAGTCGCTGAAGCTCGTAACGCATGAGCCGGAGGAAGTCGCAGCGCACATCGACCGCGCGCTCGGCGTCGCCTGCATCGTCACGCTCGGACCCGCCGGAGCGGTCGGCTATTGGCAGGGCGGGCGGGTCGCCGCGCCGGCGCCGCCGGTCAAAGTCGTCGATACGACGGGCGCGGGCGACACTTTTGTCGGCGCCTTCGCCGCGGCGCTCGATAGGCGATTGTCCTTTGAGGCGGCGATGCGGCGCGGCCTCGCCGCCGGCAGTCTTGCCTGTACGAAGCCGGGCGCGCAGCCGAGCATGCCCTATGTGGCTGAGATCGAGGCGCTGGTCGGCGAGGCGGGGCCGCGGTCCGCGTGGCCCTGAGAGGTAGAAAAACGCCTGCTCCGGCAGGGAAAGCAATTTCGCTAATTGGGGGCATAGATGGCTGAATATATCCCGGTGGTCAAACAAGCGCACGCGTTTAGGGAAATCAGCCAAGACTTTACGACTCCGGAAGAAATATTCCGAGAGGCAATCGCAAATTCACTTGACGCGTATGCTCGGCATCTTTGGCTTCGGACCAGCGTTGCCGAGCAGCGCGGTAGGGAACTCGTTCTAATCGACCTCTCCGACGATGGGATCGGGATGAATGCCAAGAGCATCGAGGCATTCCTCAACTTGTCTGATTCTCAGAAGCCGGACTCAATACCAACAGGCATGATGAAGAGGAGGATGACCGGGTACAAGGGTCACGGCACAAAAATCTATTACAATAGTGAAAAACTAGAAGTGCTGAGTTACGATGGGCGCAGTAAGCCGATTTGGTGCGAAATCGACGATCCGCGCGGAGAGTTATCTGAAAGCAGAGTTCCAAAGGCGAAGATTGAAGAAGTAGATGTCGATTTTTTGACTCGCAGGCGCGGGGAGTGGGGATTTCAAGAATTGGGAGAATCGCCAGGAACGTCCGTACGCGTTTCCGGTTACCACGGAAATACCAAGAGTGGTTTGGAGCATGCGCGGTTGCGTGACCACATAACGTGGTTTACCCGATGGGGCAGCTGGGAGGGGAAGCTGTGCGACGTTTCGGGAATTCAAAGACCCGAGGTCGAGGACCTTCGTAAGTGTCATTTGTATCTTCGCGGCCTCGGAGTGGGAAGTTACACGGAGATGCCATTTGGGCACGTCTTTCCAAACTCCGATTGTACGGACATTCGTCAGTTGCGAGGAAAGGACGAGGTTGATCCTCTTAAGTATTATGTGAAAACTTGGGGATTTCACGATGTACCTTTGAGCAAAAATCCAGATAAGGCGATCGATTTTCTGTTTGCAATAGAGGGCGAAGGTGCGCGTAGAGAATATAACGATATGCTTCGACGCCAGAGACGACCACGTACGCCCGGCGACTATCTGTCCGAAGAGAGATATGGTCTCTGGCTAGGTTGCGATTTTGTACCAGTTCAGCGTTTTAATGAATGGGTATCAGAGCATTCGGAATACACTCGGATGCATGCATTCGTGAACTGCGATGCGCTTGAGCTCACGGCGAATCGCAATAGCGTTGAAAACACGCCGGCCGAGCTGCTGGCAGACATTGAGGAGAAGGTTCGCGCAATATTCGCTAGTGAGATCGCTGAATCAGACGAATATCTGAAGTTTCAGAGTGAACTTTTGGCCATAGAGAGACACCGAGCTGCAACCAAAGAAGGGGCAGACTACAAGCGGCGTCTTAGAAGGCTCTCGGCGAAAGAGTACGCCGAAATAAAAGGCGTAACGTTCTATTCCCCCGACACTGAGACTGACTTAATAGCCCTAGCTGCTGGAGCCCAGGCATTATTGCCGGATTTGCTTCCATTCATAGTGCGCGATTACGATTCACATTTCGGATTCGACGGCCTCGCTGCAAGAAATAAAGTATTGGCGATAAACGAGACGCAACACCTCTTCGTGGAATTTAAAACGGAGTTGGTCAGAGAATTCAATCACACTTTTGACTGTTTGGAGGCCATCCTATGTTGGAAGTCACGTATTAGAGATGGGGAAATTGTCTCGGACTTAGGTGGAAAGACCGGCACCTATCGCATTACCTCTCATGGTGATGTGAAGACTCGGATGATCGTCCGCGCTGATAGCTCCAAGAATGTCGAGGTAATAGTTTTAAAGGAGTTACTGGAACAGCGCGGTTATAGCTTTCACCCTGTCGGGGAGTAGGCCCAGAATCGCCCCGGCGCAAGGCGGAGACAAACAATGAAGACCGCACTTTGCTACGGCGATTCGAACACGTTCGGCAGCGTGCCGATGACCAGGTGGGCCGACAATCGGCGCTTTCCGCCGGCGGGGCGTTGGCCGAACGTCATGGCCGCCGCGCTTGGCGACGGCTGGCGGGTAATCGCCGAAGGATTGCCCGGCCGCACGACTGTCCATCCCGATCCGATCGAGGGCGAGCATAAGTCCGGCCTTCCCTATTTGCGGCCCTGCCTCGAAAGCCACAGGCCGATCGACCTCGTCGTGCTGATGCTGGGGACGAATGATTTCAAGCGCCGCTTCTCGCTCGAAGCCGAAGACGTGGCCTGGGGCGTCGAGAGGCTCGTCGGCGAAATGCGCGGGCTCGACGTCTTCGCAGGCAAGACGCCGCGCATATTGATCGTCTGTCCGCCGCCGATCGACGTCATTGGCATTTTCAAGACGACATTCGAAGGCGCTGATCGAAGATCACGCCAACTGGCGCCGCTCCTTCGCGAAGTCGCGGTGTCGGCGGGGGCGGGATTTCTCGATGCGGGCGAGATCATCTCGTCAAGCCCGATCGACGGCATTCATTTCGAGGCCGAGGCGCATGGCCTTCTCGGGCGCGCGGTCGCCGCGGCGGCGACGGCCGTGCTTGGCGGCACGGCTTAGTCCGGTCGCCTCGGCGGCCAACCGGCAGCTTCGCGCGGTTTTGGCGATCGACGTTAACCCGCTGTTGGGGCCGTCGGGCTACCCTATCGGCTTAGACCTTTTGGCCGCCGTCTCATGCTCCGCGTCACAATCTTCCTCGTCGTCGCCGCCTGCGCGGCCGCCATCTATGCGCCAAATCTCCTGCCATTGTTGGTTCAGCAGGCGAGCCGACCGGCGACGCCGGCGGCTCTCCCGGCCGCGCCGGCGGTTGCATCCGCCGAGCGCGTCGCGGCAAATGCGCCAAGCGAGGACGGCGGACGCTCCGTCGAGATCGCGGCCGACGCCCACGGCCAATATTCCGCCGACGTCATGGTCAACGGCTCGTCGGTACGGATGATGATCGATACGGGCGCGACTTTCGTTGCTCTATCGGCGGACACGGCTCAGCGCATCGGCGTCCATGTCGCCGACGCCGACTATACGGCGCGGGTGCGCACGGCCAATGGCATGGCGCGCGCCGCCCCGGTGACTCTGGTCGGGATCAGGCTCGGCGAGGTCTATGTTCCCGCCGTGCAAGGCTTGGTTCTGGAGCGCCAGGCCGGACCGGTCGATCTGCTCGGCATGAGCTTCCTCAAACGCCTTGCGGCGGTCGATCAACGGCGCGGCATGCTGATCCTTCGGCAATAGGCGGGGCTCGCTCCGCCCATGCGATTTCTGTGCTAGCCTTCCGGATAGGACGGAGGGCTAAGATGAAAGGCGTTGGGGCGATTTCTGGGATTCTGGCCTTCTTGCTGCTTGCCGGCTGCGGGCTCGAAAAACCGGAAGTCGACCAGATCGCGCAGGCGAAGATAATCGGGCTATCCAAGCAAAAAATCTTGATCTGCATGGGGCGGCCGGCCTTGCGAAAGACAATGGGCGCCACCGAAATCTGGGCCTATCCCGGCGCGGTGGAGATCGAAGGCGAGGGCTTTGCGACCGTCGGCAATCCGAGGCATAGCGCTTGTCGCGTCAATGTGATCATGACGAACGGGGCGGTGAGCCAGATCGCCTATTCCGGCCCGGGGGGCGATTCGCTCGATCTTGGCGAGCATTGCAGCTTTGCGGCGCAGAGTTGCCTTTGGCCGCAATAGGCGATCGAAATGTTTCCGCGGCCGCAAGCCAAGCTCCTCCCGAACACCTACGACTACGAGTCGCGTCCGCTCGTGAAACCGACGGGCTTTCGCGAATATGACGCGCGCTGGCTCTTCGAAAAAGAGATCAACCTGATGGGCGTCGAGGCGCTCGGCCTCGGCCTCGGCGCGCTTCTTCGCGAAATGGGCGTCAAGCCGGAAGTCGTCGTTGGCCACGACTTCCGCTCGTACTCGTCGTCGATCAAATATGCGTTGATCGCCGGCCTGATGGCCTCGGGCTGTCGCGTCCACGACATCGGCCTCGCCTGCACGCCGATGGCCTATTTTGCGCAATTCGAGCTCGATGTGGCGGGCGTTGCGATGGTCACCGCGTCCCACAACGACAATGGCTGGACTGGCGTCAAGATGGGCGCCAGGCGGCCGCTGACCTTCGGTCCTGAAGAGATGAGCCGCCTACGGGACATCGTCATCGGCGGCGAGTTCGGCGCGGCGGAAGGCGGCGGCTATCGCTTCGTCGAGAATTTTCCCGCTCGGTACATCGCCGATCTGACCAACCGGCCGACGCTCAAGCGCAAGATCAAAGCAGTCGCCGCGTGCGGCAACGGCACGGCGGGCGCTTTCGCGCCGCAAATCCTTTCGGCGCTCGGCTGCGAGGTCGTCCCTCTGGACGTCGAACTCGACTATAAGTTCCCGCGTTACAATCCCAACCCCGAAGACCTCAAGATGCTGCACGCAATGGCCGAGGCGGTTTCCTCCTCGGGCGCCGATCTCGCGCTCGGCTTCGATGGCGACGGCGATCGCTGCGGCGTGGTCGATAACGAAGGCGCGGAAATCTTCGCCGACAAGATCGGCGTGATGCTCGCGCGGGATTTATCCGCCCGTCATCGAAACGCGACCTTTGTCGTCGACGTCAAGTCAACCGGCCTTTTTGCGACCGATCCCGAGCTGATCGCCAATGGCGCCAAGGCGGATTACTGGAAGACCGGTCATTCGCATATCAAGCGACGCGTCTACGAATTAAAGGCGCTCGCCGGCTTCGAGAAGTCCGGCCATTTCTTCTTCAACGCGCCGATCGGCCGCGGCTACGACGACGGCTTCCTGACCGCCATCGCCGTGCTCGACATGCTCGATCGCAATCCAGGTAAAAGCATCGCCGCTCTTTATCGCGAATTGCCACGTACTTATTCCTCGCCGACCATGTCTCCTTTTTGCGCCGACGAAGTGAAATATCAGGTGGCTGAAAAAGCTACAGCGCGGCTTCAAGCGATGCGAGCGCGAGGCGAGAAGCTTGCCGGCCAGGCGATTCGCGACATTGTCACGGTCAATGGCGCCAGAGTGACCGTCGAGGACGGAACTTGGGGCCTGGCGCGCGCTTCATCGAATAAGCCTGAACTCGTCGTCGTCGTCGAAAGTCCGGTCTCCGAGGCGCGCATGCGCGAGATGTTCACGGCCATCGACGCCGTCATTCGGGAGAATCCCGAAGTCGGCGCGTACAATCAGACGATTTGAAACGGCGGGATTACTGCCGCGCTTTGGCGAACCAGCGTTCGGCCGCGGCCTCGTCCTTCGCGACGCCAATGCCGTTCCGATAGGCGACGCCGAGGCTGTTCATCGCGAAGACATTGCCAGCGTCGGCCGCCTTGCGGAACCAATTCATTGCTTCGACTGGGTCGCGCGCGACGCCAATGCCGCCGAGATAGGCATGGCCAAGGTGGTTCATGGCGCCGGCGTTGCCGGCGTCGGCGGCTTTGCGGAACCAGGTGATCGCCGCGGCCGGGTCCTTAAGCGTTCCCCAACCGTTTTGATAGGAAATCGCGACCTCGGTTCCGGCTTGGGGATTGCCCGCCTCTGCCGACCGGCGGAACCAGCGCAAAGACTGAACGAAATTGATCGGCACGCCATCGCCTCTGCGGAACGCGAAGCCAAGGCGGTTCATCGCCGGCGTATTTCCTGCCTCGGCGGCTCTGTGAAACCACCGCGCCGCCTCGCCTATGTCCTTGCCGACGCCGATGCCGCGCTCATAGGCGAGACCGAGATTGTTCATCGCCGCCGCATGGCCGGCGTCGGCGGCCCGATGAAACAGGGCGAGCGCCTCGCCATCGGCGCCGCCGACCCTCATGTCCGCCCGGCCGAGCTCGAACTCGATTCGCGGATTGTCCGGCGCGACGGCGAAGGCGGCGCGGCACGCCGAGAGAGCCGCCGGCCCGTCCAGCGCCTCAGGCTCGACGCCGGGAATGTCCGGAGGCTTGGTCGGATCGAAGGGCGAGGCCGCCAAGCGGTCGCAGCCTGCGACGGCCGCTTCGGCGCCCGCCGCAACGGGCGGCGTCGATTGCGGGGTGAGCGCGGCGGTCTGTTGTTGGCGAACAGCCGGCTGAGGCGCCGGCGCCGCCGGTTGCTCGGCGGCTGACGTCGAAGACGGGAGCGCCTGCTCGCCGGCCGACGCCGATGACGCCACGCGCGGCGCAGGCGCGCTTTGCGGGGGCGCGTCGGTCGTCGCCGGCGCGGGCGTCGTGGGGGTCGCCGCGGCGACGACTTGCGGCGCGCCAGAGAAATAGAAGGCGCCCTCGATCGGCGAGGAGGAAACCCAGGGCTGCTGATGGCCGCCGGTCGCGCGTTTGACCGTGACGCCCACCTCATTGAACGTGTCGAACAGGCCAAGGCCTGGGCGCACCATGGTCGCGGCCAGCGCCGCGCTGTAGGGGCTGTCGCCGTCGGACCCGTCGAGGGCGGCGGCGCCGGGCTGGGTTGCAAAGGAGATCAGCGTCCCCTCGGGGGCCTGCATCTGCGCGAGGCCGCCGCCAATTGCTCGCAAGCCGCGTCCGCTGAACGGATTGTCGCGGCAGGCGTCGAGCAGCACGATGTTGAGTTTCGTCCCCGAGCCTTCCATTTGGCTCAGCACGATCGCCGTATCGACCGCTTGCAGATAGACGTCGGATTCCTTGGTCGGATTGGCTTCGATGGGGATCAAAAAATTCCTGCCGGCGACCTGAACGCCGTGGCCGGCGTAGTAGAATAGGGCGACGTCGGCGCCGAGGACTTGATTTGAGAAGTCCTGCAGCGCGCTGTCGAAATGAGCCTTGTCGAGATTGAGCTCGGCGTCGCCGCCGATGAGCGTAAAACCAAGGCCCCGAAGCGTCTTGGCGATCAGTTTTGCGTCATTGGTCGGATTTTGCAGCCGCGGCGCGGAACGATAGTCGGAATTGCCGATGACCAGGGCGATGCGTTTGTCGGCCAGGGCCGGCGTCGCCACGGCCGCGGCAATCAACGCGACCAGGCTCAAGACGAGCGAGGTCGGTCTTGTCATTGCGAAAAAGCGCCACCACGCCATTTTCCAATGTCTCCGACGAATCCCTATCCGGCGAAGATGACCCGCTTGGGCCAAGTCTCCCGTAAATACTATACGGTCCACCGGCCGCGGCAAATCGCTCGCCGCTCCGAAGCGGGCGGGGCGATCAGGGATATTCTGCGCTCGTTAACATCATCGTGAACGCCAGATGCTCGATCCAACCATCTCCGCCGCCGGGGGCGAGATCCTGCCCGATCTCCTCGCGCCTGACCTCAAAATCGTCTTCTGCGGCACGGCGGCGGGGGCAAGCTCGGCGCGGCTCGGTCAATATTACGCCCATCCGCAAAACAAATTCTGGAAGACTCTGCATGAGATAGGTCTGACCGACAGTGTTCTCCGGCCTTGCGAGTTCCAGCGCCTTCGTGAGCAGCGGATCGGCCTGACCGACATCGCGAAATACGCCTCCGGGATGGATCGGAATTTGCCTTCGGGCAGCTTGACGCGCGCAGCCTGCGACGCCTTGCGGGAGAAGATCCTGAGCGCACAACCTGCGTTCATCGCTTTCACCAGCCTCAAGGCAGGGCGAACCTTTCTTGGATCGAGCGCCGCCTTCGGGGAGCAGCAAGAAAGAATCGGCGCGACGCGAATTTGGGTGCTGCCCTCGCCATCGCCGGCCGCGAATTGGAATTGGAAAGGCGCCGAGAGATGGTGGTTCGATCTCGCGAACGCCGCGAAGTCCCTCACATAAAACTCTGCGGGTCGACGT
>DATGHD010000336.1:0-2965 GCA_035308145.1 Roseiarcus sp.
CGAGCAAGCCCATCAGCAACTTAAAGAAGAGCTCGGCCTCGATCACTTCGAAGGCCGATCCTGGAAAGGCCTTCACCGCCACGCATTGATGTCCATGATCGCCTTTGCGTTCCTCCAGCATCGTCGGCTCGCCGCAGCGAGCGGGGGAAAAAAGAACCCCGTCAGGCCCGCCGCAGCCGACGCTCCCAGCCATTCGAAAACTCGTCGTTCTCGCCCTGGCGCGCGCGCCGCCCTATCGATGCCCGCATTGCCGAACCCGCATTCAAAGACAGCTCGAATGAATCTGCCAAAGTAGTGCTAGCACGCGGAGTCATATCGAGCGTGTTAGATTCAAACCACGTTTGACGATGAGCAGAGATACGTTTTGCATGCCCTTGATTTTCGTTGAACAGGCGACCTACAAGACTAGATTTCCCTGTGCCGTTCGCACCGAGGATGAATAAGCTCTCCCCCGCGTTAAGAATGAAGTTCGTCGGGGCGGCATTTTCAGTTGGAATATTGAGTTGAAACTGGCTCGGCATATTGTCCGCCCCCGTCTACACTTAGCAAAAAACTACCGTCAGACCCAGCGTTCAATCTGACGGTAGTTCTCTTGGTCGCTCTTTCCGACCCAAAAACTACCGCCCGGAACACCGTCAAAATTCCTTGCTGCCTCTAGCTTGTTTTCACGGTCAAGGAGAAATTCCGCGGAGAATCAATGGGTCAGAAAAAAGAGGCAACCTCGATTGACAATGTGCCGCGGATGATCAACGAACAATCACGTAACCATCTGTTTTTGCTATATTATTTGTCTCAAAAGCCATCTATGACATCCCACGCCCTTCACTCCCACTCGATGGTCCCGGGCGGCTTGCTCGTCACGTCATAGACGACGCGGTTTATCCCTCTCACCTCATTGATAATCCGCGTGGCGGCGCGGCCGAGGAAATTCATGTCGAAGGGGAAGAAGTCGGCGGTCATGCCGTCGGACGAGGTCACCGCCCTAAGCGCGCAGACGTGATCGTAGGTTCGTCCGTCGCCCATCACGCCGACGGTGCGCACCGGCAGGAGCACGACGAAGGCCTGCCAGATCTTATCGTACAACCCGGCGTTGCGGATTTCCTCGAGATAGATCGCGTCGGCTTTGCGCAAAATGTCGAGCTTCTCCTCCGTCACCGCGCCGGGGCAGCGGATGGCGAGGCCGGGGCCCGGGAAGGGATGACGGCCGACGAAGGCTTCGGGCAGGCCAAGCTCTTTCCCGAGGGCCCGGACCTCGTCCTTGAAGAGCTCGCGCAAAGGCTCGACGAGCTTCATGTTCATCCGCTCCGGCAGGCCGCCGACGTTGTGATGCGACTTGATGGTCACGGAGGGGCCGCCCGAAAAGGAGACGCTCTCGATCACGTCGGGGTACAGCGTGCCTTGCGCCAAAAACTCCGCCCTGCCCCGCCCATCGGCGGCGATTTTCTTGGCTTCCTCCTCGAAGACGTCGATGAACAATTTGCCGATTGTCTTACGCTTTTGCTCCGGCTCTTCGACGCCGGCAAGCGCGCCCAAGAAGCGCCGCCCCGCGTCGACATGGATCAGCGGAATGTTGTAGTGGCCGCGGAAGAGCCGCACGACCTCTTCTGCTTCGCCTTGGCGCAGCAAGCCGTGATCGACGAAGACGCAAGTCAATTGGTCGCCGACCGCCTCATGGATCAGCACGGCGGCCACCGCGGAATCGACGCCGCCCGAGAGGCCGCAAATGACCCGCGCCTTGCCGACGAGACGGCGGATCGCCGCGCGCGCCTCGGCGCGAAAGGCCGCCATGGTCCAGTCGCTTTTGAGGCCGGCGACTTTGCGCACGAAATTGGCGATGAGCTTAGCGCCGTCAGGCGTATGCACGACCTCCGGGTGGAACATGAGCCCATAATATTTGCGCTTCTCGTCGGCGATCAGCGCGTGAGGCGCATTGGCCGAGACGCCGATTGTCGCAAAGCCCGGCGGCAGCCTAGTGATGCGATCGCCATGGCTCATCCAGACGGGATGCGTCGAGCCCCTCCGCCACACGCCGTCGATGAGGGGGCTCGCCGCGGAAACGGCGAGATCGGCGCGGCCGAATTCGCGGTGATGGCCGCTCTCGACATCGCCGCCGAGCTGCTCGGCCATGGTCATTTGGCCATAGCAGATGCCAAGGATCGGCACGCCGGATGTGAAAATCGCCTCTGGCGCGCGCGGGCTGCCTTCGTCGGGCACCGAGGCCGGGCCGCCTGAAAGGATCACCGCCTTGGGCTTTAACTCGGCGAAGGCGCTTTCCGCATTCTGGAACGGCGCGATCTCACAATAGACGCCGGCCTCGCGCACGCGCCGCGCGATCAATTGCGTGACCTGGCTGCCGAAATCGACGATCAGCGCCTTGTCGTGGCCGGCGCCGGACGCGACGGCCGCGGCCTGATTAGAGGGCGCGGTTTCCGCTTTCGCCTTGGCCTGCGCTGTCATTTGCGCTCCCTTAAAAAAGGATCGATTAGGCAAATTGCCCGAAAGGCGCAATCCGCCGCCTCAAAAGTTTGAAAGTGAACGGAAATTAACGGGTGTTTGAACGATCGGATTGAGCCCCGGCAAACTTGCCCCTTCTTAGATTCGCCCTTTGTCGCCGGCTTTGCGCCTTAAGCGACGAGGAGCGGACGAGATGTATACGCGGGCCCAGCTGAACGATTTCGCGAGCCTCTTCTCGGAGGGCATCGAGCCCGATCCGGCGCTTCCGCCCGCCGCGCGCCGCCGACGCCGGCGCCTGGAGACATTGCGTGAGAGCGTTCCGGCCGGCGTCCGCCGCTTCCTCATGGTCGCCGTCAATCTGCTTGGCCGCCGCGAGATCACGAGCCTTCCCGCGACGCTGGATTTGATCCTCCGCGATCATTTCATCGGCAGCGGCATGTTGCCCGATCCGCGCGCCGCCTTGCCGGGCGAGGAAGGCATCGCCGGCCTCGCGCATGATCTCTCTCCGGCC
>DATGHD010000337.1:0-4802 GCA_035308145.1 Roseiarcus sp.
CAGAGATCGCGGGGGAAGAGGTTTTGCCGGTCAATCTCAGCCGCGCGCGGGGCGATCTCGCCCTCGGCAAATTCCCGCGTCGTCTCGCGGATCATGTCGGCGCTTTCGCCGAGGTCGAAATTGAAGGGGCGTGCGGCGTTGGGGATCATAGGCGCAGCTCTTGGCCGTTGGGCCGATCAAGGGAAATCGCTATTCAAGCCGCCGTTGCGCGCGGCGCAATTCGGTCAAGCTCTGCGCCGATCAGGCGCCTTCTCTCCATCAATTCGTAATCGGCTTGAATGCCGAGCCAGAAACCGTCCGACAGGCCGAAATAGCGAGCAAGCCTCAAATCGGTATCCGCCGTGATGGAACGCTTGCCCAACACGATCTCGTTGATGCGACGAGGCGGCACGCCAATCGCCCGCGCGAGCCCGTTCTGGCTGAGCTTCATCGGCTCGATGAACTCACGCAAGAGGATTTCCCCCGGCGTCGGGTTGGCGATGAGATCAGCGGTAGTCGACGATTTCGACACGCTCGGGTCCTCCTTTCGTCCAGATAAAGCAAATGCGCCATTGCTGATTGATGCGGATGCTGTGTTGTCCCAAACGATCGCCTTTCAAGGCTTCGAGACGATTGTTAGGCGGAATGCTGAGATCGCTCAGCTTCGAAGCGTTGTTGAGCATGCGTAGCTTCCGCAAAGCGGTCGGCTGAATGTCTCGCGGCGCCCGGCGGCTATAGACGCCTCGCCAAATCCCTTCCGTTTCGGCGTCTTTGAAGCTGAGGATCATCGTTTCAACAGCTCATATCATCCACGGGCCATAACGCAAGACGTTATGTGTTATGGTTCGGAAATGTAGGTCTTGACAGAGAGCCGCCTTTGGCTATTGTACTGAGCTAGCACTCAGTGAGTTATAAGTCATCTAAATGGCGAAGCTCTCTCGGAAAGAGCAAAAGGCGGCGACCCAGCAGCATCTGGTCGAGACTGCGCTGGAATTCTTCGCCGCCCGCGGCTTCGCCAATGCCAACACCGCCGATTTCGCCAAGGCGGCGAATGTCTCGCATGGCGCGGTGTTCCTCCATTTCCCGACCCGCGAGGCGCTGGTGATGCGCGTTCTCGACGCCTTCGGCGACCGGCTCTCCGCAGCCTTCAACGCCGCCATGGAAGGCGAGGCGCGGCTCGAGCGAGTTTTACGCGCGCATGTCGACGTGCTCAGCGAATACGAGTTGTTCTACTCCCGCCTGGTGCAAGAGGGCGCGCTCTTGCCCAAGAAGGCGCGCAGCCTCTTGTTCATGCTGCACGCGTCGGTATCGCGTCGGCTGAGGCTTGCCGCCGAGGCCGAGGCGGCCGCAGGCGCGATGCGCGAAATCGCGCCGCATCTCCTCTTCAATACCTGGATTGCGCTCCTTCACCACTACATCGCCAATCGCGACATTTTCGCGCCGGGCGAATCCGTGCTCGCCGCCAAAGGCGACGAGCTCATCGCGCATTTCCTCAATCTCCTGAAGAAATAGGAGAGAGCCATGACCATCAAATGCGTTTCCTGCGGCTCTTGCGGCTTTCCCATGGAGAAGCCGGAGGATTTCGCTCTCGGCGATCCGAGCCAGCCTTATTGTCGCTATTGCACGGACACGGGCGGGCGCCTTCTGCCGTACGAGACCGTGCTCGACACCAACGCGCGCTACTACGTGGAGAGCCAAGGCGTCAGCTCCTCGGCGGCGCGCGGCATGGCGGCGGCGCTGCTCGCCTCGATGCCGGCCTGGCGCGATCGGCCGAGCGCCTGAGGCGTCGACGTTTTCAAAAAGAGTGGAGAAGAGAAATGTTGGATCACGTTGGCTTACGTACGAAAAAACTCGATGCGCTGGTCGGCTTCTATGAAGCGTGCCTAAAGCCCCTGGGCTACGCGAAGGTCGCGAGCTACGACGGCGGCGCCGGTTTTGGCAAGAACGGGGCCGCGTCGCTCTGGCTTGGCGCCTCGAAAGAGGCGCCGTCGAGCGTGCATCTCGCCTTCGAAAGCCCCAGTCGCAAGGCCGTTGACGCTTTCTACAAAGCGGCGATCGACGGCGGCGCCAAGGACAATGGCAAGCCCGGCGTTCGCGCCGATTACGGCGCGAGCTACTATGCCGCTTTCGTCATCGATCCGGACGGCAACAATATCGAGGCGGTCTGCCAGAAGGCGTGAGGGCAGTTGTCATTCCCGCGAAAGCTTAGAATCCAGAGAACCGCCGCGCCTCGCGGCTGGCTCAGCCTGGATTCTAAGCTTTCGCGGGAATGACGCGAAGTGTTCGCCGCGCGGCGACAACGCCTCTCGGCGCCGCGTGTGCTAAAAGCCGTTGATGAACATTTTCGTGTTGACCGGCGCGGGCGTTTCGGCTGAGAGCGGCCTCGGGACTTTCCGCGACAAGGATGGAAGCGGCATTTGGGCGCGGTTCGATCCGATGAAGCTCGCAACGCCGGAGGCTTTTGCGAAGAACCCCGAGGATGTCCACGCCTTCTATAACGCCCGGCGACAGAACCTGATCAAAGCCGCTCCCAACGCCGCGCATGAAGCATTGGCGCGGCTCGAGGCGGAACTGACGACACGCGGCGGCGCCCTGACGCTGGTCACGCAGAACATCGACGATCTGCATGAGCGCGCCGGCTCGAAAAGCGTCATTCACATGCATGGCGAATTGTTGAAAGCGCGCTGCGCGCTTTGCGACGATGTGACGGCTTGGCGCGGCGATCTTGGCCGCTCGACCGAATGCCTCGCTTGCCGGCGCGCCGGCCAGATGCGCCCGCATGTCGTCTGGTTCGGCGAAATGCCGCTGGCGATGGATGAGATCGCCGAATCTATAGCGCGCGCCGATCTTTTCGTCGCGATCGGCACGTCGGGCGCCGTCTATCCCGCGGCGGGATTTGTCGCAGCCGCCAGGCGGAGCGGCGTCGCGACCTCCGAAATCAATCTCGAACCTTCCGACAACGCGGAATGGTTCGACGCGGCGCGGTACGGCCGCGCGAGCGTAGAAGTTCCGGCCTGGGTCGAGGAAGTGCTGGCGAAGGTCGACGCGAGAAGAGCGGCGCCCAGCGCGTGAGCTCTCGAGCGCGCCGGCTTAACGTATTTCCTTCCAATTGTCGGCGATATAGCCCTGCGGATCGACCGTCATCACGGCCTTCCCCGCGACCGCGCGGCCGCCTTTGCAAGACCATTCATAGACCGTGTCATGGCCGGTCGCCGCCATCGGGATCATGGTCGAAGAGGGATTGTCGCGACACCAGGCCGTTGCTCCCGGCAAGGAGCGCCGCGTATCGGCTTTGAAGCAATCGAGATTAGCGCCCACGGCGCAGCCCATCAGATTCGGTCCAACGCAACGCACGTAGGAGGCGTCGCGTATCGCCGCTTCGTCGATCTGAAAGGCCTTCGCCAGCGCCGACGTCAAGTCAGGCGGCGTCTTTTGCGGCGTCGCATGCGCTGGGTTCGGGCAGTAGGATTGCGTTGCGTTCGCTGATTGCGCATGCGCTGCGCCAGAGGTCGCGACCTGCGCGATGAAGAGAAGACCGGCTGCAATAGTGGGCGCGCGCATTCCCGTTTCCTTCAGACTGTTGCTATCGACGCCCTGAATCGAAGGCAAGGCGTAGAGCGAGACCCGCCAGCACCCCGCCCATCAGCCAGCGCTGCAGCCGCGCCCATAAAGGGCGACCGGCGAGGAAGGCCGAGATCGAGCCCGCCGCGAGCACATAAGTCGCGTTGAACGTCACGCTGATGGCGATTTGCAACGCGCCCAGCGTCAGCGTCTGGCCGAGAATGTCGCCAGAGTCGCGGTCGACGAATTGCGGCAGGAGCGAGAGGTAAAGCGCCGCGATCTTCGGATTGAGCAAGCTGGTCAAGAGGCCCATGGCGAAGAGCCGGCGCGGCGAATCGGCTGCGAGCTCACGCATCTGGAACGGGGAGGCGCCGCCGGGCTTCAGCGCGCCCCAGGCAAGATAGGCGAGATAGGCCGCGCCCGCGAAACGCAAGGCGTCATAGGCATAAGGCACGGCAAAGAGCAGCGCCGTGATCCCAAAGGCCGCGAAGGCCACATAGATGAAGAAACCGAGCGCCACGCCGGCGAGGGAGACGAGGCCCGCCAGGCGTCCCTGACAGACCGAGCGGGAAACGAGATAGGCCATGTTCGGCCCGGGCGTCAGCACCAGGCCGAGCGCGATGGCGCCAAAGGCGGCCAGATTGGCGAAATGGGTCATTCGAGGGCTCTGGTCTGGGCCGTTTCGTCTAGCCCGCCCGGGGCGCCGAGGCAAACGGACGCCTTAAATGACGCAAAAATCGACATCGGCGCGACCGCATGACAAGCCGATTGGCCTGGGCGATAATGGCGGTGAAGACGCTTGCCGGGCAGGGGCCCCGCATGAGCCGGGCGAAATGAATCCGGCGGCGACGGAAAGCGACCAATGACTCGCGGCTCGGAATCCCTGGCGCGGACGCCGCTCTTTGCTTCGCTGGCGGCGGAAGACATCCGCTCGCTGGACTCACGCTGCGTTTGGCGCAGGGTCAGCGCCGGCGCATGGGTGATCGACGATCACGCGGATGGCATGGATGTGTTCTTCGTCCTTAGCGGTCACGCGCGGGTGGTGATCGGCGGCTCGGCGCGTGAGATCATTCTACGCGACATTCACGACGGCGATTATTTCGGCGAGCTCTCGGCCATCGATGGAAGGCCGCGCTCGGCTGGCATTATCGCCATCACCGACACGATCGTCGCGCAAATGCCGGCCAGCGTCTTTCGCGAGATGATTCATCGTCATCCAAGCGTTTGCGACCAGGTTCTCTCCAGCCTCGCCTCTGTGATTC
>DATGHD010000338.1:0-4540 GCA_035308145.1 Roseiarcus sp.
CGCCATTCGTTGTTCGACCTTACTGTCCGCGCCAAGGGCGATCTGCATATCGACCAGCACCACACCGTCGAAGACGTCGGCATCGCGCTCGGCCAAGCCTTGGCCCGCGCGCTCGGCGAAAAGCGCGGGATCGTGCGCTACGCCGATTGTCTCTTGCCGATGGACGAGACTTTGACGCGCGTCGCGGTCGATGTTTCCGGCCGGCCGTTCCTGGTCTTCAATGTCGATTTCCCAAGCGCCAAGATCGGCGCCTTCGACACCGAGCTGGTCCGCGAATTTTTCCAGGCGCTGTCGACGCATGGCGGGCTGACCCTCCATGTCGATACGCTGCATGGCGCGAACAGCCACCATATCGCCGAGTCATGCTTCAAGGGCGTTGCCCGCGCGCTCGGCGCGGCGGTCGCCATCGACCCGCGCCAGGGTGAGCGCGTTCCCTCGACCAAAGGCGCGCTTTGAGGGCCAAGCGATGAAGGTTTTCAACGTGCATGTCGCCGACCGCGCGGGCTTCGACCGCGCGGCCGCCGCCGCCAGCATCCATTTCGAGCGGCAGGGCTTCTCCTGGGTCGCGTTCCTGTTCGGGCCGTTCTGGTTGATCGGCCGCGGGCTTTGGCGCGTCCTGGTTCTATGGCTGATTGTCGCGGCGTTGGCGATCGCGGCGGTCTGGTACGGGCGCTTGACCGGCGGCGCGGCTCTTAGCCTCGGCTTTGTCGTCGCGCTCTATCTCGGATTCGAGGGGCCTGGTTACGCCAGCGCGGCGCTCCATCGCGCAGGGTGGCGCTTGACCGATGTCGCGGCGGGCGTCGATCGCAGCGACGCCGAGCACAATTTCTTCTCGCGGTACGGCGAACCCGCGCCATCGTCGACATCACGCTCCGCCGGCGCGTCCCCGCCGCCCATTCCCCCTTCCCAAGTCATCGGCCTCTTCCCGGAAGCGGGAGGATGAGGTGAGCGTCGCCATCGTCGACTATGGCTCCGGCAACCTGCATTCCGCGCACAAGGCTTTCGAACGCGCCGCCAGGGAAGCGGGTCTCCGCATGGACGTCGCCGTGACCGCGCGGCCGGACGAAGTCGCCGCGGCCGACCACATCGTGTTGCCTGGGGTCGGCGCTTTCGCCGATTGCAAGCGCGGCCTCGACGCCGTCGACGGCATGACGCAAGCGCTGGATGAGGCGGTTCGCGACCGCGGCCGGCCCTTTTTAGGCATTTGCGTCGGCATGCAGTTGACGGCGACGCGCGGATTGGAGCACACGGTGACAACCGGGCTCAACTGGATCGGCGGCGACGTTGCGGCGATTCAACCAAGCGATCCGGTGTTGAAAATTCCGCATATGGGCTGGAACACGTTGCGCGTATTGAAGCCGCACGCGCTTCTCGATGGCTTGGTCGTCGGCGACGGCGGCTGGCACGCCTATTTCGTCCATTCCTTCCAATTGTCGCCGGCCGAGACGAGCGATCTTATCGCGACTGCCGATTATGGCGGCCCGATCGCCGCCTTTGTCGGCCGCGACAACATGGCTGGCGTGCAATTCCACCCCGAGAAGAGCCAGAAGCTCGGCTTGGCGCTGATTGCCAACTTCCTGAAGTGGCGACCGTGATCCTCTTTCCCGCGATCGACTTGAAGAACGGCGAATGCGTTCGCCTCGTGCGCGGCGACATGGCGCAGGCGACGGTGTTCAGCGACGACCCGCCGGCCCAAGCGCGCGCCTTCGAAGCGCAGGGCTTCGAATACCTCCATGTCGTCGATCTCGACGGCGCCTTTGCCGGCAAGCCGATGAACGCGGCGGCTGTTGAGCGTATGTTGGCGTCCGTGAATATCCCGATCCAGCTCGGCGGCGGCGTCCGCGATATGAAGACCGCGCGAAGCTGGCTCGACAAGGGCGTCTCGCGCGTCATCATCGGCACGGCCGCGGTCAAGGATCCGGATTTCGTCAAAGAGGCCGCTCGGCTTTTCCCTTACCGCATCGCGGTCGGCGTCGACGCGCGCGATGGCCGCGTGGCGGTCGAAGGCTGGGCCAAGACGTTGGAGCTTTCGGCGCTCGACCTTGCGCGGCGCTTCGAGGACGCCGGCGTCGCGGCGATTATCTATACCGACATTGCGCGGGACGGCGCGCTTAAAGGTTTGAACGTCGAGGCGACGCTCGCCGTCGCCGAGGCCGTTTCCGTCCCGGTCATCGCCTCCGGCGGCGTCGGCTCGATCGACGACGTGGCGCGGCTCGCCGAACCTGATTGTGCGCTTCTGGCCGGCGCGATTATCGGCCGCGCGCTCTATGACGGCCGGGTCGACGCGGCCGAGGCACTGGCGCTGATCCGAAAGGCGCGAGCGGTCCGTGCTTAAGGTGCGCGTCATCCCCTGCCTCGACGTCAAGGACGGCCGCGTCGTCAAGGGCGTGAATTTCGTCGATCTCAGAGACGCCGGCGACCCGGTCGCATGCGCCATCGCCTATGACGCCGCCGGCGCCGACGAACTGTGCTTTCTCGATATTACCGCCAGCCACGAGAACCGCGGCATCTTGCTGGACGTCGTGCGGCGAACGGCGGAGGCTTGCTTCATGCCGCTCACGGTTGGCGGCGGCGTGCGCACGACGGACGATATTCGCCATCTTTTGCTCGCCGGCGCCGATAAGGCCTCAATCAACACCGCGGCGGTGAAGGACCGCGCCTTCGTCAAAACCGCCGCCGAGAAATTCGGCAGCCAATGCATCGTCGTCGCCGTCGACGCCAAGGCTGTCGGCGCAGGGCGATGGGAGATATTCACCCATGGCGGGCGTCAAGCGACGGGGCTCGACGCGGTCGCCTACGCGCGCGAGGTTGTCGCATTAGGCGCGGGCGAAATCCTTTTGACCTCGATGGACCGCGACGGGACCAAGGCCGGGTTCGATCTGCCGTTGACGCGAGCCATCGCCGACGCCGTTTCCGTTCCGGTCATTGCGTCAGGCGGCGTCGGCAACCTCGATCATCTCGTCGAAGGCGTCCAAATCGGCCACGCCAATGCGGTTCTGGCCGCCTCGATCTTTCATTTCGGCGAATACACGATCCGCGAAGCCAAGCAGCATATGGCGGCGGCCGGCCTCGCCATGCGGATGGATTAGCGCGTCGTCATTGCGAGCGAAGCGAAGCAATCCATTCATACGGCGGCGACCTACGAGTGGATTGCTTCGTCGCTTCGCTTCTCGCAATGACGCGGCTCGGCGTCCGGCCGCACCGATCTACTTTTTCGCCGCCAGCGCTTTTCCCCGTATCGCTGAAAGGGTCGTCATCGGCGTGATGGCGTCCGGATCGATCTTGACATGAATGATCGCCGGCTTGCCGGAAGCGGCCGCGCGTTCGAAAGCCGCCGCGAACTGGCTTGTATCTTCTACAGTTTCTCCATGGCCGCCGAACGCCCGCGCATAGGCGGCAAAATCCGGGTTCTTCAGATCGGTGGCGCTAATCCGGCCGGGATATTCGCGCTCTTGATGCATGCGGATGGTTCCGTACATGGCGTTGTCGATGATGACGACGATGATCGGCAGATCATATTGAACGGCGGTGGCGAATTCCTGCCCGTTCATCAGAAAGCAGCCGTCGCCGTTGAAAGACACGACCATGCGCTCGGGACAGACGCGTTTGGCGCCAACCGCCGCCGGCAAGCCAAATCCCATCGAGCCTGAGGTCGGGCCGATCTGCGCGCCGATCTTACGATAACGCAGGAAACGGCCGGGCCAAGCAGCGTAGTTTCCCGCGCCATTAGTGACGATCGTGTCGGCGTCGAGCCGCTTGCGCAGCCATAGCATCGCCTCGCCGAGCTGCACGCGCCCCGGCATAGCCGGCGCTTGATCAGTCCAGGCGAGGTAGTCGGCGCGCGCTTGCCGGGTCTCCTCGCGCCAGGCGATCGTATTCGGCGGCTGCAAGCCTTCGAGCGCAGCCGCGAATGCGGGCGGTGTCGCGACAATGCCGAGCGTTGGATGATAGACGCGGCCGATTTCCATGGCGTCGGCATGGACATGGACCAAGGTCTGGCGCGGCGCTGGAATATCAAAGAGCGTGTAGCTCTGCGACGGCATTTCCGACATGCGTCCGCCGATCAACAGCACGAGATCGGCGCCCTCGATGCGCGCTTTAAGTTTGGGATTGGGGCCGATGCCGATCTCGCCGGCGTAATTCTGGTGCTCGCCGTCGAAAAGCGAGCCGCGCCGAAACGACGCCGCCACGGCCAAGTCGAAACGTTCGGCGAAACGCTGAAGCGCTTGCGTCGCGCGCGCGTTCCAACCGCCGCCGCCGACAATGGCGATCGGCCGCTTCGCCGCCCATAGCGTCTTCTGCAACTCGGCCATTTGCGTTTGGCCCGGCCAGATCGGCGCGGGCTCGACACGCGGCGCGTCGGTTGCCGCCGCCATCTCGGTCAGCACGTCCTCCGGTAGCGCAATCACGACGGGCCCAGGCCGTCCTTGCATCGCGACATGGAAAGCGCGCTGCACGATTTCCGGGATACGCGCGGGGTCTTCGATCTGCGTCGCCCATTTCGCGGTCGAGCCGAATAGAGCGCGATAGTCCATCTCCT
>DATGHD010000339.1:0-8039 GCA_035308145.1 Roseiarcus sp.
CGCCTCGCGCCGAATGATTTTCTCCAAAATATTGGCCGGCGTCGTCCAATCGATCCGTCTCAAGACCAGGAATCCCTCATTGAACCAGGAGGCGAAGAGATGGACGAAGTCCTCGTCGAGCGCGGCGAGCGCCGGGTCGTCGTTCGCGGCGGCAAGGATTTCCTCGCGCATGCGCACCAGCGCCAAAGTGCCGCCCGGCGCGTGATTGAGGCGGCGCACCAATTCCTGGCGCTTTGGCTCGGCCTTGGTGAGCAGCGCCGCCGCCTGGCGCTCGTCTGGCTGATCGGCGAAGGCGCGAGCAGCCTCGCGCAACGCCGCAAGATCGGGCCCAAACCTTTTGGCGGCCTTGGCGAGGAAATCGCGGCGCTGAGGCGATGTCAGGCTGGCGTAGCCGGCGAGGATCGTGCGGGCCAGCGCCACGCCTGAGGCCTCGCCCCGCCCGGTCAACAGTTTTTCGGCAAGCGCGAGCAGCGCTTCGACGCCGAGCGGATCAGTCCGACGGAGGCCGACCCAGGCGCGGCCGCGGTCGGCGACGGTCTGCAAGAGCCCCGAAATATAGGTGCGGCTGGTCGAGGTGTCGCTCACGCCCGCTCCTTCGTTCGCCCACCCCAGCCTTCTCCAGCATAAAGGGCGCCGTGAGGCGGAGCAAAGCCGCGCCCTCGCCTCACATGCGTCTTTAGAGGGTCGAAGCCGGGCGGCCGGATCAGGCGCGATCCGCTAATATGGCGCGGAAACGAGATTCGCCAGATCGAGAGGGATTTAAGGGCTGTCGGCGATGAAAGAGAAGGAGCTCAGGGCCGCTGTCGTTGCGGCTTGGCGGCGATTACGCGAGCGCGGCGGCGATTGGTCGACGCCCGGCGACATTTCCGCGCGGCTCGGAAAATCCATGCTGATCACGCCGAGCGCCGGCGCCGCCGACAAATTGCGTCCCGGCATGCTTGCGCGCCTTAAGATCGAGGGCGAATACGGCGCCTGGTCGGGCCGCAACGCGCCCTCGCTCGAATGGCGCCTCCATCTCGACATCTTGCGGGCGCGGCCGGACGTAAAGGCGATCATCCATTGGCAGCCTCTCTATGCGACCGCGCTCTCGCTGTTGGGCAAACCGATCCCCGCCGCCCACTATAGGGTCGCCGCCTTCGGCGGGCCGAACCTGCGCTGCACGGATTACGCGCCCTTTGGGTCGAAGGAACTGGCCGATCTCGCCGTCGAAGGCCTTGCCGATCGCCATGGCGTCCTTCTCGGCGCCAACGGCATGGTCGTCACGGGCAAGACTCTCGATGAGGCCCTGGCCCGGGCGCAGGAACTCGAGCGCCTCGCAAAGACATACGCTGTCGCGCTCGCCGCGGGCCGGCCCAACATTCTCCCAGACGATGAGGCGCGGCGCCTTGTCCTGCGCTTGAAAGCGGATGGGATCGAGGACGCGGCGCGGCAAGGCGGGAGATGATCGTGGACGAAAATCCTAGCGCCGTCGCCGCCGGCTTTGCTCGGCGCTGGGAGAATGCGTGGCGCAGCGGAGGCGCGGCAGGCGTTGCGCGGCTCTACGCGCCGGACGCCCTTTTGGTCGGACAGACTCGCCTCGGGCCAAGAGGAAATCCGGCGCGCGCTCGGCGGCCTGCATCAGGCGGGCTGGACGACGGTCGCCATCGATGTCGTCGATGCGCGCGCTCTTCCCGGCGTCGTCATCTTCGCGAGCAAATTTAACGCCCATGGCTCCGGCGCGCTGGCCGGCAAGAGCCTGAGCGGCAAGTCCAGCTATGCGCTGAGCCGGGTCGGCGGCGAATGGCTCGCCGCAATGCACACGGCCGCCTGACCCGCTTCGCCTCGTCGCGGGCCCTTATCGAGCCGCCTTCCCCCGCCGCCCAGGCGAAAGCGGCCCCGCTCGCGCGATCAGCAACTGCGCGGCGACTGCTGCGGCGATCACCGCCGGCTCCTTGCCGTCGACGCCGGGAAGGCCGATCGGGCATGTCAGGCGGTCGAGCATCGTCTTTGTCAGGCCGGCGCTGCGCATCTGACTCAAGAAACGCGCCCGCTTCGTCGCCGAGCCGATCAGGCCGACGAAAGCGAAGCGCTCCTCGGCGAGCGCTTTGGCGACGATGGCGAGATCAAGCGGATGCGAATGGGTCATCACCAGCACATGCGCGCCGTCCGGCGCCGTCGCCAGTTCTTCGGGCGGGTCCTTCGCCTGAACCATCGTCACATTGGTCGGCGCGCGTAAGGGGAAAGCCTCCGGGCGCTGGTCGATCCAGCGCACGCGGAACGGCAGCGGCGCGAGGGCCAGGACAAGCGCGCGGCCGACATGGCCCGCGCCGAAGAGATAGAGCTCCGTCCAGCCGTCGCCGAAGCGCTCGATCAGCGAGCCGTCGGGCCGGGTTTCGATCGCCGGTCCCGCCTTCGCCGGCGAAGGCGCGACCTTGCGCGACAGGCGCCCGTCGGCGGCCTGCGCGGCTTGCGTCACGAGCGGTCCTTCGCGCTCCGCCGCGGCGAGCGCTTGCAGTTCGGCCGCATCCCGCGCATCGAACGTCTCGATCAGCCATTCGACCCGGCCGCCGCAACATTGCGCAAGATCGGGACCGAGCAGCACCGTACGCCGCACCGGCGCGGCGCGGCCCTGACGAAGCGCGTCCTGCGCGGCGGCGAGCGCCTGCCATTCGAGCTGGCCGCCGCCGATCGTGCCATTGAAAGCGCCGGAGGGGCGTACGACCATCCGCGTCCCGCTCTCGCGCGGGGCTGATCCTTCCGCTTTGATCAGGCTGACCAAAGCGCCGGCGCCTTCCGCGTCGAGCGCTTCGATCAGGCGGTTAAAGGTCTGCATGGCGGTCCGTCCACCCCCCTCTGCCCGCTCGCGGGGAGAGGGGACGCGCCCATCACGGCGAGCGTCCTGTCATTCCCGCGTAAGCTTAGAATCCAGAGAACCGCCGCGCCTCGCGGCTGGCTCAGCCTGGATTCCCGCTTTCGCGGGAATGACAGTGCCGCCCTTCTGCGGATGCTTCCCTTCGCGTGGGTTGGTTCCTTCATCTGAAACTTGAACTCCAACTTCACGCCTCAAGCGATTGAATCGCATTAAAAATCGCTTCAGGAGTCGCCGGCGCCTGGAGCTGCGGCTGCGAACCCGGCTTGATCGCATGGATGGCGTCGTTGATGGCGCACCAGACCGAGATCGGCAACATCAGCGGCGGCTCGCCGACCGCCTTCGAACGATAGATGGTCGCCATCCGATTGGGGCTCAAGTGCAGCTTCACCTTGAAGTGAGCCGGCACGTCGGAGGCGACCGGAATCTTGTAGGTCGCCGGCGCGTGCGTCGCGAGCCGGCCCTTGGGATCGAACACCAATTCCTCGGTGGTCAGCCAGCCCATGCCTTGCACGAAGCCGCCTTCGATCTGGCCGATGTCGATCGCCGGATTGAGCGAGGCGCCGACGTCATGGAAAATGTCGACCCGTTCGACTCTCATCTCGCCGGTCAGCGTGTCGATGACGACCTCGGAGCAAGAGGCGCCATAGGCGAAATAAAGGAACGGTCGGCCTTTGGCGTTGGCGCGGTCCCAGTGGATTTCCGGCGTCTTATAGTAACCGGCAGCCGAAAGTTGCACCCGGTTGAGCCGGCAGGTCTTGGCGAGTTCGGCGAAGCTGACCGACTTGTTGCCGATGAAGACCAGGCCGTCGCGGAACTCTATTCTGTCGGCTTCGACTTCCCATTGCGAACTCGCGAATTCGATCATCCGCTGCTTGATCTGGCGGGCCGCGATCTGGCCGGCCATGCCATTCAAGTCCGCGCCTGACGAGGCGGCGGTCGGCGACGCATTGGGCACTTTCGCCGTATTGGTCGCGGTGATGCGCACGAAGTCCAAAGGCACGCCGAATTCCTCGGCGACGACCTGGGCGACCTTGATGAAGAGGCCCTGCCCCATCTCGGTGCCGCCGTGGTTCAAATGGATCGAGCCGTCCGAATAGACATGGACCAGCGCGCCGGCCTGATTGAGATGGATCAGCGTGAAGGAAATGCCGAACTTGACCGGGGTCAGCGCAATGCCGCGCTTCAAGAACTTGCTCTTAGAGTTGAAGGCCGCGATTTCCTTGCGCCGCGCGCGATAGTCCGAGGAAACTTCCAGCTCCTCGACCATCGCCCGCAAAGTCTCGGGATCCTCGACCTGCTGGTCAAAGGGAGTCCTGTCGCCGCCGGTGCGGTAGAAATTGGCCTTGCGCACGTCGAGCGGATCGAGCCCGCGCTCATGGGCGATGGCGTCCATCACGCGCTCGATCGTCACCATGCCCTGCGGCCCGCCGAAGCCGCGGAAGGCGGTGTTGGAGACCGTGTTGGTCCTGAGGCGCTTCGAAGCGATGCGGACGTCGGGCAACCAATAGGCGTTGGCGGCATGGAACATGGCGCGGTCGACGACGCCGAGCGAAAGATCGGCCGAGCAGCCGCAGCGCGCGTTGAGCATCACCTCGTAGGCCTGGATCACGCCTTTGTCGTCGTAACCGACTTGCCAATCATTGCGGAAATCATGGCGCTTGCCGGTTAAGGCGAAATCGTCGTCGCGATCGAGCCTGATCTTGCAAGGGCGGCCGGTACGGTAGGCCGCGAGCGCGGCGAGCGCCGCCCATTGGCAGGCCTGGGTCTCCTTGCCGCCGAAGCCGCCGCCCATGCGCCGGGTCTCGACAGTGATGAAAGCGTCCGGCACCGCGAGGATGCGGCCGACGATATGCTGCACCTCGGTCGGGTCCTGCGACGAGGAATGGACGGTGAATTCGCGCCCCTCGCCGGGAATGGCGAAAGCCGCCTGGCCCTCGAGATAGAAATGCTCCTGGCCGCCGACATAGAACTGGCCGCTGAGGCGATGCGGCGCGTCCTTCAAGGCTTTGGCGACCTCGCCGCGGCCGAATTCATAATCCGGCAGCACCGTCTTGCCATCCATCACCGCCTCATCGACCGAAACGACCGGTTTTTCTTCCGCGATGTCGATCTTAGCCAACCGCGCGGCGCGGCGCGCCTCGTCGCGCGTCCGCGCGACGACAGCGAAGACCGGCTGGTTGTGAAAGAGGATTTCTCTCTCCGCCAGCAGGGGCTCGTCGGCGAAGGCCGGAGCAATGTCGTTCCTGCCGGGAATATCGGCGGCGGTGAGCACGGCGACGACGCCGGGCGCCGCTTTCACCGCGACAAGATCGAGCCCGCGCAAGGTCCCGGCCGCCTTGTCGGCGAGGCCGACCGCGAGATGCAATGTGCCGGCCGGCTCCAAAATGTCGTCGACATAGGGCGCCGCGCCTTGGACATGCAGGCGCGCGGAATCATGAACCAGCGACTTATGGACGAAGGCGGTGTCGCCCTCGCCGATCTTGTCGAGGCTTTGCGTGGCGCTATTCGGCGGCACGGAGCTCTCCGATGCGCGTAAGACCGTCGCCGCCGGCGACTTCGGTCAAGGCCTTCAAAAGCAGGTTCGCTGCGACCTTCGAACGGTACGCCGCGCTGGCCCGCTGATCGGTCATCGGCGTGAAATCGGAGGCGATCGCGTCGAGCGCTTTTTTCCACGACGCGCGATCATCGAGGCTCGCGCCGTGAAGCGCGGCTTCCGCGCCGGAGGCCCGCTTCGGCGTCGCCGCCATGCCGCCATAGGCGAGGCGCGCCTCGACGATGCGCCGGCCGTCGAGCGTGAAGCGGAAGGCGCTCATCACGGCGGAAATATCTTCATCGAAGCGCTTGGAGACTTTGTAGCTGCGGAATTGCTGGTTGCTTTTCAGCTTCGGCACATGGACGCGGCGGAGATACTCGCCGGCTCTGCGATCTTGGCGGCCGTAGGCGACGAAGAATTTTTCGATCGGCAGCGTGCGGGTCGCCGCGCCGAGCCGGAGCTCCACGGTCGCATCGAGGGCGATGAAGACCGGCGGCGTGTCGCCGATCGGCGAGCCATTGGCGACATTGCCGCCGATTGTGCCGGCGGCGCGCACCTGCGCCGAGCCGAAGCGGCGCATGATCTCGCGAAGGTCCGGATGCAGCGCGGCCAGCGGCTCCAGCGCCGCGTCGAGCCCGGCCATGGCGTAGAAATCCAGCGCCTCGGCGCTGTCCTCGATCCGGTCAAAGCCTTTCACCCGGCCGAGCCAGATGATCTTTTTCAAATCGCTTAAGGCCTTGGTGATCCAGAGGCCGACGTCGGTCGCCCCGCCGAGCAGGGTCGCGTCCTTATGGCGGCCATAGAGTTCGGCGAGCGTTGCTTCGCTCGCCGGCGCGGCGAAGAAGCGCTGTTCGTCGCCCACGAAGAGATCGCGATCATCGGCGAGCCCTTCGAGCGCGGCGCGGCGCTCGCCGGCGAAGCGCGCAAAACGATCCTCCGGCTTGGCGACGCAAGTCGCGAAAGCGGCGTCGAGGATTGGCCGATAGCCGGTGCAGCGGCAGAGATTGCCAGCGAGCTGGTCGCAGATCGCCGCGCGGCTCGCCCGTTCGTGCGACTGGTAGAGCGCAAAGAGGCTCATCACGATGCCCGGCGTGCAGAAGCCGCATTGCGAGCCATGCAGGTCGACCATCGCCTGCTGGACCGGATGGAGGTCTTTGCCTTCGGCAAGGTCCTCGACAGTGATGACTTCGGCGCCGTCGACCTGGCCAAGCAGCATGACGCAGGCGTTGACCGCCTTGTAGTCCACGCTGCCGCTTGGGCGCGGCCGCGACAGCACGACAGTGCAGGCGCCGCAATCGCCCTCGCCGCAGCCTTCCTTGACGCCCTTGGCGCCTTTCTCCTCGCGCAGCCAGTCGAGCAAAGTCGCGCGGGGGGAGAAACGATCGAGCGCGACATCCGCGCCGCGGAAGCGGAAGCGGAGGGCTTTTCGCGACTCAGACCCTTGTTTGGCACTCATGGACCCTCTCCCGAGAGCCAATCATGCGTCTAAATCGTTGAAAGCGGAAGATTTTCGTTTTGCGAAGGGGGTAGAAGGAGTTTTGAGGAAAATGGCGGAAAGCCAGGGCGCCATCTTCCAGCAAAGCGAAGCGAGGAGACGATGGCCGCGAAGCGGCCGGATGAGGGGCTGCGCCAAGGCGCAGAGTTTAGCGCACTCGGTCGTCTCATTTGACGGGTGCCGCCAGTCGAGCGTCAAGCTCACTAATGCTTGACGTGAACGCTTTCAGCTCTTTTTCTAGGCCTCCATACATTAAGATGAACTGTCTCTGACTCGCTGAGGTTCGGTCGCCCTGCAGAATCTCGCCAATCATTTTTAAACCTTCCAAGATGACGTCGTTTGCCGCCACCTCTGCGCTAAATCCTCGATCGGCGAGTTTCTTCTGAAGCTCCAATACGCGATCGCGGATCATCTCCAAATGAGCCAATGATTGTCTCAGTCGATCTTCGTCATTGAGATCACAATAGAGTCTATGCACCAAATAGCCGAAATTGGTACCTAATGTATCATAAAATTGTGCTCCTGCTTGCGCAGAGCGAAAATCGCTTTCCCGCCTATCCATCTCAATTTCTATTGCCTCTGTTTGAGCGACAAGTCTCTCCTCATTAGTTTGTAGGATCGACGCGACATCAACATGTACCGTTTCGAAAGAACCATCGTAGTAGATATGTCCATCAAACCCGTCACAACGAATGCCATTGTACGGAATTATAGCAGACGACAGTTTGGGCGGTCTCAACAGCTCGCCAGCAAGCGCTGGGTGACCGGTAAGTCGATTTCTCAGATCGCGTATCTTGCTAAGTACTGGATCGTCTTGTGGACGCCAACTCAGCCCTATCGCTCTTGAGAGAACCTCCACGGCGTCTTGCTGAATGTAGACGGCCTGCAGAAAGCCGTAGCACGCCAACAAATTAGTCGCGGTACGTGAGCTTATCGCGCTGCCGAACGCACTCGCCGCCATGCTCGCGTCTAACAGAGCATCGGTCGCACCATATAAGAGGCGCAAGCTTGCTTCTTCACGCCGCCCATAAGAAAACGTGAAGTAAGTATCCAATTTCTTGTGAATACGCTCGCGAAGCTCCGACAGGGTCCTTGGCATCCATACCCGCTCGATCGAGAATCGGCTTACTGTAGCCTAGGTCTGCCCACCGGAGAACTAG
>DATGHD010000340.1:0-12620 GCA_035308145.1 Roseiarcus sp.
CCTGATCCCAGCGACGAGGGCGGTCTGGACCGCGTATTTCGTCTTGGCATGCCCGGCGCGCTCCGGCGCCATGGCGTAGACGACGCCGGCGTAAAGCTCGTACCGTCCGGGGTGGCCCCCGGCCCAGGCGAGATATTCGTCCACGGTCATTCTGTGCTTCGGGAGAGAGGACATGGGGCGAAACTAACACCCGCATCACGTGGTCGCCAACTTGCGACATTCACCCCTTCGCCGACAGCGACGCCGCAATATCCTCGATGCGTCGGCTCGCCTCGGAGAGCGCCTCGCTCAAGGCCGTCGCCCATTCGTCGGCCTCGCGCTGGACCGCATCGTGCATGTCGGCCCGCTCGCCGGCCCGCCGTTCGAGATCGGCGAGGGCGCGCCGCGTTTCATGCAACTCGTCGGCGACGGTGAGCGCGGCCATGACGATCAGGCGCTGATCGCCGATCTCGCCGACCGTGGCGCGGAGTTCGGCGATCTTGCCGTCGAGCTGGCGCGCCAAGCCTTCGAGATGCGGCTGCTCGCCTTCGTTGCAGGCGAGGCGATAGCCCCGCCCGCCGATCGTCACGGTTACTTGCGCCATAGGCCGGGCGCCTCTCTCGATTCGAAATCGTCATTCCCGCGCAAGCGGGAATCCAGACGGAGCCAGTCTGGAGGCGCAGCGGTTCTCTGGATTCCCGCTTTCGCGGGAATGACAGCCGCTGCAATGGCGTGCGGTTCGGTGACCTGGCTGGCGAGGATAAGGGCGGGCCGCCGTCGCATGACCTAATCCTCCGCCGCGCCGCCGGAGCGGCCGAGGATCGCGCGGATTGTCGCGGCGGCCCGCTCGACCCTTTTCGCCGCCTCCATATTGGCGGCGAGGAGCCCGCGATTGCGATCGAGCGCGGTGTCGAGTTCGGTCGCCAGCCTCGCCCGGTCGTCTTGCATCAGCGCCAGCTCTTCTCCCGCGTCGGCGCGCGCGCCCTCCTGGCGCGCCCGCCGCTCGACCGCCGCCTCCAGCATGTCGAGCGCGGCGCGAAGGCGCTTCATGGATGGCTCGAGAAGGTCAGCGCTCATGAGGTTCCCGCCACTTGCGCCTTAATGTTTACGCTTCGGTTGAAGGCCGCGTCAACGCGCGGAAGCCCGCCTTTCACAGGTCTTTCGCCCCGCAAGCGCGGCGCATGGGCGGCATTTGACAGGGCGAAGGGGGCCCGCCTATCAAGCGCGGCCGCGACGGCGGAAGCGGCGACAATCCCTCAAGGAGAGCCCACGATGGCGGACGTGACGCATGACGCGATGGCCAACGCCATTCGCGCGCTTTCCATGGATGCGGTCGAAAAGGCGAAGAGCGGCCATCCCGGCATGCCGATGGGGATGGCCGACGTGGCGACCGTGCTCTTTCGCGACATCCTCAAATTCGACGCCGCCGATCCGCATTGGCCGGACCGCGACAGGTTCGTACTTTCCGCCGGCCATGGCTCGATGCTGCTCTATTCGATTCTGTACCTTACGGGCGCGGGCGGCATGGAGATCGACGACTTGAAGCAATTCCGCCAGCTCGGCTCCAAGACGCCCGGCCATCCGGAATATCGCCATACGATCGGCGTCGAGACGACCACCGGCCCGCTCGGGCAGGGCATCGCCACGGCGGTAGGCATGGCGCTCGCCGAGCGCATGCTCGCCGCCGAATTCAGCGATCTCGTCGATCATCATACTTTCGTGCTGGCCTCCGACGGCGATCTGATGGAGGGCGTGAGCCAGGAGGCGATCGGCATCGCCGGCCATTACAAGCTCGCCAAGCTCATCGTCCTTTACGACAACAACTCGATCTCGATCGACGGCCCGACCTCGCTCGCGGACTCGGTCGATCAGGTCGCGAGATTCAAATCCGCCGGCTGGCGCTCCTTTCACATCGACGGCCATGATCCCCGGCAGATCTTGCGGGCGCTTCGCGCCGCGAGGCGTTCCGACCGTCCGACCATGATCGCCTGCAAGACGACGATCGGCTTTGGCGCGCCGACCAAGGCCGGCACCAACAAGGCGCATGGCGAAGCGCTCGGCGCAGCCGAGATCGCCGGCGCCCGGCAGAACCTCCATTGGCCGTACGAGCCCTTCGTCGTGCCCGAAGACATTCTCGGCGCCTGGCGCGCGGTTGGCCGCAAGGGCAGGGGCAAGCGCAACAAATGGCGGCGTCTTTTGAAGGACAAGGCGCCGGAGCTTCGCGCTGAATTCGAGCGTCGGCTGGCTGGCGACCTACCGAAAGATTTCGACGCCGTCGTCGACGCCTATAAGCAGAAGCTCGCCGCTGACGCGCCCGAAATCGCCACCCGCAAGGCCGGCGAAGCCGCGCTGAAAGTGATCGCGCCGGCCGTGCCCGAGCTGATCACCAGTTCGGCTGATCTCACCCCCTCGAACAACACCAAGGTCGAGGCGACGCGCGACATCAAACCCGACGACATGTCGGGCCGCTACGTGCATTGGGGCATTCGCGAGCATGGCATGGCCGCCGCGTGCAATGGGATTTCCGTGCATGGCGGTTTCATCCCGTCGGGCGCGAGCTTCCTCATCTTCACCGATTATTGCCGGCCATCGCTGCGCCTCGCCGCCTTGATGGGCATTCGCGTCTGTCACGCCTTCACGCATGATTCGATCGGGCTTGGCGAAGACGGGCCGACCCATCAGCCGGTCGAGCATCTGGCGGCGCTTCGCGCGATGCCCAATCTGCTGCTCTTCCGCCCGGCCGATTCCGTCGAGACGGTCGAGTGCTGGCAGGCGGCGCTGAAAGCAAAGACCTCGCCTTCGATCCTGGCGCTGACCCGCCAGAACCTGCCGGCCTTGCGCAAGACCCATGTCGCCGAAAACTTGAGCGCGCTCGGCGCTTATGAGATTTCCCCCGCGGCGGGCGAGGCGGCGGCGTCGATCTTCAGCTCAGGCTCGGAAGTCTCGATCGCCGTCGCCGCGCAGAAGTTGCTCGCCGAGAAGGGGGTCGCGGCAAGGGTCGTATCGATTCCCTGCATGGACCTCTTCTTCCAGCAGAAGGATTCCTATCGCAGCCAAGTGATCGGAAAGGCTCGGGTCAAGGTCGCGGTGGAGGCTGCGGTGCGTCAGGGCTGGGACGCGATCATCGGCGATGGGCCCTTTATCGGCATGACGGGTTTCGGCGCCAGCGCGCCCTATAAGCCGCTCTATGAGCATTTCGGCATCACGCCGCAAGCGGTCGCGGACGCGACTCTTGCGAGGCTGTAGGCGGGTTCGTTTAATTGACGCTAAAAAACGCTACGGCTTACCCCCACCCCAGGTCTTTCCCGCAAGCAAGCGGGAGAGGGGGCGCATTTGCGGCCTCCAAAGACGACGAGAGGGGCGGCAGCCTTCTCCCGCTTTAAGGGAGAAGGTGGCGCGAAGCGCTGGATGAGGGTAAGCCGCAGCGGGCGCGGTTGAGGCCAAGCAAAAAAAGCAAGACGCGCGCCGCGTTTTGCGGCAAATCAGGTCCGGCTTGAGCGGGCTTGCTTAAACTGAACGCGAATATTCAGATCGCGAGGAGAAAACGATGGCGGTGAGAGTAGCGATCAACGGCTTTGGGCGCATCGGGCGCCTTGTTCTGCGCGCCATCGTCGAATCTGGGCGCAAAGACATCGAGGTCGTCGCCATCAACGATCTCGGCCCGGTCGAGACCAACGCCCATCTCTTGCGTTTCGACTCAGTGCATGGCCGCTTCCCGCATGACGTCGCGGTCGTGGGCGACACGATCAGCATCGGCGCCGGCAAGATCAAAGTGACGGCGATCAAGGACCCGACGCAATTGCCTCACAAGGACATGGGCGTCGACATCGCTCTCGAATGCACGGGCATTTTCACCGCGCGCGACAAGGCGGCGATGCATCTGACGGCGGGGGCGAAGAGAGTGATCGTTTCGGCGCCGGCCGACGGCGCCGATTTGACCGTTGTCTATGGCGTCAACCACGACAAGCTGACGAAGGACCATCTGGTCGTCTCCAACGCCTCGTGCACGACCAATTGCCTCGCGCCTGTCGCCAAAGTGCTGAACGATGCGATCGGCATCGACCACGGCTTCATGACGACGATCCATTCCTATACGGGCGACCAGCCGACGCTGGATACGCTGCACAAGGACCTCTACCGGGCCCGCGGCGCGGCTTTGTCGATGATTCCGACGACGACGGGCGCCGCCAAGGCGGTCGGCCTCGTTCTGCCCGAGCTCAAGGGCAAGCTCGACGGCTCCGCGATCCGCGTGCCGACGCCCAACGTCTCGGTGATCGATTTCAAATTCGTCGCCAAGCGTCCGACCAGCAAGGACGAGATCAGCCAGGCGATCAAGAATGCCGCCGCGCAGCAGCTCAAGGGTATTTTGGGTTACACCGATCAGCCCAATGTCTCGGCCGACTTCAACCACGACAGCCATTCGTCGGTGTTCCATCTCGACCAGACCAAGGTGATCGATGGAACCTTCGTCAGGGTTCTCTCTTGGTACGACAATGAATGGGGCTTCTCGAACCGCATGGCCGATACGGCGGTCGCGATGAGCAAGGTGATCTGAAGCTCAGTTCCGGCCGCTCGCGGCGCGGGGAGCGCGGGATGGCTTTAGAGTCCTTTCTCCCGCCGGGGCTTTAAGTCCATGAGTTCATCGTTTCGCACGCTTGACGGCGTCACTCTGGCGGGCAAGCGCGTCTTACTGCGCGTCGACCTCAACGTGCCGATGGAGCATGGCAGGGTCACGGACCTGACCCGCATCGAGCGCGTCTTGCCGACGATTCATGAGATATCGCGCAAAGGCGGCAAGGCGATCCTGCTTGCCCATTTCGGGCGCCCGAAAGGCGGGCCGGACGAAGCCAACTCGCTCAAACCTGTCGCCGCCGCGGTTGCCGATCTTTTGAAGCAGCCGGTCGCCTTCGCGGGCGATTGCGTCGGCGAAGCGGCGGCAAGCGCGGTTGCGGCGATGAAGGACGGCGATGTTCTGCTTCTCGAGAACACGAGGTTTCACAAGGGCGAGGAAAAAAACGATCCGGCCTTTGCGGCCGCGCTCGCCAAGCTCGGCGATCTTTACGTCAACGACGCCTTCTCCGCCGCCCATCGCGCCCATGCTTCGACGGAAGGGCTCGCGCATCTCCTGCCGGCTTACGCCGGCCGCGCGATGCAGGCCGAGCTCGACGCGCTCGGCAAAGCCCTCGAATCGCCGAAGCGTCCGCTGGTCGCCATTGTCGGCGGCGCCAAAGTCTCGACCAAACTCGATCTCTTAAGCAATCTCGTCGCCAAGGTCGACGCCTTGGTCATTGGCGGCGGCATGGCCAACACGTTTCTTAACGCTGAGGGCTATCCCGTCGGCAAGTCGCTTTGCGAAAAGGACTTGGCCGAGACCGCGCGCGCGATTGTCGCCAAGGCGCAGGAAACGCACTGCGCGATCGTGTTGCCGGTCGACGCGATCGTCGCTTTCCACTTCGTCGCCAACGCGCCTTCGCATGACTATGGCGTCGACGCGATACCGGCCGACGGCATGATGCTCGATATTGGCCAGCTCTCGATCGACCGCATCAAGGCTTCAATCAACGAAGCCAGTACGGTGATCTGGAACGGTCCGGTCGGCGCCTTCGAGCTTGCCGGCTTCGACCATGGCACGGTTGCGCTTGCCCGCCATGTCGCGCAGCGCACCAAGGCGCATAGGCTCGTATCGGTCGCCGGCGGCGGCGACACCGTCGCCGCGCTGAACGCGGCCGGCGTCGCCAACGAGTTCACTTATGTCTCGACCGCAGGCGGGGCTTTCCTCGAATGGATGGAAGGCAAGGCGCTGCCGGGCGTCGAGGCGTTGCGGCGCTAAGGGCGGCTGAGCGCCGCAAAGCGGTTCGACCCGTCCGGAACCGTGCAGGCCTCGAGGATTAAGAAAGCATTTACGATGGAAGAAATCGCGAAAGCGCCGCCAGCCAGACACGAGAATTCCCTTCAACCGAGGGGACGGCGCAAAGAAAATATTGACCATCCGGCGCTAAGGGTCGTGGCGCGGCGACATTCGGCGATTGCGTTAACCTGGGCGCAAGACGAACGCCCCTAACGTTCTTCGCGCGAGTTCCTCGCGGACCCTAGACGGAGACGTCGGATTATGACCTTGAACTTTCGGAAATTCGTGCGCGACGAGTCGGGCGCGACGGCTATTGAATACGGCCTCATCGCCTCGTTGATCGCTGTCGTGATCATCGCCACGGTCAGCACCCTCGGCAACAAGCTGAGCACGACCTTCAACGAAGTCGCCAGCAACCTCCACTAAGCCCCCTTTTGGCCTAGAGGAACTGCGATGGACCGACGCGCGCAATCGGCGCAAGACCGATAGCGCGCGGCGGCGTTTTTTCGCGTCGGCGACTTTTTATAAGCGCCGACGAGTGTCACAAGACGGCCGGGCGACCGGCCGTTTTATCTTAGGGTCCTTCGCGTCGGCGGCTTATGGCGCGCTGACGCGCTCGATCGACTCATAGTGGCGGACGAATTCGTCGAAATCAGAGAGAGCCGCAACGGCCTCCGGTTCGACGACGGCCCGTTCCGCATCAGGCCCGGCAAAGGCGCGGATCGCTTCGATCGACCGCCAGCGCGTGAGGACCACAAATTCGATCCTGTCGCCAACTTCTCGCCGGACGAGGTCCGCGCCGAGAAAGCCCGAAATCGATCGCAACTCTGATGCGACCTTTTCGCGAAAATGCTTCGGATAGGCGTTGGCGCGTTGCGTTTCGGCGCGGCCGCGCCATTCGCGAATGATCATTGAGTAGCCTCCGTCGAATCCTGCCGCCAACGCCTCGTCAAAGCGCCAGCGTATTGAGCCAGGCGATAAGGTCTCTCGTCACCTCGTCGCGGTTGATCTCATTTAAGGTCTCGTGGCGCGCGTCGGGATAGATTTTCGCCGTCACAGCGAGGCCGGCGGCGCGATAAGCGTCGATCAACCCTTGCAAGTTCGGCCCGACCGGGTCGCGCTCCCCGGAGAAAATATAGAGTCGCAGCGATTTCGGAATACGCGCGATCGTCGTCGGACCTGTTGAAACTTTCAGAGAATCAAGGAGATCGATCGCCAATTGAACGCTGAACGGAAAGCCGCAAAGCGGATCGGCAATATATTTGTCGACCTCGGCGGGGTCGCGCGACAGCCAGTCGAAGGCGGTGCGCGCCGGCTGGAACGGCTTGTTGAAATCGTCGAACATCATCTTGCGCAGAAGAGCGCTTCGGCCCCGGCCGCCGAGACGCCAGCGCTCGATCCGCGCAATCAGCCTGCCGACCTCGGCCATGGCGGGCGGAGGCCCGTTCGATCCGGAGAGGACGGCGCCAGCGAGCGCATCGCCATGCTCGGCGATGAATTGCTGGCCGAAGAAGGACCCCATCGAATGGCCGAGGAAGACGATCTTCGCGGCAGGCTGCTCGGCCGCGATGCGCCGATTGACGGCCCATAAGTCGTCGAGGCATTTGCGCCAGCCGTCTTGGTCGGCGAAATGGCCAAGATCCTCGGGGGCCGCGCTCGGCCCATGGCCGCGATGATCGCTGGCGTAGACGAGATAGCCGGCGCCGGTCAGCGTCTCAGCCAATCTCGCATAGCGTCCGCCATGCTCGGCGAGCCCATGCGATATTTGCACCGCCGCCCGCGCCGCGCCTTCCGGCGACCAGCGATAGATTTGGACTTTGGCGCCGTCGTCGCGATCGATCAGGAACCGCGATTCCTGCATGACGTTCCCTCCAGCCAGGCTTATGCCGCCTTGGGGACAACTTGCCGCGCCAATGGGCGGCCGACAAGCCGATGTCCTGGCTCATCGCATATGGGTCTCCTCCAGAGGGCGGATTCTCTCGCGCAAAATGCTCGCCAAGCAATCAATGAGAACGTGGCGCTGAGACCAGCGCCAGTCTCAGACGTTTGAGCCAGGATGCCGGCGTCATCGCTGACTCTTGTGTCTTTTGAGCGCCGCTCCGTCTTGCGGCGGCGCAAGAGCCGGAGCAGGATCGGCGGCCAGGGCCGCGAGATCGGGACCATGACGAAGGGCAAGGCGAAGGCGAAAGAAGCGACGACGTCTCTCGCGTCGCTGCGTCGTCCGCTTGCCGCCTGGTTCGCGGCGCTGGCGCTGATCTTTCAGCTTGTCGCGGGCGCCGCGCATGCGCCGCAAGGCGCTTCGCCCGCCGATCTGACGGCGGCCGCGCTTAGCGCGGCGATTGGCCATGAGGTTTCGCTCTGCGGCGACGGCGCGCGCGGCCAAGAGCGCCGCCCGTTCTCCTCTGAGACGACCTCCGCGTCCTGATCCCGTGAGCCGGATCGTCATCGCGACGGCTCTGCTTGGACTTGGGACGAATGCGCCATCGTCCTTCCGCAATTTCCAATCTTTTGAAGAGCTCGCCCATGCCCGGCACAATCGCACTACGCGTTCTCGCGCCGTTCGCTTTCGCCATCTTCGCCACCGCAGCCCTAGCCCATGCGCGCCTCGTCAAAGCGGATCCGCCGGTTGGCGGTACAATCGCGACGTCGCCAAAAGAGATTCGGCTCAAATTCAGCGAGGGCGTGGAGCCGCGCTTCTCCGGAGCGGCCCTTGTCGACTCCGCGGGCGCGGCGATCGCAACGGAAAAGCCAACCCTCGATCCAGCCGACCCCGCCGTACTGGTGACGCCGCTTAGCCAGCCGCTGAAACCCGGCGTCTACAAGGTGACCTGGCATGCGGTGTCTGTCGACACCCACCAGACGCAAGGCGAATTCACCTTCACCGTCGCTCCCTAGGCCAAACGAAAGGATCATTCCCCATGACGAAGATCAGGGCTCTGGCTCTTGCCGCGCTGCTCGCCGCAATGGCGACGCCGGCTTTCGCCCAGCAATTCACGGCCGGCGACATCACGGTCGAAACGCCGTGGATGCGGGCGACGCCCAAGGGCGCCGATGTCGCAGCCGGCTATCTGACCATCCGCAACGCCGGCGCGGCCGCCGACCGATTGGTCAGCGGCTCGGCGGATTTCGCCGGCGCCGTTGAAGTCCACAAGATGACGATGACCAACGGCGTCATGACGATGCGGCTGGTCGCCGACGGAATGGAAATCCCGGCGAAGGGCGCCGTGACGCTCAGCCCCAACAGCTATCATTTGATGTTCAAGGGCCTGAAACAGCCCATCGTAGCCGGCGAAACGCTGAAGGCGACGTTGACTTTCGAGCATGCCGGCGCGCTTGCGCTGGAGTTCAAGGTCAGCAAGATCGGCGCGATGAGCCCATCGGGGACCGGCGGTTCGATGGGCGGCATGAAGATGGATTGATGTTCTTTTGGCGCGGCGGGGCGGCTGTTCAGTTGCCAGGCCGCGTCGCGGCTTCGCCTTGCCGTCTGGAGGACCCGCCATGCCGCGCCGTTTCATCGATATTTCTTCGCCGCTCCAGGCGGGCATCGCCAGCGATCCGCCCTATATGTTGCCGACAATCGATTATCTCGACCACCATCAGACGGCGCCGACCATCGCCCAGCTTTTCGACGTGCCAATCGAAGCGCTGCCCGACGGCGAATATTGCGCGATCGAGCGCGTGACCATCACAACGCACAATGGCACGCATCTCGACGCGCCGTACCATTTCTTCTCGACAATGAACCATCGTTTCAGGCAAGGCGGCGAACCGTCCTGGCGGATCGACGAGACGCCGCTCGAATGGTGTTTTCAGCCGGGAGTCAAACTGGACTTTCGCAGTTTCGAGGACGGCTATGTCGCGACGCCGGCGGATGTGGAGGCGGAGCTCAAGCGGATCGGCCATGACCTGCGGCCGCTCGACATCGTCCTCGTCAACACGCGCGCGGGCGCGCGCTATGGCGAGGACGACTATGTCGATTCCGGCTGCGGCGTCGGCAAGGCGGCGACGCTGTGGCTCTTGGAGCGCGGCGTCCGGCTCGTCGGCACGGACGGTTGGAGCTGGGACGCGCCTTTCTCGCATACGAAGCGCAAAGTCGCCGCCACCGGCGACGCCTCGCTGATCTGGGAAGGCCATCGCGCCGGCCGCGAGATCGGCTATGCGCATCTCGAGAAGCTCAACAATCTCGAAGCGCTGCCGGCTGACGGCTTCGAGGTCGTGTGTTTTCCGGTCAAGGTGCATCGCGCCTCGGCTGGCTGGACGCGGGCAGTGGCGATCATCGAGGAGTAGGGGAGATGACCGTACGGAATCCTCGACGCTGTTAGTGACTGCGCGCGAGGCGCCCGAAGGCGGCGCCAACTTTTGGCGAGATCAGAGGCGGGACTGAGCGCCTTCCCTTGTCCAGCCTCGAACACATCTGAGACTGGCGCTGATCTCAGCGCCGCGTTCTCATTGATTGCTTGGCGAGCATTTTGCCAAACAATGAGACAGTCCGCCCTCCGTCGGAGCCTCTCATTGGTGGTGAGCCGGGGACATTCCCTTGTCCTGCGACGCCCTGCGGCTCTATATCGGCGCGATGAAGCCAATCCTATTCCAATTTGCTCGCGCCGCGCTCGCGACAGGCGGCCTCCCATGAGCGGCGCCGCGGACAAAGTCGCCCAACTGGAGGTCGGCGAGGACGAGGCCGGCATGCGCCTTGACCGCTGGTTCAAGCGCCATTTCCCGACCTTGCCGCTTTCGCATCTCAACAAAATCGTGCGCAAGGGCGAGGTGCGCGTTGCGGGCAGACGCGCCGAGACGTCGACGCGGCTGGAGGCCGGCCAAAGCGTTCGCGTGCCGCCGCTTCATCTGGCGGCGCCAAAGCCGGCGCGGCCGGCGAGCGCGGATGATGCGACGGCGATCCGCGCGATGATCCTCTACGAAGATCGCGGGGTCATCGTACTCAACAAGCCTTATGGCCTGGCGGTGCAGGGCGGCTCCGGCACGACGCGCCACATCGACGGCATGCTCGCCGCGCTCGCCGATAGACAAGGCGAGCGGCCGGTTCTCGTTCATCGGCTGGACCGCGACACGTCCGGCGTGCTGCTGGTGGCGAAATCGCGAGGCATTGCCGCCGATCTCGGCGAGATTTTTCGCTCACGCGGCGCCAAGAAATTTTATTGGGCGCTGGTCGAAGGCGTGCCCAAGCCGGCAAGGGGCCGCATCTCGCTGTTCCTCGCCAAGGGCGAGGCCATGGGCGACGCGCGGACGTTACGCAAGGGAGCGCGGGGGGATTTCGAGCGCATGCGCATCGTGGAGCACGGCGACAAGGACGCGCAGCATTCGATTACGCTCTACGCGGTCATCGACAAGGTCGCGCCGCGGCTCGCCTGGCTGTCGATGCGCCCGATCACCGGGCGCACCCATCAGCTTCGCGCCCATTGCGAAGCGATCGGCCATCCGATCGTCGGCGATCCGAAATACAACCGTCGGCCGGCGAACGATCCGGCGCGCAAGGATCCGTTGCGCGCGCTTCCTCCCGGCTTGGAGCCGAAGCTGCATCTCCTGGCGCGGCGGCTCATCCTGCCGCATCCGAAGGGCGGCGTCATCGACGTGACGGCGCCGTTGCCGCCGCATATGCAAAAGAGTTTCGAGATGTTCGGCTTCGACGTGACGACGTACGATCCGATCGAGGACGCGCCGGATGAGTGAGGGCGCCAGCGTCCCTTCCCCGCTTGCGGGGGAAGGTGGCCGGCGGAGCCGGCCGGATGAGGGGGAGTCGCGCGAAGCGCGACGGCTTTGGCCCCATGCACGGGCGAAACACCCTCGGATGAATTTCAAAGTACAAGGATCACGGCGCGTCATAAGCCTATCGGGGCGCCGCGACGCAAGGCTCAAAGCCGTCTCGCTCCGCTCGACTCCCCTCATCCGTCATGCTTCGCATGATGCCCGCCAGGGGGGAAGGGGCGCGCGCGATGTCTGACGCCCCTCCCGCCAATCCCATGCGCGCGGCGCAGGCCAATATGCGCCCGGTCCTGCCGAAGCGCTTCTATAAGGCGGCGGGCGTGGTCGAACGGGACGGCGGTTTCGCCCTCGTGCTCGACGGGCGCGGCGCGCGAACGCCCGCCAAGAACCCGCTCGTCCTTTCGACGCTGGCCCTTGCCGAGCTGATCGCCGCCGAATGGGCGGGCCAGGGCGAGACGATCGATCCTTCGATCATGCCGGCGACGCGGCTCGCCAATTCGGCGATCGACGGCGTCGCGCAAAAAAAAGCCGAGGTCCGGGCTGAGGTCGCCGCTTACGCTGGCGCTGATCTTCTCTGCTATCGCGCCGGCGAGCCCGAAGCCTTGGTCGCGGCCGAGGCCGCCGCTTTCGACCCCGTGCTCGACTGGGCGCATCAGGCCTTCGGCGCACGGCTCATTCTGTCGGAAGGGATCACGCATGTCGCGCAGTCCGAGGCGTCGCTCCAAGCGATCGGCGCCGCGCTCGAGGCGGTCGACGATCCTTTCGCGCTTGCCGCGCTCCATGTGATGACGACGTTGACCGGCTCGGCGCTGCTGGCCTTGGCGGTGGCCAAGGGCGCGGTCTCGACCGAGGAGGCCTGGCGCGCCGCCCATGTCGACGAGGATTTTCAGACCAGCCAATGGGGCGAGGATATGGAGGCGGCAAGCCGCCGCGCCGCCCGCTGGCGCGAGATGGAAGCGGCGGCGCGGGTCTTCGCGGCGGCGGGCGGGCGTTGGGGCGCGCCGCCGAGCGGCTGCTCTGAATGAGCCAGCGAATGGTTCACTGTCATTCCCGCGCAAGCGGGAATCCAGGG
>DATGHD010000341.1:0-6634 GCA_035308145.1 Roseiarcus sp.
GATGAGCGCGTGGGCGAAATCATGGAAAATCATCACCTTGCCATAGCCCCAGGCGAACCACGGCAGCGTCAGGAGTCTTGCCCGGGTCAAGTCGAAAATAACGCCGACGACGCCGACGGTGAGGAATTGGAGGACGATGAAGGCGATGATTCCGAAGGTGAAATGCCCCGTCGCCATCACGTAGACCGAGACGGTCTTGAGCGGCTCCACGATCATCAACGGAATGATGTAGATGGCGCAGACGACAAAAATCGGCAGGCGATCGATCCAGGCGACGATCCGCGCTTTGAGGCTCGCCCAAGGAATAAGCGCAACAAACCATCGCGCCGCAAGGACGAAAGCGTCCCAGACCCATGCCTCGATCAGAAAGAGAACCGCGAGGACGAGCATCGCCCAGCGCGGCCGCGAAGACTTCTCCATCAGGGCCCCCTCCGCCCTATAGGATCGCCGCGTTTGTCGAATTCGTGGACAAATAGCGGCCGCAATTCCGGTTGATCAAGGACGTATAGGCGGATTGCCCCATTACCGCCACTAACGGCCGATTAACCATCGTCGGCATTGGCGCGAATGCCTGTCATTTCGTCAAGCGATCGGCAAGGTTGACAAAACCTTTCTTAACCGTTGCCGCCTAAGGGTCCCATCAAGGGGGCGTGTGGGTCAGGAGTTTTCGTGATGCACGGTTTGACACGAGCGCGCGCGCTGAAGTTCGGGGCGGCTCTCGCCGTCGGTATCGCTCTCGCCGCCTGCGCCAAGGGCGCAGATGACCAGGCCCTCAACGGCGTTGCGGCGGCCGGCGCGCCGGGCTCTTACCAGGATTTTACGGCCAATGTCGGCGATCGGGTGTTTTTCGACACCGATTCCACCGAATTGTCGCCGACGGCCCAAGGCACGCTCGACAAGCAGGCGGCTTGGCTCGGCCGATACGCGAACTACACTTTCACCATCGAGGGGCACGCCGACGAACGCGGCACGCGCGAGTACAACTTTGCCCTTGGCGCGCGGCGGGCCGAGGCGGCCAAGAACTACCTGATCGCCAAGGGCGTCGCGCCCAATCGGATGAAGACGATTTCCTACGGAAAGGAGCGGCCGGTCGCCGTTTGCAACGATATTTCCTGCTGGTCGCAGAACCGCCGCGCCGTCACCGTGCTCGCTGGCGCGCCGACCTCGTAAGGGAGCGTCGGCCGACCGCCGCGCCTTGGCCAAAGCTTCGCCAAATTTTTGGCCGATGGCCGGCGTTATGTTACGCTTTGCGCTCGGCTAAAAGCGCTTGGCTTATGGATGTGGGGGCCGGAACCTTTGCGTCGCTCTGATTCTCGTGGTCGCGTCGGCGTCGCCCTCGCGGCCTTTGTTATTTTCGGCGTCTTCGCGCCGAGCGCGATTTTCGCTCAATCCGCACTGCCGCCAGCCTCAATTCCGGGCGCCGACCAGGGCGACGCTGCGGCGATGGAAGTGCGCATCGAGCGCCTGGAGAACGCGCTCCGAGCCGCCAACGGCTCGATCGAGGAATTGCAGAACCAGCAGCAGAGGTTACAGGAGCAGTTGAAGCGTTTCCAGGAGGACGTGGAATTCCGCTTCAACGGCGGAAACGGGCCCCGGCCCGCCGCTGCCGCCCCGGCGGCGCCTCCTGCTCCAGTCGCCGCCGCGCCGGCGCCGGCAGCGCCCCCCGGCGACACATTCGCCGCGAGGCCGGCCAAGCGGTCCGACGCCTTCGATCCTTCTACCGATCCTGACGCCATCGGCGCGCCGAAACAGCTCGGCATGACGGCCCCGAGCGCGCCGCTCGACCAGCCGCCGGTCGCCCCCGGCCCGCCGCTCGACTTGTCGCATCCGATCGCGGCCAACGCGACGCCGACCGGGCCGCTCGCCCCCAACGAGCCCGAAGTCATTTCCGGCATCACCGGCGATGGCCCGCGCGATCAGTTCAATGCGGCGATGGACGCCTATCGGGCTGGACAATACGACCAGGCCGAGAGCCAGTTGCGGGCGTTTCTGGCGCATAATTCCGGAAACCGGCTGGTTCCAGACGCAACCTTCTATCTTGGCGAGAGTTATCTTCAGCGCTCCCGCCCACGCGAAGCCGCTGAGCAATATCTGAGGCTCTCGACCGATTATTCGAAGTCGTCGCGCGCGCCGGAAGGCATGCTGCGGCTCGGCGAATCGCTCGCCATGCTCGGCAACAACGAGCAGGCTTGCGCGACATTCGGCGAGGTCAGCCGCCGGTATCCGACCGCCGCGAGCGCCGTCAAAAAGAGCGTCGAGCGGGAGATGCAGAAAGATCATTGTTGAGGCGAAAGCCTCAATCGCCGGCGCTCGGCGAAGCAGAAATCGCCGAGCTTCTGGCGCCGCTCGCCCACGCGAAAGGCCTGCTGTTGGCGGTTTCCGGCGGTCCGGATTCGACGGCCCTTCTGATCATGGCCGCGCTATGGGCGGCGGCGCCGGGGCGGCCGCGTGTCGAGGTCGCAACGATTGACCATGGCCTTCGTCCAGAGGCTGCGAGAGAGGCGCTTGCGGTCGGCGAGCATGCACGGCGGCGTGGCCTCAAACATCATGTGATCCAATGGCGCGGTCCGAAACCTTCGAGCCGGGTCCAGGAGCGAGCTCGCGAGGCGCGCTATCGCCTGCTCGCCGAACGCGCCCGCCATATCGGCGCCGACCATATCGTGACGGCCCATCATGCCGACGACCAAAGCGAGACGGTCCTCTTTCGATTGCTGCGCGGATCGGGCTTAAGCGGCCTTAAGGGAATGGAGAGGCTCGTCGAGCGCGGCGGCGTTCGCCTCGCCCGGCCCTTGCTCGGCCTCGCCAAGGCCGATCTCGTGGCCTTCTGCAAGGCGCATGGCGAATCCTTTGTCGAAGACCCCTCCAATGTCGATCCGCGATTTGCGCGAACGCGCCTGCGTCGCCTAACCGCGCGGCTTGGCGAAGAAGGTTTCGGCGCGGCCGAGATCGCGCGGCTCGCGCGCCGCGCCGCGCGGATGGAGGAGGCGGTTGTCCGCGCAACACGCGTGGCCGAGGAGCGGCTCAAGTGGCGCGCCGGCGACGGCCGCTACGACGCCAAGGCTCTGTTTGAAGAACCGCAGGAAATCGCCTTGCGCCTGCTTGCCGGCGCGATCGCCTCGATCGCCGGCGTGAAGCCTCGGCGGATTCGGCTTGAGCAGATCGAAACGATCGGCGAAAAACTGCGTCAAGCGCAAGAGCGCGGCGAGGCTTTCGCGACAACTCTCGCCGGCGTAAGCTTGCGCCTAAGCGCAAAAGGCGTTTTATCCATAGGGAAAGCGGCGCCGCGTCGTCAAAAAGCCGTTGGCGGCTGATTTTTTACATTGTTCTTCACGTCAAATTCAGACAAATGCGGCTCCCTTGGCATTTGGGGCCGCGGCCCCTAAATGTTAACCTGGCAGTTGAGCCAACCGCAGTCCGCCGTCTTGGGACGCTGCCGATGGAACGGCGATGAATCCGAACATTCGCAATTTCGCGCTTTGGGTGATCATTTTCTTGCTCGTCCTGGCGCTGGTGACGCTGTTCCAGAGCCCTGGGCAGAAGACGCCGACGACCGAAATCAGCTTCAGTCAGCTCCTGACCGAAGTCGATCAAGGCCACGTGCGCGAGGTGACGATCGCTGGAGCTGACATTTCCGGCCGGTTCAATGACAACCGCGCCTTCTCGACCTATGCGCCGAGCGATCCTTCGCTGGTCGACACGCTCTATAAGAAGAACGTCCAGATCACCGCCAAGCCGCCGTCCGACGGCAACAATTGGCTGATGACGCTTTTGGTCAACGGTCTGCCGCTGATCGCCTTTCTGGGCGTTTGGATCTTCCTCTCCCGCCAGATGCAGGGCGCGGGCGGCAAGGCGATGGGCTTCGGCAAGTCCAAGGCGAAACTGCTCAACGAGGCGCATGGCCGCGTGACATTCGAGGACGTCGCCGGCGTCGAAGAGGCCAAGGAGGATCTGCAGGAGATCGTCGAGTTCTTACGCGATCCGCAGAAGTTCCAGCGGCTCGGCGGCCGCATCCCGCGCGGCGTTCTGCTGGTCGGTCCGCCTGGCACCGGCAAGACGTTGACCGCGCGCGCCGTCGCCGGCGAAGCGAATGTGCCGTTCTTCACGATTTCCGGCTCGGACTTCGTCGAAATGTTCGTCGGCGTCGGCGCGAGCCGCGTGCGCGACATGTTCGAGCAGGCCAAGAAGAACGCGCCCTGCATCATCTTCATCGACGAGATCGACGCGGTCGGCCGCCATCGCGGCGCCGGCCTCGGCGGCGGCAATGACGAGCGCGAGCAGACGCTCAACCAACTGCTCGTCGAGATGGACGGCTTCGAGCAGAACGAAGGCATCATCATCATCGCGGCGACCAACCGGCCCGACGTGCTGGATCCGGCGCTGCTGCGTCCCGGCCGCTTCGATCGGCAGGTCTTTATCCCGAACCCCGACGTTGTCGGCCGCGAGAAGATCTTGAAGGTGCATGTGCGCAAAGTGCCGCTGTCGCCTGACGTCGATCTGAAGGTCGTGGCGCGCGGCACGCCCGGCTTTTCCGGCGCCGATTTGATGAACCTCGTCAACGAGGCGGCGTTGATGGCGGCGCGGCGGGGAAAACGCATCGTCACCATGGCCGAGTTCGAGGATTCCAAGGACAAGATCATGATGGGCGCCGAGCGGCGCACCCTGGTCATGACCGAGCAGGAAAAGATGCTGACCGCGTACCATGAAGGCGGTCATGCGATCGTCGCGCTCAACGTGCCGGCGACCGATCCGGTGCATAAGGCGACGATCATTCCGCGCGGGCGGGCGCTGGGCATGGTCATGCAACTGCCGGAGCGCGACAAATTGTCGATGAGCTACGAGCAGATGACGTCGCGTCTCGCCGTGTTGATGGGCGGGCGCGTCGCCGAGGAAATCATCTTCGGCAAGGACAAGGTGACCTCAGGCGCGCAATCGGACATCGAGCAGGCGACCAAGCTCGCAAGGGCCATGGTCACCCGCTGGGGCTTCTCCGACGAGCTCGGAACGGTGATGTACGGCGAAAACCAGGAGGAGGTGTTCCTCGGCTACTCGATGGGCCGCCAACAGAACATCTCGGAGGCGACTTCGCAGAAGATCGATTCGGAAGTGCGCCGGCTCGTCGAGCTGGGACTCGCCGAGGCCACCCGCATCATCACGGAAAAGCGCGCCGACCTCGAGACTTTGGCCAAGGGCCTAATGGAATACGAGACGCTGACCGGCGAGGAAATCGACGGGCTCTTGAAGCACGGCCGCGCGCCGGTTCGCGACGCGCCAGAGAAGGAGGCCACGCCGCCGACCCGCGGTTCGGCCGTTCCGGCGACCGGCAAGAGCCGGCCGTCGCCCGGCCCAGGCGCCGGCGGCCTGGAGCCGCAACCGCAGACGTAACTTGCGGGCGCCGCTCGAAATACCGCGACGCCCTCGCGTTTCAGCCTTGAAATGATTCTTGAACGATTTTGGCTCTAGGATCGGGCTAGATATGACGCGCGGCGCGCGCCTCCTCCGGATTTAACATTTATGACCCGCAAATATTTCGGCACCGATGGCATTCGGGGCAAGGCCAACGGCAAGATCACGCCCGAAGTCGCCATGAAAGTCGGGCAGGCCGCTGGCCTCGCCTTCCAGCGCGGCGACCACCGCCATCGCGTCGTGATCGGCAAGGACACCCGGCTTTCCGGCTACATGATCGAATATGCGCTAGTCGCGGGCTTTACCTCCGTCGGCATGGACGTGCTGCTCTTGGGGCCGGCGCCCACGCCGGCCGTCGCCATGCTGACCCGCTCGATGCGCTGCGACATGGGCGTGATGATTTCCGCCTCGCACAATCCTTACGAGGACAATGGAATTAAGTTGTTCGGGCCTGACGGCTACAAGCTCTCGGACGAGACGGAGGCGCAAATTGAAGCGCTGATGGAGGCCGAGATTGCGCCGCGTTTGTCGAAGTCTCGCGATCTCGGCCGCGCCAAGCGCATCGAAAGCGTGCAGGCCCGGTACATCGAATTCGCCAAGCGGACTCTGCCGCGTAATCTCTCGCTCGAGGGCCTGCGCATCGTCGTCGATTGCGCCAATGGCGCGGCGTACCGGGTCGCGCCGGAAGCGCTGTGGGAGCTGGGCGCCGAAGTCTTTTCGATCGGCGTCGAGCCGGACGGGTTCAACATCAACCGCGAAGTCGGCTCGACAGCGCCTGATGCGCTTGCGCGCAAGGTTCGCGAAATGCGCGCCGACATCGGCATTGCGCTCGACGGCGACGCCGACCGCGTGCTGATCATCGATGAAAAAGGACATATCGTTGACGGCGATCAGTTGATGGCCGTGGTGGCCGAGAGCTGGCTCGCAGACGGCCGCCTCGCCAAGCCGGGCATTGTCGCCACGATCATGTCCAATCTCGCGCTGGAGCGGCATCTCGCCAGTATTGGATTGGCGCTAGAGCGTACGGCGGTGGGCGACCGTTATGTTCTCGAGCGCATGCGCGAGCTTGGCTACAACGTTGGGGGCGAGCAATCCGGGCACATTATATTGTCTGATTACGCCACGACAGGCGATGGCCTGGTGGCTGCGTTGCAGGTCTTGGCCGTGGTGCGGCGCCAGGACAGGCCGGTAAGCGAGATCTGCCATCGCTTCGAGCCTCTGCCGCAAATCT
>DATGHD010000342.1:0-3654 GCA_035308145.1 Roseiarcus sp.
TTGGCCGTCCGCCGCCAGCTTATCGAAGGTCGGCCGCATGCCGAAGGGCGACAGAATATGGGCCGCGACCTGAAGCCCGAGATCGCGCCCGATCTTCCACGCCTGATCGAAGCCGGGAATATAGATCTCCCCGCCCATGATCATGGTGACGAGTTGATCGTCCGAGGCGAAATATTGCTTCTTCAACCTCGCCGCGTCGGTCGGGTATTTCAGGCCGTCGCCGTGTCCCTCGAAATAGCCGAAGGCGGCGCGACGCCCAGAATCGGTAATGCCCCTGACCGCGGCATCGGAATGTTCTGGCGAGTTATGGATCTGCGAGATGTCGTGGACGGTCGTCACGCCGTCGTCGAGCTGGCTCAGCGAGCCGAACAGCTCGTTGATGTAGACATCCTGCGGCCGATAGGCGGGGGCGAATTTGAGCAGAATATATTCGTAGTAGTTGATCTCGCCTGTCGGCGTGCCGTCCTTGATGAGCACGCCGTCGGCAAGGAAACTCCTCAGCGCCGTCTCGAACTGATGGTGATGCGTGTCGATGAAGCCCGGCATGACGATGCGGCCGGTCGCGTCGATCACCGCCGCGTCGCCGGCGTCGACGTTCGGACCGACGGCGGCGATTTTCTTCCCCTCGACCAGCACATCCGCCTTGGCGAAATCGCCGACCTTGGGGTCGATCGACATGACGGACCCGCCGCGGATCACGTAGCGCCGGCCCGCGCCGCCGCTATCTAAGGGCATGTCGCCGACGTCGGCCGACGCCGGGCGCGCCGCCAAGAGCCCCAAGCCCGCGATGGCGCCAGTTGCGGCGGCGCTTCGCAAGAATTGACGCCGCGAATGAAAGTGACGGTATCCGAGCCAGTTCCCGCACAATATGCACATGCGCTTCCTCCCCACGTCGCGCCGCTTTTTGCGGCCGTCGATCGACGGAAAACTCGGAGGATTTCGTCTCATCCCATCGGGACTCGACGCGTCCCCGGTTTTTCGCTATGCGAAATAATATTCTTCATGCGAATATCGTTTCGCCGCGGCTGAAGAGTCAAGGGGAGGCGAGCAACTTGGGCGCTGGAGCCGACGCGCAATGGGATCCTTAAGATGACGGGAAGAACACAAGCCGAGGCGCGCGACGGGAAGCGAAAATCGGAATTTGTCGGTTCGCTGGCTCACGGCCTATCGGTTCTGCAAGCCTTCGACGGCGGACACGGCGAAATGGCGCTGGTCGAGGTCGCCCGTCGTTCCGGCCTTTCGCCGGCGACCGCCCGGCGAAGTTTGCTTACTTTGATCGAACTCGGATACGCGCGCCTCGTCGACAAACGCTATGTGCTGACGCCGAACGTCCTCGCGCTTGGGTCCGCCTATTTGCGGGCCTCGCGGGTCGACGAAGCCTTCACGCCCGAGCTCAAACGGATCGTCGAAACCTTCGGCGACGCCGCCTCCGTGACCGTGCTCGAAGGGACGAGCATCCTCTATGTCGCTCACGTGTCGCAGCAGCGGATGTCGCGGATGACCGCCGGCGTCGGCGTCACCTATCCGGCGCAATTGACCTCGATGGGCCGCGTTCTTCTCGCCCACTTGCCTGAGTTCCAGCTCGATCGCTTTTTCGCGGAATTCAGGGCGATGAAGCCGACGGCCCGCACGATCGACGACCCAAACGAACTGCGCGCGGAGATCGCCCGGGCGCGCGACAGCGGTTATGCGGTCGCGATCGACCAGCTCGACTACGGCGTCGCCGCCATCGCGGCCCCGATCCGCGATCCGCAGGGCGAGGTCGTCGCCGCGATCAACAGTTCTGGATACTCCGGAACCCTGACGCGCAAGGCGATGATCGAGGAGCGCTTGCCCAAGTTGCGCGCTTCTGCGGCCGCGCTGACGCAAGTCCTTCGACGCTATCCGGCGCTGCTTCACTCGCTGAGGCCGCTCTGGCCGCAAGCGAACGCTGCGACGGGATCAGCCGTCTCGATGCCGGCGCCCGCATCGAGCGGAGGCGCGTCGTCGGCGGCTAGGCGCGCGAGCTCAAAGAAGGCTGCATACCGTTCGCCCATCGGAACGCCGTGACGAAAGCCGCGGTCTGCGCGTCGCGTAGGCCGACGAAATAGAGGTGGAATCATTGGCGTGAGGTCGTGCTTCCGTCGCTTATGGTCCCGATGGCTTTTATGATCGGGTATTCGGATGACCGAGCTTAAGGTCCTAACGATCTGCGGAAGCCTCCGCCAGGGCTCCTATAACGCCGCGCCCGTCCGCGCACTGCCAGCGTTGTCGCCGTGCGGCTTGACGTTTAGCGCCGCGCCGTCGTTCAAGGGCTTCCCGTACTACGACCATGACGTACAGGAGGCGGGGGGCTTCCCGGCGCCCGTGAAAGCGCTGGCCGACGCTATTAGAGCCGCGGACGGAATTATCATCACCTCGCCAGAGTACAATTGGACAATTCCAGGCGCGCTCAAAAATGCGATCGATTGGGTGTCGCGAATGCCGGACCAGCCGTTCCTCGGCAAGCCTGTCGCGATCCAATCCTGCTCGAAGGGCCCGCTCGGCGGCTCACGGATGCAGTACCATATGCGGATGGCGCTCACTTCTTTGAACGCATTTCTCTTCGGCGCGCCGGAAATATTCATTGGTTTCGCTCAGACGAGATTCGACCAAAAGACGCTCGAATTGACCGACGAGGCGACGAGGAGCTTAGTCGCTAAGCAACTGGAGGGTTTTGCGAAGTTCATCTTGCGGATGAAGGCCTGAAGAGAGGCCGCAATTCAAACCGGTCTCCGCCATACTGTGCGGTAAATTAATTTGGCAGGCAGACGATTCCGCCGTCCGCGAGGCTCTGGACGAGCCACCGTGCAGGATAGAGCGCCCTCTTCTCCAAAGTGGCTACGGTTCGACGCGCCAGAGAAACCAGTTCCGCTTGCTGTGTAAGCCCCGCTTTCGAGGGAACACCTGTGAATCGACGCCGGATTTGATCCCGAACCGGCGTCCAACTTTGATCCTGGTTGACTTGCTTGAAGACGCCATGCGGGGGTTCGGGACGGTATTACGACGAGCGTCCGGTTCAACGCTGTCCTCGGGACCGGCGCCCTGGCTTTATTCCCCCGGGGCCAGTTGAACTGAACTCAACGGCTTTGGGCCGCTTTGCTGCGAATCGGGACGCAAATGGCTCGCCGACTCACAGCTTACCGCGCCGGGCCTCAATGACGAGGAACGGGAGTAGCTAAGATGGATGAGAATGAGATTCGAGAGGCGCTCAATCGCCACTGGGCCGCCTCGGACGCGAACAACTTCGATGTTGAGCATGACATATACCGAGAGGACGCACTGCTCGAGTACCCGCAATCGGGCGAGCGCATCAGGGGCCGGCGCAACATCCAGGCCTCTCGCGTCGCGCAGCCGAACTCGAAGCGCTTCAGGGTGCGCCGCATCGTCGGCGCGGGCGACCTCTGGGTCACGGAATTCATCCTCGCCTATGACGGCAGGCCGTCCTATTCGGTGAGCCTCATGGAGTTCCTCGATGGCAAGGTGGCCCGCGAGACCCAATACTTTGCCGACCCGTTCGAGCCCGGACCGTCGCGCGCACAATGGGCCGAGCGAATGGGATGAAATCGGCGCGGCGGTCGCGCGCCCGCGTGTGCTGGACCGGGCAGAGATGCCAATCGATACCGTGCAGCTTGC
>DATGHD010000343.1:0-14955 GCA_035308145.1 Roseiarcus sp.
GTTCGTCGACGACGCCGGCGGAATAATCGAGCCGGCGGCGACGCGCGCGACGCACGACGAGATCGCGTTCCGTTTCGGGCACGTCGTTCGCCTCAAAGAACCAACTGATCGTTACGCCCAGCGCGCGCGATACCGCATGCAGCGCCTTGATCGACGGCGTCGCGCGATCGCGCTCCAGCAGACTGAGGTAGCCAATTGAAAGGCCGCTCGCCTCGGCGAGTGTGGCGAGCGTGACGCCGCGGGCCTTGCGCAGAGACCGTATCTCTCGCCCGATCAGGCGAGGCTGATCGGGCCCGGAGGATTCGGACCCGGTGTCGGCGAGGGGCGAATGATCGACGCGATTCATGGTCGGACTTTTCTATTGACAAAAATATCGCTTCAAAATTTTAATGCAAGATAACTTGCCGGGATCGGGCGGGCATGGCCGGGCGTTACGACGCGATTATCATCGGGGGCGGCCATAACGGGCTGACCTGCGGCGCCTATCTCGCCCGCGCCGGCCTAAGAACGCTGGTGCTCGAGCGCCGCTCCGTGCTCGGCGGCGCCGCGGTGACCGAAGAAGTCGTGCCCGGCTTCAAGTTTTCGGTCTTCAGCTATTTGATGAGCCTGTTGCATCCAAGGGTCATCGCCGATCTGGAGCTCGCCAAATACGGCTATAAGGTCTTGCCGGCGACCGACATGTTCGGCCCGCTGCCCGGCAAGGACTACATTGTTTTCGCCGACGATATCGCCAAAACGCAGAAGTCTTTCGCCCGTTTCTCGGCGAAAGACGCGGCGATCTATCCTGAATTCGACCGATACCTCATGGATTCGGTCAAGATCATGCGCCAGCTCCTTTTGGAGACGCCGCCTGATCCGTCATGCCGCGATTGGCGGTCGTTCAAGGAGACGGCGAAGTTCCTCTGGAAATATCGCCGCGTCGGCGACAAGCTGTTCCGTCTCGTCGACCTCATGACGATGAGCGCCGACGATTATCTCTCCGAATGGTTTGAGCGCACGGAGATCAAAGCCGTGCTGGCCTATTACAGCGGCATCGGCACTTTTGTCGGACCGAAAAGTCCCGGCTCCGCTTACGTCATCATGCACCACGTGATGGGCGAGCATGCCGGCGCGGGCGGCTGGGGCTTCGTGCGCGGCGGCATGGGCGCGATCACCCAGGCGATCGCGCGATCGGGTGAGCAGAAGGGCCTTGTCTGCAAGACGGACTGCGAGGTCGCGGCGATCGAGACCGCCAATGGCTGCGCGACTGGCGTCACCCTCGCCGACGGAACCCGCTACGAGGCCAACATTGTCGCGAGCAACGTCTCGGCGAAGCTGACCTTTCTGAAGTTCCTCGATAAATCCACGCTGCCGGCCGAGTTCGTACGCAACATCGAGGCGTACCGAACCTTTTCCACCGCCTTCAAGATCAACATCGCCTGCGAGAGGCTGCCGCAATATTCGGCCTTCGACCCTCAGGCCTGCGGCTTCGCCTATCCGACCTATACGCATATCGGGCCGACGATCGAATATCTCGAACGCGCCTATGACGACGCCAAATATGGCGACATGTCGCGCGAGCCCTTCATCACGCCGGTGACGCCGAGCTTCGTCGACGACACGGTCGCGCCGCCGGGCAAGCATGTCGTCAATCTCTTTGGCGGTCATGCGCCCTATACGCTGAAAGAAGGCGATTGGACGACAAGAAAGGACGAGCTCGTCCGCAACGTGACGCGGATGGTCGATGAATACGCGCCGGGCTTTTCGAATGGGATCATCGACATGCAAGTGCTGACGCCGCCCGACATCGAGGCGAAGATCGGCTCGCCGCACGGCCATATTTTCCACGGCGAGCTGCAGGTCGATCAGCTCTTCTGGGCGCGGCCCGCGCCGCATTGGGCGGACTATCGCACGCCGATCAAGGGCCTCTATCAATGCGGCGCCTCCGCCCATCCGGGCGGCGGCGTCGGCGGCGTTCCCGGCTACAACGCCGCACGCGAAATCCTCAAGGACCGAAGGCGATGAAACACGGCGGGCCTGTCGCTCGCGTCGCCGTGGCGGCGCTCCTGCTCGCGCCGGCCGCTGTAATCATCGCGATGGGTTTCATCGCGCCGCTCGCCCGCCTGGCGATCTTGAGCTTCTCCGCCCCGGCCGGCCCGCTCGCCGCGTATCGCGAGCTCGCGACGGTCGACGTCTATCGCATCGTGCTTCGCAACACAGTAGTTCTCGCGCTGGTCGTATCGGCGGCGAGTCTCGCGATCGGCTTTGCGCTCGCTCTGGTTTTGACGCGGCTCGATCCAAGCTGGCGCGCCGTCGTCTTCGGCTGCGTCGTACTGCCCTTGTGGATCAGCGTCTTGGTGCGCACCTTTTCCTGGATGCTGATCCTCGAAAGCAACGGTCCGCTCAATCGATTTCTTATCGCGTTAGGGATCACCGATCAGCCGTTACCGCTTCTGTTCGCTTTTCCCGGCGTCGCGATCGGCATGACCCACGTCGTGCTTCCCTATGCGGTCTTGCCGATCTATGCGGCGCTGGCGCGGATCGATCCCGTCTTGCTTCGCGCCAGCGACGGCCTTGGCGCGTCGCGCGCGACGACCTTCTTGCGCGTGCTGCTGCCGCTCTCGGCGCGAGGTCTCGCGACCGCCGCAACCTTCACTTTTCTCTTGTCGCTCGGCTTTTTCGTCACGCCCGCGCTGCTCGGCGGCCCGTCCAACACGACGATTCCGATGCTGATCGATTCCTTCGTCAACGAACGGCTCGATTGGCCCCTCGCGGCTGCGGCGTCGATGACGCTGCTCGCCATGGCTCTCGTGGTGATCGGCTTCGCCGGGCGCTTCGCGCCCATTGGCGCAATCTCGGAGATCGCATGACGCCGGCAGGGGCTTGGACCAAGGCCTTCGCGGCGTTTGTGGCCGCGTTGGTCGTCGTTCCGGTTCTCGCGACCGTGCCGCTCGCGTTCAGCGCGCAGAGCTTCGTTCGCTTGCCGCCGCAGAATTGGTCGCTGCGTTGGTGGGGCGCGTTCTTCGCCGACCCCTCCTGGCTGCGCGCGCTCGCGACAAGCTTGGAAGTCGCGACCTTGTCATGCCTGCTGTCGGTGATGGCCGGAACCTCGGCGGCGCTTGCTTTGCCGCGATTGGGACCACGCGTCAGGGCGCTCGCCAATGGTCTCTTTCTAGGCCCGCTGATTGCCCCGGTTATCGTGCTGGCGGTCGGCCTTTACGCGCTCGCGCGCGCGCTCGGCCTGGTCGGGAGCACGATCGGCCTCGTCCTCGCCCACACTATGCTCGCGCTGCCCTATGTCGTCATGAATGTGGGCGTCTCCATCGCCACGCTCGATCCGCGCCTCGCCTTGGCGGCGAGCGGCCTCGGCGCTGGGCCGTGGCGGGTGTTTTTCACCGTCGTCCTGCCTTCGATCTTGCCCGGCGTCATCGGCGGCGGCGTCTTTGCCTTCGTCACTTCGTTCGACGAGGTCGTGTTGGCGATTTTCCTCGCTGGTCCCAGCGTCAAGACCCTGCCGGTGCGCATTTGGGAGGAAATCCGCGTCGAATACACGCCGGTCGTGGCGGTCGCAGCGACGATTATGATCGTTCTCGCCGGGTTTGGCTTGGCGATCGGAAGATTGACAGCGCGGAGGCGCGCGTGAGCGCGGTCGCCTTTCGCGGCGTGACGAAGCGTTTCGACGCCTTCGAAGCGCTCGCGCCGCTCGATCTTGATATCGCTTCCGGCGAGTTCGTCACGCTGCTTGGACCGTCCGGCTCCGGCAAAACCACGCTTCTCAATATCTGCGCCGGCTACCTGCCGCCGACTTCCGGCTCGCTGTTGATTGGCGGGCGGGACGTCACGGCTCTGCCGGCGCGCCGGCGCAATATCGGCATGGTGTTTCAGAACTACGCGCTGTTTCCGCATCTCGACGTGTTCGAGAATGTCGCCTATGGGCTGCGCGCGCGCAAAGTCGCTATCGCCGAATTGCGGCGACGGGTCCAAGAAGCGCTCAGAACCGTTCGTCTCGACGATTTCGGCGCGAGGTCCGTGCGCAGCCTGTCGGGCGGTCAGCAGCAACGGGTTGCGCTCGCCCGCGCCATGGTCATCGAGCCCGACATTCTATTGATGGACGAGCCGCTCGGCGCGCTCGACAAGCAGTTGCGCAAGGATGTGCAGATTGAAATCAGGCGCATGCATGTCGCCCGTCCGCGCACCACGCTCTATGTGACGCATGACCAGGAGGAGGCGCTGGTCATGTCGGATCGCATCGCGGTCATGCGCCAAGGCCGCATCGTGCAATTGGGGACGGCGCAAGAGCTCTATAGCCGACCGGCCGACAGTTTCGTCGCGCGCTTTCTCGGTGAATCGAATCTCGTCCGCGGCCGCGTCGCGGCTTTGGAGGAAGGGCGCGCGAGCCTCGCTGTCGACGGCTTCGGCGCGCCGATCGAAGGACGTCCGGCGCGGGGCCTCAAGGTTTCCGATGAAGCTTGCGCGCTTATTCGGCCTGAACATGTGCGCCCTGTCGCCGGCGGACGCCAAGCGCGCGTCCTCGAGCGCCTCTTCCTCGGCGAGATTGTCGCGCTGAGGCTCGTTTCGCCCGGCGGCGTCGAACTCTGGTCGCGCCTTTTTAGCGCAGATGCGCCGCAAGACGATGTGATCGAGATTGGTTGGGAGAAGGAACGCGTCTCCATTCTGCCGGAGGCTTCGTAACGGAGGAAAAGGTCATGCTGACGAGACGACATGCAATCGCCGCCGGCGCCGCAGGGGCGCTGGCGACTTTGACGGGACGCGCCTGGGCCGATGCGACGAAGCTCAACTTCTGCTCTTGGGGCGGCGCGCTGAGCGATCTTGAAAAAAACGCGCTGCTCGATCCTTTCGCCAAAATGAGGGGCTTCGAAGTTGTCCCCGCTTCGCCGACGAACTACGCCAAGCTGAAGGCGATGGTCGAGGCGGGCCAGCCGGAATGGGACCTCGTCGATGTCGGCGGCCGTTTCATCTGGCAGGGCGCCGATCTGCTCGAGCCGCTCGATATGTCGATGATCCCCAACGCCAAGGCGCTGGATCCAAGCTGGGTCGCGCCGAAGGGTATCTTCACCTCGACGGGAGCGACGGTCGTCGCCTGGAACACCAAAGCTTTTCCTGAGGGCGCAGGACCGAAATCGTGGAAGGACTTCTGGGACGTCAAGACGTTTCCGGGTCCACGCGGCCTCTACAAGGCCTTTTACTACAATTACGAGGCGGCGCTGCTGGCGGCGGGTACGCCGCGCGCCGACGTCTACCCCGTCACCGACGACAAGGCGAAACTCGCCATGGACAAGATCCGCGAGCTGAAGCCCAATGTGAAAGTATGGTGGACCGCCGGCGCGCAGCCGCCGCAGCTCCTGTCCACCGGCGAACTCGCGATGTCCTCGGCTTGGTCAGGCCGCGTCCTGGCGATCATCAAGGAGAACGCGCCCGCCGCCATGACCTATCAAGACGGCATCGCCTGGGGCAGCGCCTGGGTCGTCCCGAAGGGCGCCCCGAACGCCAAGCTCGCGATGGAGGCGATCAACTACGCCATCTCGATGGAGGCGCAAGTACGGCTCCTCGATTTCGGGACCTATGGGCCCGTGCTTGTCGACGCAGCGGCGAAGGGCACGCCTGAGCAGCGCAAAGTGTTGGTCACCGCGCCGGAAAACATCAAGGACATGTTGATCTTGAACGAGCAACAGGCCGCGCTCTATTCGGCGAAATATGAAAACGACTGGAATCGCATGCAGCTCGAGTGACGGCCGGACATGACGTCCGCGATCAGCGAGGCGCGCCTCCGGCCGCTCCTCGCGCCCCGCAGCATCGCCTTCGTCGGCGCCAGCGCGCGGCCGAACACGCTTGGTCACGACATGATGCGGATGATCCGTCGCGGCGGCTATGAGGGAATCGTCCATGCGGTGAATCCGAACTATACGGAGATCGAAGGCTACCCTTGCGTCGGCGCTCTTGCCGATTTGCCCGCGCCGCCCGATCTTGTGGTTCTCTCGGTAAGGAACGAGCGTCTGGAGGAGACGCTCGCCGCCGCCATCGCCCGCGGCGCCAAGGCCGTCGTAATCTTCGCTTCCGCGCTCTTAGCTGAAGACGACGACCCTCCTCTCGCGAGACGGCTCGCGCTGCTGGCGAACAAGGCCGGCGTACCGGTCTGCGGCCCGAATTGTATGGGCTTCTACAACGATCTCGATGGCGTCTGGGTCTGCGGCTTTCCGAGCCCGCGCCAGCCGGCGCCGGGCGCGATCGCCTTCATCGCCCATTCCGGCAGCGTATTCGGCGCGCTGGCGCATAACGATCCGCGCCTGCGCTTTGCGCTCGCCGTCTCGCCGGGCGGCGAAGCGACCGCGACCGTCGCCGATTACATCGCCTATGCGGTGGAGCGGCCTGAGGTGCGGGTCGTCGGCGCCTTCATCGAGACGGCGCGCGATCCGCACGGATTCGCTTTGGCGCTCGAGCGCGCCGCCGAGCGCGGCGTTCCCGTTGTCGCGCTCAAGGTCGGCCGCACCGCGGCGGCGGCGGCGGCGGCGCTCACCCATACCGGCGCCTTGGCGGGCAGCGATCTCGCCTATGACGCGCTGTTCGACCGCCATGGCGTAATCCGCGTCGAGACGCTCGACGAACTCGCCGCCACGCTGCTGCTCCTCTCCGCCGAGCGTCGCGCCGCGAAAGGCGGGCTCGTCGCGATCGGCGATTCCGGCGGCGAGCGCGAAATGTTGATTGATCTGGCCGACCGCGCCGGCGCGCCTTTCGCCGAAATATCGGACGCGACCAAAGCCGCGATCGCCGCGCGGCTCGATCCCGGCCTGGAGGCCGCCAATCCGCTCGACGCCTGGGGAACGGGCGCCGATTTCGTACCTCACTTCGCCCAATGTTTCGGCGACCTCCTCGCCGATCCCGCCGCCGCGCTGGGCTTGTTCAGCGCCGATCTTCGCGATGGCTACTATCTTCATCGCGGCTTCGCCGACGCCGCGCTGGCGGCGGCGCGCGGTTCGGAGAAGCTCGTCGCCGTAGCCACCAACTATACGCAAGTTCGCCATAACCAGCTCGCGCTTGAACTGACGCTCGCCGGCGTCCCGGTGCTTGACGGCACGGCCAATGCGCTCGCCGCGGTGCGCGGCGCCTTGGCGTATCGCGATTTCCGGACGCGGCCCGACGATCCGCCGCCGCCGCCGCCCGCCGCGTTCGCTGTCGATCGCGCCGCCGCTCGCGAGCGGTTGCAAGCCTCGCCGTCTGGCGCGCTCGACGAGGCGGCCAGCCTCGCCTTGCTCGAGGCCTGGGGAATTTCCGTCATCCCGCATATGGTGGTTGCAAGCGCCGACGAGGCGCGCCGCGCCGCCGCCGCGCTCGGATTTCCCGTCGTCTGCAAGACCGCCGGAGGCGCGGCGCACAAATCCGATGTCGGCGGCGTGCGGCTCGACTTAGCCGACGAGGAGAGCCTGCTCGACGCCTATCGCGACATTGCGGCGCGGCTTGGCCCCGGCGCCCTTATCGCCAAGATGGCGCAGCGGGGCGTCGAACTCTCTCTCGGCATGATTCGCGATCCGCAATTCGGTCCGATCGTCACGGTCGGCGCCGGCGGCGTTCTCATCGAATTGCTCGACGACAAGCGCGGCGCGCTCGCGCCGTTTGGGCCGGCGACGGCGCGCCGTCTGCTCGACAGCCTCAAGCTCCGCCGTCTGCTCGACGGCTATCGCGGCGGCGAGCCCGTCGATATCCGCCGCCTCGCCGGGATCGTCTCTTTGTTCTCTGTGCTGGCGGCCAATCTTGCCGATCAGATCGCCGAGATCGACGTGAATCCGCTCAGCGCCGGCCGCGACATTGTCGCGCTCGACGCTCTCGTCATTACGCGACCGAGAATCTAAGCCATGGACCTTACCCTGCCTCAGCAAGCGCTTGACTGGCGACGGCGCGCCAAGGCTTTTGCGGAAGAGCATCTTTTCCCACACGAAGTCGCGCTCGAAATGAACGGCGCATTGCCGGCTGCGACGCTCGACCGCCTGCGCCGCGCCGTGACGGAGCATGGGTTCAACGGGGTCAACCACGCTCGGCAAGTCGGCGGCCAGGGCTGCACGCAGCTCGAACTGACGCTGATCGGCGAGGAGCTCGGCAAGGCGACCGGGGCGCTCTGGGCGATTGTGCCGCATCCCGCCGTCGCATTGAAGCACGGGACGCGGCGCCAAATCGACGAGTACCTTAGGCCGAGCTGCGCGATGGAGCGGCGCGCCTGCGTCGCCGTTACCGAGCCCGGCGCCGGATCCGACCCGCGGATGATCCGCACGCGCGCCGATCGTCGCGACGGCCGCTTTGTTCTCAACGGCGAGAAATGGTTCGTCACCTCCGGCGACGTCGCCGACTATATTATCGTTCACGCCAATGTCGACGACGACCCCGACAAGCCGACCTTGTTCCTGGTCGACAAGGCGACGCCCGGCGTACGCATCGCGCGCGAGCCTAAATTCACGCACACTTACGTTTTCGGCCATCCCGAATTCGTCTTCGAGAATGTCGAGGTCGGCGAGGATAAGGTTCTTGGCGCGATCGGCGGCGGCCTCGAATTGACCAAGGATTGGTTCGTGGAGGCGCGTCTGCAGATTGCGGCGAATACGTTAGGCGCGGCGATCCGTGGCTTCGAACTGGCCAATTCCTGGGCCAGCGAGCGGCGTCAGTTTGGCCGCGCCATCCGCGACTTCCAGGCGATCGAATTCATGCTCGCCGACATGGCGGTGGAGATCATGGCGACGAAGAGCCTCGTCTACCGCGTTTCATGGGAGATCGATAACGGCCTCGACCGCAAGCTGGCTCATGCGCGGGCGAGCGCGCTGAAGCTGCAAGCCTCCGAAATGGCCGGCCGGGTGCTCGACAAGGCGGTTCAGATTTTCGGCGGCCGCGGCTATATGCGCGAGTACCCCGTCGAACGGCTGAACCGCGAGGTGCGCGTCGATCGAATCTGGGAAGGCACGTCCGAAATCCAGCGCGCGATCATCGGCGGCCAATTGCGCAAGCGCGGCCCCGGGGTCTTTACAGGTTGGTGACGGGGTCGATCGCGGTCTTGGCGCAATCATCACGCCGTTAGGCTTTCGCTCGGGTCATTTCAGGGTCATGGGGCGCTTTCAGGCGGACCTCGCCTTGCGCCTTCGCGCCGCTGCCGTCGCTAATTGTGACCTGCGCGCCTGTTTCAATGTCCGGCGGCAGGTAGCCGAGCGCAAGGCTCTTGCCAAGGAAATAGCCGCGATCCGCGGACGTCACCTTGCCGACGGTCTTGCCGTCAAATGCAATCGCGTTTCCGGGCGCCGGAACGAAGGCGAGATCAGGAAAGACGACGAGCGCCAATCGCCGGCTCACTCCTTCATGCGTCTGACGCGCCAAGGCGTCGTAGCCGATAAAGGAGCCCTTGTTTAGGCGGACGGTCCAGCCAAGGCCGGCTTCGATAGGGCTCGTCGTCTCGTCGAGGTCAAGGCCATAAAGCGGGTAGCGCTTTTCGATGCGCACGCTCCTCAGCGCGCCGAGCCCGCAAGGCTCCATCCCATGCGGGCGTCCCGCCGCAAGCAACGCGGCGTACATATGATGGGCGTATTCGCCAGGATAGAAAAGCTCGAAGCCGAGCTCGCCGGAATAGCCCGTGCGCGAGATAACGACGTCGGGAACGCCAGCGACGGTTCCGCGCGTGAAACTGTAATAGGGAAGGGCGGCGGCGCTTGAAATGTCGACGTCCGCCAACGGCGCGAGGATTTGCCGCGATAGCGGTCCCTGTACGGACAGGAACGCTCGGCCGGCGCCGAGATTGGTGATATACGCGTTAAGTCCGCTGGCCAGCTCCGTCAGATAGGCTGTTATGCGATCGACCCGCGATGGCGTCGGACATAGCCAGAAATGGCTCGACGTCAGCCGAAAACAAGTCAGATCGTCGATCATCCCGCCGGCGTCGTTGCATAGGGACGAGTAGAGAACCTTGCCGTCGACCATGCGCGCGACGTCATTGACCAGCGCGCGCTGCAACAGCTTCTCTGCGTCGGCGCCTCTAACGTCGACGAGAACCTGATAATAAACGTCGTAGAGCCCTGCGCGATTGCGCGTCGCGAGATGCTCGTTTTCGATTGACGTAAATTTGAATGCCGCGTCGAAGCCGATGCGGTCCACCATTTCGGCGCCAAGCGAAAGGAACTGGTGAAAGTACGGCGTATGCTTACGGATCATGAACGTCTCCTAAAATAGGTCATGCGATGCGACCGCGATATCCAAGGCCTCACGCTCAACCAATCGCTTTCGCTTCTCAAAACAAAAACATGAGCGGACGCCGCCTTAGGGCGACGCCGCCGCCGCGGTCCGGCGCGCCTCCAGAAGAGCCGCTGCGTAATCGCCGCAGCGCTGGAAAGTCACGCTGAACGTCTGCGCCCGCTCCAGAAGTCGCGTCATCATCTCGAGCCTCGCCGCCCGCGCGACGCCGATGTCGGCGCGCGGATGGAGCACCAGACAGGCGTATCCGGATTCTTCGATCAACGCGTCGAACTCCTCCCGCATGAAGGCTTCGGCGCGCGCCTGGGTGAGCTTTCGGCCGAAATGCGAGGCGTCGATCAACCATTGATTGAGCGGCAATTCGACCATTCCCGTCCCGCCGTCGTCGTCGAGCAAATAGGGAGAGTCATCGTCAATGAAGCTCGAATCGTAGCGACAGCCGAGCGCATGGAGCAAGCCGAGCGTCTTTATCGAAAGGAGCCCGTGCGGCGCGCGAAATCCGAGCGGCGGCGCGCCGGCGAGCCGCGTCAACGCCTCATGGGCGGCGGCGAGAACCTCCGGCTCGCGGTCGCCCAGCGCGGAGTGATCTTCGAAAGCGTATCCGTGGGACGCGACCTCGTGGCCCCCCTCGAGACAGCGCTGAAGAAGCGCCGGGCGGCGCTGCGCCTCGACGGCCGGCCAAAAGAAGGTCGCCGGAATTTCCATGCGCTTCAAATAGTCAAGAAGGCGCGCAAGGCCGACCCGATAGGCATAGCGGCCATGGGCGAAGCGGGCGAAAAGCGTGGCGCCTGGATGGGCCGCCTCCTCAGGACCGGTTCCGAGCACATTGACGGTGAGCAGGACCACGCGATTCACTTGTCCTCTCCTCGCCATTGCGAAGGCGCGGCGAGACAATGCTCGGCGAGCCTCGCCAGGGTGACGACCTGAAGGCCGGGCCACCGCAACGCCTCGACGATGAACCGTTCGACCACGGCGGCCCGCGCCGGCGTGCCCGAGCCATAGTCGGAGCGCGGATGCACGATGAGATGCACATAGCCGCCCGACGCAATGAGCGCGTCGAGCTCGGCGATCCAATTGGCGAGAAGCTCGCTCGGCAACCCCTGGCCCTGATGGTACATCGGCCAGTCATCGAGCGAGGTCGTATTGTTTGGAAGCATGATGAAATCGCGGGCCTCGACGCCCTCGATCTCCGGCAAATAGGGGAGATCGTCGTCCTTCTCGCTTGTGTCGTAGCGATAGCCGAGCCTTTTCAACGTCGGCAGCGTCAACCTGCTCTTGTAGCCCGAAGGCGAGCACCATCCGACCGGCGCCTCGCCGACGCAATTGCTCAAGATGCGATGAGCGCGCTCGAGAAGCTCCGGCTCGGCGTCGCCGAGCTCCCAATCTTCATGCTGATAGCCGTGCGCGGCGATCTCGTGGCCGGCGCGATGAACCTCCCGCATCAAGTCGGGATAGAGCTCGGCGTCATGACCGCACATGAAGAATGTCGCCTTGACGCCTTGCCGGGCGAAAATATCGAGACAGCGCGCGATGCCGCGGCGAGCAGCGTAACGGCCGCCGCCGCGCATGCCGAGCGGCGCATGGCCGTGGCCGATTTCGCAGGCGGGTCCGTCCATATGCACAGCGACGCAGAGCACGGCGCTGGCGCCGCTCGGCCATTTCGTCATCATTTCTTCCTCCTTGAGGCCGCAGCGCCGGCGCCGCTAACGCGGGTCCTATGGCGCTTTCAGCGAAACACCCCAGAATCTCGCCTTCTCGCCCGGCCAGGGTTCGTAACCTTCGACATTGTCCCTCAGCGCCGTCGGCACGTTTCTGAACAGCCAGGCGACGAGCGGCGCGTCGGCGAGATAGAGTCGGTGCAACTCATCGAAAATCGGTTGCCGCTTGGCGGGGTCCGACGTCTGGTACAATTGATTCAGCAAATCGATCGCCTTGGGATCGTCCCAGATTTTCTCCGGCTGTTTCGACTTGTCGCCGATGAATCGATCGAAGATGAGGATCGGATCGAGGTAAGGCGTCGTATCCCAGGTCATAAGCTGAAACGCGCCTTTGTAATAGCGATCGTATTGTTTGGCGAAATCGACGACATCGACTTCGGCATTGATTCCGGCCGCTTGCAGCATCGCCTGCGCCAAAACGGCGGTGTCGTGCATCCTTCCATATTGGGCGTTCGTCGTTATCGTTATCTTCTCGCCTTTGTATCCGGCCTCGGCGAGAAGGCGCTTCGCTGCTTCGAGATCGTAAACATTGCCGGCGCGTTCGACCTCCCCGTAATAGGCGCTGGTCGGCGTAATCAAGGAACCGCCCGCCTTGCCGAAGCCCGCCGTAAGCGCCTCGCGCAGCGCGGCTGTATCCAACGCCGCCGCGATCGCGCGGCGCATGCGGACATCTTTCAGAACGGGGTCGGTCGTCTCCATCACGATATTGTTTGTGCCCGCGACTGGCGAAACCACGATCTTAATATTCTTGTCCGAAGCAAGGTCGCGGGCGAAATCGCCGGGTATGTCCCAGAAAACGTCGAGCGCCCCGGATTGCAGGGCGAGCTTTGCGCTCGATTGGTCAGGAATGATCAGAAAGCGCAGCTTATCGACAAGAGCTTTCTTGCCGCCGGCGAGCCCGTCGGTCGGTTCGGGCCGCGAAGCATAGTCGGCGAATCGCTCGAGCTCGACATATTCGCCTTTCTTCCACTCGGCGAGGCGGAAGGGTCCAGTGCCGATCGCGCGGGTAAATGCGCCGTTGGCGTCGACGGAATCCGGATGGGCGATTCCCGTGCTGTCGCAATCCGATCGCGCCATCATGGTCAGCAGGGCGCCGGCGGGTTTCTCCAGCCGGAACACGACGGTCATATCGTCCTTGGCCTCGACCGAGACGATGTGGATCTGTCGCGTTCCGTCGAAGTTGGCGCGGCAAGACCAATTGTTCGCGGGGTCGAGGAAGCGCTTCCAGGTCCAGACGACTTCTTTTGACGTTAGCGGCGCGCCGTTATGGAACTTGACGCCGTCGCGAATGGTGAAAGTGTAAGCCAACCCATCGGGCGACACGTCGATCGACTTGGCGAGCATCGGCGCGACCGTGCCGTCGCTGCGCCAGGCGACAAGGCCTTCATAGATCTGCTGCAGCACGGTTCCGGTGGCGAAGTCGGGGCCGGTGCCGGGCGCGAGGCCGCGAATGTCGGTCGAGATCAGCGTCCGCAGCGCCGTCTCCGCCCGGGCGGAAGCGATCGTTGCGACGGCGAGTGCGAAAGTAAGCGCGAAAGCGACGAGAGTGGAAAATGATCGCAAGCATCTCATGTTGAGCTCCCCAGGCTGACGAGGTTTGGCGCATGGGCGCGAGGCGTCGCCAAATCGAGCGTTGGCGTCGCTTCGATCAGCGCGCGCGTATAGGGATGGCGCGGCTGGTCCAGGACTTCGTCGACAAATCCTTGTTCGACGAAGCGGCCCGATTGCATCACGATGACGCGGTCGGCGAGTTCGCCGACGACTCCGAGATCGTGCGAGATCAAGAGACAGGCAAATCCATGCCGCCTCTGCAGCATGCGGAAGAGGTCGATCACCTGCTTTTGCACCGTCATGTCGAGCGAGGAGACCGGCTCGTCCGCCACGACGAAGGCTGGCCGGCGGATGATCGCCCGGGCGATCGCCACTCGTTGGCGTTGCCCGCCTGAGAGCGCATGAGGAAAGCGGCCGCCATATCCGGCGAGGCCGACCTGGTCGAGCGCTTCATCGATGCGCCTTGTTCGCTCCCCGGCGGTAAGGTCCGGCGTGTGCCGCAAAGGTTCGCCGACGATCGCAGCGATGCGCATACGCGGATCGAGCGAAGAATGAGGGTCTTGGAAGATGAGCTGGCACGCGAGCCTCGCTCTGCGCCGCGTCGTCCGATTGGCCCCGAGGAGGCTTGCGCCGTGCACTAAAATATGGCCGCCGACGATAGGCGCGAGGCCAAGCAAGGCGCGGCCGAGACTTGTTTTGCCGCTGCCGCTGCCGCCAACCACGGCGACAACCTCGCCAGCCTTGACCTCGAGGCTGACGGCGTCGACCGCAAGGCGATCCCGCCGCCGCCCGAACAAAAGACGCCGGCCGCGATAAAGTACGGACAGATTGCGCGCAGCGATCACCGGATCGCTGCGGCTCGGCGCATCCCGGCGCGGACTGCGGCGCGGCAGCGCGTCAACCAAAGCTTTGGTGTAGGCGTCGCGCGGCGCGCTGAGCAACGCGCGCGCCGCGCCTTGCTCGACCAGCCTGCCGCGGCGCATCACGATCGCGCGTTGGGCGTAGCGCCCGACGAGACCGAGATTGTGGGTGATCAACATCACCGCGGTTCCGTGATCGCGGGCGAGTTCGACCATGAGATCGAGAACTTCGCGTTGGCTCAGCGTATCGAGCGCGGTGGTCGGCTCGTCGGCGATGAGCAGCTTCGGCTTGAGCAACATGACGGAAGCGAGCATGATGCGTTGGCGCATCCCGCCTGAAAATTCATGCGGCCAAGCGCCGAGGGCGCGCTCGGGATCGCTGATTTGCACGCGCTCCAGCATGGCGATGATCGCGCGGCGCCGCTCGGCGCGCGCAACCCGTTCATGCATGGTCAACGCTTCGGCCATTTGTGCACGATGACGTAATTGCGGGTCGGAGCTCATGTCCTGCGGCAGGGCGGGCTACGATCGACCGCTGCAATCGCGGAATCGGGAGATCGTCATGAGGCATTATGTCGGGCTGGACGTATCGCAACGGGAGACTTCGGTGT
>DATGHD010000344.1:0-2459 GCA_035308145.1 Roseiarcus sp.
CTACAAATGCTCCACCGCCACCACGCCTTCGACGCTCTTCAACGAGCCGGCGATCGCCGCCGACACCGCGAAGCGGCCGGGGAGCCTGATCTCGACCTCGCCTTCCTGCTTGCCGAGCATGACGATGAGCGAGACTTCGCCCTCGCCCTTGGCGCGCAGGCGCTCGGCGATCGAGGGAAGCGGCCCCTCGTCGCGAACGAATATCCTCAGGCCCTTCTGGTTGCGCGCCGCCGCTTCCGCCAAAGGCTCGACGGAAGCGATGCGGGCGCGCACGTCCTCGCCCTCGACAGCGCCTTGCAGCGTCACCAGCACGTCCGAGCCCTTTTCGAGGAGATCGCGATATTGGCTCAAGCCCTCCTGGAAAATCACCGCTTCGTACTGTCCGCTCGGATCGGAGAACTGCACCACGCCCATTTTCGAGCCTGACTTGGTGCGCCGCTCGGTGCGATCAATGACGCTGGCGGCGAGCCGCGCCGAGGTCGCGCCGCGCCGGACATTGGCGACGAAATCCGTCCAGCGCTCGACCCTGAGGCGCTTTAAGGCCGCGCCATAGGCTTCGAGCGGATGGCCCGAGAGAAAGAAGCCGACCGCCTCGAATTCGCGACGAAGCCGATCGGTCGCCGACCACGGCGGCGCCCTGACGATCAGCGGCGCGGCCGCGACGTCGCCGAAAAGCCCGTCCTGCCCCATCGCCTTTTCATCAAGCGCGCGATGGGCGATAGCGAGGGCCGGCTCCACGCTGGCGAAGGCGCGGGCGCGGTCCGGCTCGATCTCGTCGAAGGCGCCGGCGGCGGCAAGGCTCTCCAAGGCCTTCTTGTTGACGAGGCGCGGATCGAGCCGCTGCGCCATCTCGGCGAGGGACGCGAAGGGCTTTTCGCCCCGCGCGGCGACGAGACCTTCGGCCTGCGCTTCGCCGACGCCCTTAATCGCCGAAAGCGCATAGCGGATCGACAGGGCCTCGCCGGCCCCCGCCTGGACGTCGAAATCGACGCCGGACTTGTTGATCGAGGGCGGCTCGACGCTGACGCCGAGCCTTTGCGCCTCGGCGCGAAACTCCGCGAGCTTGTCGGTGTTGGATTTATCCAGCGTCATCGAGGCTGCCAGGAACTCGACCGGATAGTTCGCCTTGAGATAGGCGGTTTGATAGGTCAGCAGCGCGTAGGGCGCCGAATGGGACTTGTTGAACCCATATTCGGCGAATTTGGCGCAGGCGTCGAAAATAGTGTCGGCGTCGGCCTTCGACAGGCCGCGCTCGACGGCGCCGGTGACGAAGCGCCCGCGCTGCGCATCCATCTCCTTCTTGATTTTCTTGCCCATCGCCCGGCGCAGCATGTCCGCTTCGCCGAACGAGTAGCCCGAGAACACTTGGGCGATCTGCATCACCTGTTCCTGGTAGACGATGACGCCGAAGGTCTCGCGCAGGATCGGCTCGAGCTTCGGATGCAGATATTCGACCCGTTCCTGGCCGAGCTTTCTCGCGCAATAGGTCGGGATATTGGCCATCGGCCCGGGACGGTACAAGGCGACCAGCGCGATCAAGTCCTCGAACCGGTCGGCGCGCATCTCTACCAGGGCCTTGCGCATGCCGCCTGATTCCACCTGGAACACGCCGACCGTCTCGCCGCGGCCGAGCATGTCGTAAGTCTTCTTGTCGTCGAGCGGGATCATCGAGAGCGCCACCGCGACGCCGCGGCGCGCGAGAAGCGCGACCGCCTTTTGCAAGACCGTCAGCGTCTTGAGGCCGAGAAAATCGAACTTGACGAGGCCGGCGGGCTCGACCCATTTCATGTTGAATTGCGTCGCCGGCATCGTCGATTTCGGATCGCGATAGAGCGGCACCAATTCGACCAAAGGCCGATCGCCGATGACGACGCCCGCCGCATGGGTCGAGGCGTTGGAGTAAAGCCCCTCCAGCTTTTCGGCGATGTCCAGCATTTTGGCGACGCGCTCGTCGGCGGCCGCCGCTTCGCTCAGGCGCGCCTCGTCGGCCACCGCCTGTTTCAGCGTGACGGGCTTGGCCGGATTTTGCGGCACGAGCTTGGCCAGCCGATCGACCTGGCCGAGCGGCATTTCGAGCACGCGGCCGACATTGCGCAACACGCCGCGCGCCAGAAACGAGCCGAAGGTGATGATCTGGGCGACGCGGTCGGCGCCATAGCGTTGACGCACATAGGCGATCACCTCGTCGCGCCGGTCCTGGCAGAAATCGATGTCGAAATCCGGCATCGACACGCGCTCGGGGTTCAAGAACCGCTCGAAGAGCAGGCCGAAGCGCAGCGGATCGAGATCGGTGATGGTGAGCGCCCAAGCGACCACCGAGCCCGCCCCGGAGCCGCGCCCCGGGCCGACCGGAATGCCCTGCCGCTTCGCCCACTGGATGAAATCGGCGACGATCAGGAAATAGCCGGCAAAACCCATCTCGATGATCGTCCGCAGCTCGTAATCCAGCCGCTCGCGAT
>DATGHD010000345.1:0-4130 GCA_035308145.1 Roseiarcus sp.
GGCGTCTTGGCGGCGACGTCCTTGCCCGCTTCGATCGCGGCCTGCCGGATCGCGCGGCGGAGGATTTCCCTGGCCTTTTCCTCGCCGATCGCCTGGCGCATCTCGTCATAGATCGGCTTGATGATCGCCGCCTCGATGCGGCGGCGCTGTAGGATGCCGAGCTCGGCGTCCGGGACCGGGCGATCTTGTTCGGTCGTCGGCTTTTCGTGATCGGTCATGCTTAAGCGCCGCGCTCGTGGACGAATAGGCGCAAGCAGCATAGCCGAGGACGGAGAGCGCGTCATCGTCTTGCACGCGCGACGGAGGTCGCCTCACTTGGAGAGACTACGACGAGTTGGATCTCCTCATTGAGTTCTTGGCGGAGCGAAAGCGCGAGAGAAATTCAAAGTCAAGGATCGCCAAAGGCGACCGCCTCCGGCGGCGATGCGCTTCGCGCATCGTCCTTGAGTTTGAATTTCTCTCGCGCAAAATACTCGCCAAGAGATCAATGAGGACGTGGCGCCGGGAATCGGCGCGAGTCTCGTGCGAGCGACGACGGTACGGCGCCGACTCGTCAGCGCGGAGCGGCGCGATTCAGATCGTCATTGCGAGGAGCGAAGCGACGAAGCAATCGAGGAATCTCGGCGGTTCCTGGATTGCTTCGTCGCCCTTCGGGCGCCTCACAATGACGCGAGGAAACGCAACCCAAAGCCCAGCCCCTCAATGCCCGAAAATCGCAAATTCCGTGAAGCTGAGATCGCCGAGGTTCGGCCGGCCCGGCCCCTTGAAATATTTGGGGCCGCGTCCCGAGAGATAGGTTCCGACGAGGCCGGGCGCCCGGCCATTGGCGTCGACGAGACAGATCAAGCCGCCGCGCGCCAGGAGATAGCGGCCGATCGGGCCGGCGAAACGCGAGAAATCCGCTACGTCCCGGCAATAGATAAGCTGATGGCAGGGGATGAGGCCGTGCAGAATTCTCCGCGGCGCAAGAACGAAAGGATGCGCTGTTTCTCCGGCCGCGACGACGAGCGATCGGCAGCCGAGCGCCGCATGCTCAGCCAATATTTCCCGCTCGCGCGCGGAGAGCCGCGCCGCCTCTGGCGCATGCTCGGCGAAGGTCCTGACGCGGACGCCGCGATCTTTTGGCAAGGACATGACCGGCGCGCAGACGAAATGTCCCTCGCAATAGCGCCGAAACCCTAAGGCCTCGATGCCCCTCCAAGTATGCGGCGCCGGCGAGACATTGAGGTACGTCACCTCTTTCCGCGCCGTCGCCCGCGCATTGAGCATGATGGCGAAGCCGCGAAAGCCCGGATCGAGGCACCAACTGGAAAGGTTGCAGAAGACCGGGGCGTCTTCGCCTTCGCCGCGGCGCGAGAATATCTGCAAGAGAACGCCGACGACTTTGGCCTGGCATTCGACCAGAAGTCCGTACTTCGGATAGTCGGCGAGCGGCGGACGATGGGCCAGGCGATCGAGCGCGGCGACCCAATAGGCCCGCGAACGACGCGGGAAGCCGCGCGTCAGGCAATCGACGACGGCCTCGCGGTCGCCATCCTCGATCTGACGGCATTTTACTTGATTGCGGGGCGAAATCGTCACTCGGATTTACCGTTAATTCAAACAGTTCGACGTAACTGCCGCGAAAATAATAGGGTGCCTCGCGAGGCACAAATGCTATGGCCGCTCTCATGTCTGTTAGGTTAACAATCGTCTCGGAAGTCGAGAAAATCGCCAAAGAACAGAAGAAAACTCTGGCGCCTCTCGCCGACAATCTGCCGCTGCTCGAGTCCGGGCTCGATTCGCTGTGCTTTGCGATTTTGGTGGCGCGCCTCGAAGACACCGTCGGCGTCGATCCTTTCGCAAACTCCGAGGATGGCCGCTTTCCCGTAACTTTCGGCGAGTTCGTCAAGTTCTACGAAAATGCGGCCGCCTGACGCCTCGCTGATCGACCTTATTGGCCGCGACAACCGGCCTCATCGCGACATTGCGACGGCCGATCAATCCCTCCGCCCCGCCGATCTTTTCGCGGCGACGAGCCTTAGCGGCGCTCGCGATCAATTGGCGGACCGGAGCGTCCTCATCTTCGCCGGCGATCAATTGCAGACCGCCGCGGCGCTGATCGAGCTCGACGGCCTGGCGCGCCGTCTGACGCTCTGCCCGTCCGACCTCGATTGGTCGACGCTTCGCGCGGTCGCCCGCGTCACGGAGGCCGACGCCATCGTCTATGACGGCGCCGCCCCGCCGGCGAAGCTCGACCATTTCGCCATCGCCGCGCCCTGCCGGCTGCCGCTGCAGGCTGCGCCGCCTCGGAGGGCCGAAATGCGGCCGACCGAATGGGCCTTGCTCACCTCCGGCACCACCGGCGTCCCCAAGGCGGCGCTGCATGATCTTCAGAGCCTTGCCGGGGCCTTCGCCGGCGCCAAGCAGAATGGCGCGGCGCCGAACTGGGCGACGTTCTATGACATCCGGCGCTACGGCGGCTTGCAGATTTTCTTCCGCGGCGTCCTTGGCGGCGGCTCGCTCACCTTGACGAGCCCGGGCGAAGCGCTGGAAGAGCATTTGGAGCGCCTCGCCCGACGGGGCGTCACTCACATTTCCGGCACGCCCTCGCATTGGCGCCGCGTGTTGATGAGCAACGCGGCGAAGCGATTTGCGCCTTCCTATGTGCGCCTTTCCGGCGAGATCGCCGATGACGCGGTGTTGGCGAACTTAAGAGAACTCTATCCGCAAGCGCGGATCGGCCACGCCTATGCTTCGACCGAGGCCGGCGTCGCCTTCGAAGTCACAGACGAGCGCTCGGGCTTTCCTCTGTCGTTCCTTGGCGAAGGCGCCGGCGGCGTCGCGATGAAGATCGAGGACGGCTCGTTGCGCATCCGCTCGCCGCGCGTCGCGCGATCCTATATCGGCGCGGGCGCAGCGCCTTTGCGTGACGCTGATGGTTTCGTCGACACCGGCGATATGGTCGAGATCCGCGGCGATCGCTGCTTCTTCGCGGGCCGGCGCGGCGGCGTGATCAATGTCGGCGGCGCGAAAGTCCATCCTGAAGAGGTCGAAGCGGTCATCAATCTGCACGACCGCGTGCGCATGTCCCTCGTCAAGGCGCGCGCCAATCCGATCACCGGCGCGCTGGTCGTGGCCGACGTCGTGCTCGACGGTTATGAGGGCGGCGAGGCCGACATTCGCGAGGACATTCTCGCGACCTGCCGCGCGCGGCTGCCGCCGTATAAAGTGCCGGCGATGATCCGCTTCGTGCCGAAGCTGGCGATGACCGCGACGGGAAAGCTGGCGCGCAATGGATAATGTCGTCGTCACCGGCGCCAGCCGCGGCATCGGCCTCGCCATCGCCAAGAAGCTCGCGGCCGGCGGCTATCGCGCGATCGCGGTAGCGCGTTCGGGGACGAAGGAGCTCGCCGCGGCGGTCGAAGAAGCCCGCGCCAAGGCCGCCGGCGCGATCTGCTTCGAGACTTTCGATCTGGCGGATGTCAAGGCGATACCGGCCTTCGCGCAAACTTTACGCCGACGCCACGGACCGATCTACGCGCTGGTCAACAATGCGGCGATGAGCGTCGAAGGCTTGCTCGCGACGATGCCGGACAAAGACATCGAGACCTTGTTGCGTCTCAACTGCCTCTCGCCGATCATTCTGACGAAATATGTCGTGCGCGGCATGATGTCGGAAGGGCGCGGCCGTATCGTCAATCTCGCCTCGATCGTCGCCTCGACCGGCTACAACGGCCTTGCCGCCTATGGTGCGACCAAGGCCTCGATGGTCGGCTTCACCAAATCGCTGGCGCGCGAAGTCGGCAAGCTCGGCATCACCGTGAACGCGGTCGCGCCGGGATTCATCGATACTGCGATGACGCAAGGCCTTGCCGGCGACCAGCGCAAGCGCATCGCCGACCGCAGCGCGCTGAAGCGCCTTGCCGCGGTCGAGGACATCGCGGAAATGACGGCGTTCCTGATCGGCGAAACCGGGCGGAACATCACCGGCGCGGTGATGACGGTGGACGCCGGCGGCACGGCTTAAGCCAACTCTCCCATCGGCGAAGCGCAAGGCGCATCCTCGCCCGCGACAGCGGGGGAGGATAGCGCGCTTAAACCGCCAACGCCTTGCGTACCGAAGCCGGCCACTGAGCGATCTCGGCGCC
>DATGHD010000346.1:0-4497 GCA_035308145.1 Roseiarcus sp.
CAAGACGGGTCGCCGACGTCTCCTCGAAGCGCTGACCGTGCTCGGCAAGCCGCCGGTCGATGTCCTCGCCCCGCGAGGCGATCGTCGAGTCGAAGGCGCTGATGTGCTGGTCGATATGGGCGGTGAGGCGCTCGGCATGCGCGCCGACGCGCTCGATGAACCCTTCGCCGCTTTGGCCGACCAGCTTGTCGAGCGTCTCGACTTGCTGGGTGAGGCGGCTGGCCTGTTCTGCGATAGCGGAAACCAGCGCGCCGCCGCGGTCCGAGAAGGTCTGTTCGAAACCGGCGAGCCGCGTGTTCAGCGTCTCATTGACGCTTTCGCCATGGATGGCGATGGCGGCCACGGCCTCGCCGGCGCTGGCGGCGAAACGATCGCTGAGGCGGTTCGCCTGCTCGTCCATCCTGGCGATTGAATCGCTTGCCGTGGTGGCGAGGCGCTCGTGCATAGAGGCGCTGTTGTCGGCGATCGCCGCGACGGTGCGCTGAGCGGTGTCGTCGAAACGCGCGCTGAATTCGCTGGAATGCCGATCGAGCGCGATCTGCAGGGCGGCTTGGCGCGCGTCGAATTGCGCGGTCCATGCGGCGGCTGATTCATCAAGCATACGCTGCGCTTGATCGGCGCGCTCGCCGAGCGTCGTCGCCAATTGGTCGTGCGCGCCGGCAAGGCGGTTGCTCAGCGCTTCGCCGCTCACGGTCACGGTCTTGTGCATCCGATCCGTCGTGTCGGCGAGGCGCGAGACAAGGCTTTCGCCGCGGTCGAGGATCGTTTCGGCGATGCGCGCGCCGCCGCCTTCGAACCGGGCGACGATACTTTCCGAGCGGGCGCCGAAGGCGGCCGTCAAAGCCTCGCTGCTCTGCGTCAGCCGGTCGATCAGGCTCTCGCCATGGCCGACCATCCCGTCGGCTACGCGGCCGCCTGCGGCGTCGAGCCTGCTGATCAAGTCATCGCCGCGGGTGACGAGATCGGCGGTCAGCGCTTCGCCGGTGCCGCGGATGCGCCTGTCAATGTCGCCGACGCGGTCGAGCAGCGCCGAAGCGCTTTGTTCCGACGCCTGGTTCAAGCGGTTGGCGACTTCGGCGCCGAGCGCGGCGAGCGATTCGCGCATTTGAGCGCCCTGGCCGCCGATCCGGTCGATGGTCTCCGCGCCGGTGCGCTCCAGGGTGATCGCGACGCCCTCGGCGGTCGAGCCGAGCGCCCCGATCAAGCTTTGGCCGGCGCCGGCGATCCGCTCGCCGATCCGATCGGAAGCGCTGTCGAGATCGGCGGCGATGCCTTGATGGGCGCCGGCGATGGCGGCGCGAACCTTGCCGCCTTGCGCGACGATCGCCTCGCGCTGATCGGCCATTTCGCTGATCAACGCCCGAATGCGCCGTTCATTGTCCGAATAGGAGCGTTCAAGGTTGGAGACCTCGCCGCGCACCAGCATCTCTAATTCAGAGGCGCGCGCCAGCGCGCGCTCGATGCCATCGCCCATCGAGGCGACTTCGCGCCGGATCGCCTGCGAGAGCGTGACGACTTGTTCGGTCGCAACGGTCTCGGGCTCGGCCAAACGCATCGCGACTTGGCTCATCGAACGAGCCGCGCTGCGCATCTCCTGCGCGCGCCGCGTCAGGGCGGCAAGGGTGAAGAAGAAGAGAACCGGCCCGACCGCCGCGATCAAGGCGAGCGCGATCTCGGGCCTCAGCCAAAACTCGCGGCTTGTCAGAACGCCGGGTTCGGCCCCCGAATAATGCTCGACCAGAAAAGCGGCGAACAACGCGATCCAGACCGCCGAGGCGAGCGCGGCGGCGATCACCGGCGCTCGGCTTGCCGGTCGGCTTTGGAACGCCAACAGGAGTTGGCCGACGCTGGCGCGATCGTCGTTGGCCGGGGCCGCTGACGGCGGCAAACCGGTCGACGCGGGCGAAGCGGCCGCCGGCGCCGGCTCGGCCGTCTGAGCCGGGGCGCTGAAGGGCGGCGGGTTAGGCTCGACCTTGCTTTGCGGCGGCTTGATCGGCGGCGGCAGCGTGCGCGGCTCGATCGACGCCGGCGCTTCGACGATGTTGGGCAGCGGTTTGACCGGCTGAACGCCTTTCGCTTCGACAGGCTCTTCGGCGGCCTTGGCCGCCGCCGCGGCGTCGGCCACCGACATGTTCAAGGCCTCTTCGATCGCCGACATAGCGGCGGCGACGGCGTCTTGAGCCTTAGTCTGTTGAACCATTGATCCCGCCTTTTTCGCGCTTTCCAGGCCAAGCCACGGCTTGAATCGGCCCGAAATGCGGCGTCGTCAAATAGGGCCTCGAGGCGACGCGCATGAGGTCAATTAACCAACAGCAGTCTACCGATTGCGAGGCAAGTTTGAAACATTTGGCCTTTTCGATCCACAAACGTCGTTAACGCTTCAGTAACCGTGACCGGCGACCATGGCGAAACGCCGGCTAGCGTGAAGATTTCTTCGCCTCAACGCCTCTAAACTTGAGGCGCCGCCGCGCGACTTGGAGCTTAACGGCGATGGGCGCAATCGCGGCAAGCGATTATGATTCAAAGGAAAATAGCGTCGCATCCCGGCCGGCCGACGATTCGGCGGCGCCGATCATAGACCTGGTCCGCCTCGCCCGGCAAAGTCTAGGCGACCAAGAACTTGAATCTGAATTGCTTGAGATGTTCGAACGCCAGTCCGCTCGGATCGTCGCCCAGCTGATCCGGGCGGGCGCGGACCGCAAAGCCGCGTCTGATCTCGCTCACACCCTCAAAGGGTCGGCCCTGGCGGTCGGCGCCGAGCGGGTGGCCCGCAAGGCTGCCCGGCTCGAAGCGCTCTGCGCGGGATCGGCTTCGCCGCCCGCGACTGCCGCCGCGCTCGCCGATCTCGGCAGGGCCGTTGACGAAGCCCGCAGCGCCATCGTCAAGCTGATCGCCTAAGGCCGATCGTCTTAAGGGGCAAGCCGCGCGGCCTTCGCCCGCCTTCCTCTTCCGCGCATCAGGCCTTATGAAGGCCCCCTTATCAGTTCCCGCGACGCAATAAGCGCGGGTTCCCCCAAAACGCGACGGCGGCGGCAAAGGATAAAGACGCTCGATGATCCGCATTACCTATAAGGACACTGAGGGCGGCTCCCGGACGGTCGAGGCGCAGCAAGGTTCGACCGTCATGGAGACGGCGCTGCGCGAAGGCGTGCCCGGCATTGAAGCGGAATGCGGCGGCGCCTGCGCTTGCGCGACCTGTCATGTTTATGTGGATCCAGAATGGATGGAGGTCGTCGGCAAGCCTGAGCAAATGGAAGAGGATATGCTCGACTTCGCCTTCGAAGTCAGGCCGAACTCGCGCCTCTCCTGTCAGATTAAAGTGACGCCGGCGCTTGACGGGTTGACCGTTACGACGCCGCCGCGACAGGGCTGAGACGGCAACGCGCGGCGACAATAAATCGGGACCATCTCTTCATGAACGAGATCATCAAGACGGACGCCGTCATCGTCGGCGCAGGGCCGATTGGGCTTTTCGCGGTATTCGAGCTCGGCCTCCTCGACATCAAGGCCCATCTCATCGACATCCTGCCGAAGATTGGCGGCCAATGCGCGGAGCTCTATCCGGAAAAGCCGATCTACGACATTCCGGGCTTCGCGATCGTGACCGGCCAGGGGATCGTCGACAACCTGCTGATCCAGATCAAACCTTTTGGCGCGACGTTCCATCTCGGCGAGATGGTCGAGGGGTTGGAAACGCTCGGCACGGCCGAGCATCCGTTGTACCGCGTAAGGACGGACGCCGAGAAGACTTTTGAGGCCAAAGTCGTGATCATTGCGGCCGGCGGCGGCTCGTTCCAGCCTAAGAAGCCGCCGATCGCCGGCATCGATGCGTACGAAGGCAAAAGCGTGCACTATGCGGTGCGCAAAATCGAGCGGTTTCGCGGACGCAAGGTCTTGATCGTCGGCGGCGGCGACTCGGCGCTCGACTGGGTCTTAAATCTCCATCCCGTCGCCGAGAGGATCACGCTCCTTCATCGTCGCGACGCGTTCCGCGCCGCGCCCCATTCGGTCAACGCGATGCGCGAGCTCGTCGCCGCCGGCAAGATGGACTTTATTCTCGGCCAGGTGACCGGCCTGAAGGGCGAGGGCGGCCAGCTCCATGCCGCGACCATTCGCGGCGAAGACGGCAGCATCTTCGATCATCCGACCGACGACATGCTGCCGTTCTTCGGCCTGACGATGAAGCTCGGGCCGATCGCCGGATGGGGCATCAATCTTCACGAAAATCTCATCCCGGTCGACACCGAGAAATTCGAGACCAGCGCGCCTGGCGTCTTCGCTATCGGCGACATCAATACGTACCCGGGCAAGCTGAAGCTGATCCTCTCAGGCTTTCACGAGGCGGCGCTCGCCGCGCAGAAAGCCCATCGTTACGTTTATCCAGACAAGAAGCTCCTGTTCCAATATACGACGTCCTCGACGAGTCTGCAGAAGAAGCTCGGGGTCGCGTGATCGCGCGGATCGGGCGCTTTGCCGCGATTCTAGCCTCGATGGCGA
>DATGHD010000347.1:0-16886 GCA_035308145.1 Roseiarcus sp.
CCCTGAGCGAGAAGCTCGGCGGCATCGATGCGACCATGACCTCGCACGGGCAGCGCCTCGAGAACACCCTGAGCGAGAAGCTCGGCGGCATCGATGCGACCATGACCTCGCACGGGCAGCGCCTCGAGAACACCCTGAGCGAAAAGCTCGGCGGCATCGATGCGACAATGGCGTCCCACAGTCAGCGCCTCGACGACACCCTAAGCGAGAAGCTCGGCGGCATCGACGCGTCCATGGCGTCGCACAGTCAGCGCTTCGAGGACGCGATGAGCGAGAAGCTCAATCGCATCGATACGACCATGGCCTCGCGCAGCGACGAAATCGAGCGCCGGCTCGGCGCGCACGCGCAGCGTTTCGAAGAAACCTCGGCGGCCCGTCTTGCCGAATTCGAGACCGCGACGGCCGGCCATCATGCGAATGTCGAGCGCGTTCTTTCTTCGCACGCGCAGCGCATCGACGATACGATGAACGAGCGATTGGGCGGACTCGACGCGTCCATGGCCTCGCGCGGCGACGAAATCGAGCGCCGGCTCGCCCAACACGCGCAGCGTTTCGAGGAAACCTCGGCGTCCCGCCTTGCGGAATTCGAGACCACGTCCGCCGGCCATCATGCGAGCGTCGAGCGCGCGCTCTCCTCGCATGCGCAGCATCTCGACCAGGCGATGAGCGAGGGACTCGGCGGCATTGACGCGACGGTACTGCGGCGCGGCGATGAGCTCGCGGCCAAGATCGCCGGCCGCTTGGCCGCGATCGAACAGACGTTCACCGTACAGGGACCAGCGCTCGACGAACGCTTGGCGCAGCGCAACGCCGAATCGATGGCGCAGTTCGAGAGCAATCTCAGAGCGGTCGAGGATCACACCGACCTGCGCGCCAAGGAAATCGCCAAGACCTTGGAGCACCTTCTGGACCGGGTCGACAATGGCTTGGAGGCGCGAGCGCGGGGCCTCAACGAGACTCTCGCTCAGCGCACCATCGACATCGCGCGGGCGATGAGCGAAGGCGGCCGCCAGCTCGTCGGCGCTTTGGACGCCAAGTCCGGCGAAATCGGCTCGATCTTGGAGACGCGCGCGGCGACGCTTACCGAAGCTCTTTCGGGCCAGGCCCGCGAGATCAACGCGACTCTCGGCGGCAATCTCATCGCGCTCAGCGGCTCGCTCAGCGAGAGCGTCGAGCGCATGCAGGATCGCGTGGTTGGCCCGCTCGAGGGCATATTTAAGACGCTCGACGAGAAACTCTCCTCGCGCGCCAAGGACATGAGCGCGACCATGACGAATGCGCTCGCCAATCTCGACCAGGCCTTCGCGACCCATGGCAGCGGATTCAGCAAGACCCTGTCGGGACAGATCGACGAGCTGCGCGCCGTCATCGACGGCAAGGGCGCCGATTTTGTCGCGCGCATCGGCGCGCGCGGCGCCGAGGCGTCGACGGAGCTCGCCAATGTCGGCGAGCGCGCGTCGCAGGCTTTCGAGCAGCGGACGACGCAACTCATCAATCTCCTGTCGAGACGCAGCGACGATCTGATCGCTTCGATCCACGCCGGCGCCGAGACGTCCTTGGAATCGCTCGGCGGACTGACCGGGCAGATCAGCTCGGAAGTCCAAGCCTCGGCCAGCGCATTGCGCGCGGCGGTCGAGGAGGCCTCGACATCTGCGACGCAGGCGGTGAGCGGCTTGACCGATCAGCTTCGCCGCGAGATCGGCCAGTCTGGCGAGGCGCTGAACCAGGCCCTCGACCGCAGCGCGCGCCAGACCCTCGGCGCGCTGGCGGGCGCCGGCGACAAGCTGCGCAATGAGCTCATCCAGGTGGTCGACAAGCTCGGCGCGACGAGCTCGACATTGGAGCGCAGCGTCGGCTCGGCGAGCGGCGAGCTCGACGCGATCCAAGGCAAGCTCACCGATCAGGTCGGCGAGTTCCAACGCGCGCTCGGCGCGATCTCATCGCAGATCGTCGCCCTGACCCGCGCTTCGGCGACAACGCAGCAAGAAGCGAGCGCGCTCGCCGACCGGCTGGCGGTGCACGCCAACACGCTCGCCGGCACCACGCATGATCTTGCTTCGACCCAAGCCGAGATCGACGCGGCGCTGGAGCGGCGGCGCGAAAGCCTGGCGAAGCTGGTGAACGAGGTCGGCGCCAAGAGCGACGCTTTCGAAAATCTCCTCCATTCCTTCACCGCGACCGTCGAGGATTCGCTGAGCCGCGCGCACGCGCGCGCGCGCGAGGTTCACGCCTCGCTCGCGCAGGCGGCGAGCGGCGCGGCAAGCGCGGCCAACAGCCATTTCGAGACCATCCGCGACAGCGCGGTCAAGGAGCGTGAGCGGACGTCGGCTGCTTTGCAGACGACCTACGAGCAGGCCAATGCGCAATTGTCGGCGATCATGAATCTCGCCAACGAGCGCTTCAAGCAATCGGCCGCGGACATGCGCGCCACGGCTCTCGATATCTCGCGCGAACTCGAGGCGACGCGGCAGGAGCTGCAGCGCGGCGTGCTCGAACTGCCGCGCGAGACGAGCGAGCAAGCCGCGGCGATGCGCCGCGTCGTCGGCGATCAAATCAAGGCGCTGAACGAGCTTGCCGAAATCGTCGCGCGTTCCGGCTCGCCCTTCGATACGGCCGAGCCCGGGCCTTCGCCGGCCGCCTCCCGCGCCTTGGACGGTCCGCGCGCCGCCGAGCCGCGCCGCGCGCTGGCCGAGCCGAATTTGCAGGAGCAGCCGCGGGGAAGGTCCGCCGGCAGACCTGGCGTGGCGACTCAGGAACGCGCTCAGGTCGGCTGGCTCTCCGATCTTCTCTCGCGCGCCTCGCGCGACGAAGCCGGACCCCCGAACGGCGTCGCCGCCAAGCCCAATGTCGACGCGCTCGAGGCGATCTCCCTCGACATCGCGGGTTTGATCGATCCTGACACGGCGGCGGAAATGTGGGATCGCTGGCGCAACGGCGACACCAACGCCTTTTCGCGCCGGCTCTATACGCCGCAAGGCCAGCAGACCTTCGACGAAATCCGCCGGCGCTGCAAAGCCGATACGCAGTTTCGCGATACGGTGACGCGCTACACGGAAGAGTTCGAACGGCTGCTCGCCAAGATCGGGCGCGACGATCGCGACGGATCGCAATCGCGCGCCTATCTCCTGTCGGAATCGGGCCGCGTCTATACGATGCTCGCCCATGCGTCGGGAAGGCTGAATTAGAGCATGCTGCTTTGAAATAGAACCACTTAAGTCATTGCGAGCGAAGCGAAGCAATCCAGTCAAAGGGCTGAGCTCTATGAATGGATTGCTTCGTCGCTGCGCTCCTGAGACTGGCGCTGGTTTCAGCGCCACGCTCTCATTGAGAGGATGGCGCCTGCGAGCAATCCCTCTCCAGCGCTGGTCACTTCTCTTTCGCGCGCTGCGGATGGAAGGCCTCGCCGCGGGCGAGCATTGCGACGAATTGCTTCATCTTGGCCGCTCTCGCCGCCTCGCCTTTGGCGTGATGCAGACGGTACAGGATGGCGTAGCGGTTGGCGCTCGAGAGCTGGGCGAAGAATTTAAACGCCGCAGGTTTCGCTTCGAGGGCCTTTTTCAGATCGTCCGGTACAACGGCGGCGCTTTGCCGCGGATAGGCCGCCTCCCAGCGGCCGTCGGCCTTGGCAGCGTCGATCTCGGCAAGCCCTGCCGGCGCGATGCGGCCGTCCGCAACGAGACTTTCCGCCCGCTGACGATTTTTCTCGGACCATTTGCCGCCGGCGCGGCGCGGCGTGAAGCGGACGAGGAAATACTCTTCGTCAAAGGCGTTGAGCTGGCCGTCGATCCATCCGTGGCACAGCGCGCCGTCGACCGCCTCTTGCCGCGACAGGGTTTTTTCGGACGCGCCCTTTTTCGCGAACTTGACCCAGAGGCCCGGCGAAGAGCGAGGCTCTCGGGCGAGCCAGCTCTCCCATTTCGCGACCGAGCTGAAGCTCAAGATCGGCAGTTCGGATTTCTTTGGGGGCATGAGGTATGCGGCTCGCGACGCGGGTGAAGTCCAAACATATCTGAGGCTGGCGCTGGTTTCAGCGCCATGTTCTCATTGATTGCTTGGCGAGCATTTTGCGTTGCTTTCAGTGTGAGGCCTCCATTGATTTCTTGACTGCGATTTTGCGCGAGAGAAATTCAATGGGGAAATCCACTCAACTGCCGGTCTCATATGTCGTGCGCCAGGACATGTCCCTTGATCGAGAAATTCTCTTGCCGCCGGCTCCCCAGTCTCACATGCGTTCGAGTCCGGACAAGACCCGCCCCTACACCTTCCCCGCGACAAACCCGACGATCTGCTTCATCACCTTGGCAAGCGCGACGTCCAGCGCCGCGGCGGCGGCTTCGCCGCTGTCGCCTTTCGCCGGCGCCGTCGCTTTGAAAGCCTTCTCCGCGATCACCCCGCCGGCGGTCGAGATAAGCCGCGCCGAAATCTCGACCACCGCCTGCTGCTGCGATATGTCGAGCTCGAAGGCCCGGATATCGACTTCGAGGCCATAGTCGGGCGCGGGCCCATTGTCCTTCGGCGCCGGACGCGACGTCTTGACGTTCTGAAACGTCTCGTCGAGGCGCTTCCGGACGAGCGCCGGGAGCCGCTCGGACCATTTCCCGCCGGCAAGATAGGCGAGCGAATCCGCGCCTGTGCGCACCACGATGCGATTGCTGTCGAGATCGACCGAGGCGGTCGCGGCGATCGTCAGCTTGGCGTTGAGGCCACGCGCCGTCGCCGACGTCGCCGAAAGATCGAAGGTCTGGGACGTCGCGCTCGCGCAAGCGCTGAGCGCCAAGGCAAAAGCGATGGCCACGGCATAGGAGCTAAGGCGCGCCTCCGCCGCGACGCCCCGCCCACGCAACCTCGCCGATACGCTCGTCAAACGCCGCTCACTGACTGCTACTATGGTATTCCGGTAAAGCAGGCTTCGCGCCCCAGATGATTTGACTTGGATTGCGGTCAAGCGAGCGCACCAGATGGTCGAGATCGCCGACCGCGCGCCGACCCTCGGCGGCCAGCGCTTCATATTCGCGGAGGCCCGAGCCCGAGAAGCGAACAAGGCCGGTGCTGACCTCCTTCACGCGCACGTCAAGATCGTCGGCGAGTTGACGCACCGAGCCGGCCGCATCGCCGATCTTGGCGATCGCGCCCTTGGACTCCGGCGAGCCGATAAAATCTTGCAGGCTGCGAAGGAGGCCGTCGACCTGATCGGCGGAGCTGTTCAGCTTGGCGGCGAGCTCGGAGGCGTTCTTTAGCGTGCGATCAACGTTGCCGCGGTTCTCCTTGAGCGTGTCGGCGAAGGACGAAACGTCATCCACCACGCCGGCGATTTTCGCGCGGTCGAGCGAATTGGCGACGCCGTGGATCTGGTCAAGCGTCGCGTCGAGCTTTTCCGACGTGCCGTTGAGCCGCTTCGCCAATGTCGCGGCGTCGGCAAGGAGGCCGTCGATATTCGCCTTGTTCGCGGCCAGCGTCGCCGAGAACTGATCGACATTGCCGACCACGTCGCGGACCTTATCCGGGTCGACGGATTTGGCGAGCGCGTTGATATTGTCGAGCGCGGCGTCGAGCTTGGTGGTGGTGTCGCCAAGCCGCTTGCCAAGCGCGGCCGCGTCGGCAAGGAGGCTGTCGATATTGTCCTTGTTGTGGGCGAGCGTTCCCGAGAAAGTCGAGAAATTGTCGAGCGTCGCGTCGAGCTTGTCAGCCGACCCGCTGAGCTTCTTGGCGAGCGCGGCGGCGTCGGCAAGCACGCTGTCGACATTGGCCTTGTTCCCGGCAAGCGCCGCGGTGAAAGCGTCGACGTTGCCGACGACCTCGCGAATTTTGGCCGGATCGACCGCCTTGACGAGATCGTCGAGGTCGCCGGAAAGCCCTTGCAGCTTGTCGGAGAGCGGGCCGAGCTTTTGGCCGAGATCGCTGACGCTGGCGAGGAAGGTCTTCACACCCGCCGCATTGTCGGCGAGCGCCTTGGAGAACGCATCGGCGTTATGCAGCGTATCGGAGACCGCGGGGCCGTTGTCGTCGACGAGCTTCGAGACTTTGGTCAGGACGTCGTCCGCCTTGGCCGCGATATGCTGCGCGGTGTCGAGAAGATTCTGGAAGTCGGAACGCTCGGCGTAGATGATTGCGGGCTCGCCAAGCGGGCCGGGCCCTATTTCCCGCGCCGAATTCGAACCGCCAATCAGGGCAAGCGAGGCGACGCCGGTCAACCCTTGAGATTCGAGCCGCGCGACCGTATCCGTCTTGACGGGCGTCCTCGCGTTGATCTCGATCATCGCCGCGACCCTGCCGGGCTCGTCGGGGAGGAAATCGATCGACGACACTTCGCCGACCCTGAGGCCGTTGAAGCTCACGATGCTGCCGCGCGATAGGCCCGACACCGAACCCGAAAAAACGATCTCGAACGTCTTGTGCTGGGTGGTCCTGCCGAGCCCCGTGAACCATAGAACGAAGAGGAATCCGCCGGCGATCACCGCAAGGGTGAAGACGCCTATCAGGACATAGTTTGCACGCGTCTCCATACCGTCTCTTCTCTCATGAGGCCCCTTGCCACGACCTTAAAGCCGCCGCCAGGGCCGATGGGTTTCCGCCGCGCGCCTGACGAGTCATCGAGCCAGTCCTCCGCGGGCGGCCTGCCCGGCCTCCCGCGCCGAACCTCTTTTCCCATGAAAATAGGCTTTCAACCAAGGATCATCGGATTCGAGGAGTTCGGCGATCGGCCCGGCCGCGATGACCTTGCCATGGCCAAGCGCGGCGACCCGATCGCAAACCGAGTAGAGGCTGTCGAGATCATGGGTGACCATGAACACGGTGAGGCCCAGCGTCTTTTGCAGCGTGGCGAGCAATTCATCGAACTCGCCGGCGCCGATCGGATCAAGCCCCGAGGTTGGCTCGTCGAGGAACAGAATGTCCGGATCGAGCGACAGCGCCCGCGCCAAGGCCGCGCGCTTGATCATGCCGCCTGAGAGTTCGGACGGGTATTTCTCGGCGGCGTCCGGCGGCAAGCCGACCAGCGCGATTTTCAGCATCGCTAGCTCGTCCCGCAAGCGCTTCGAAATGCCGAGATGCTCGCGCATCGGCGCTTGAACGTTCTGCTTCACCGTGAGGTTGGAGAACAGCGCGCCCTGCTGGAAAAGCACGCCCCAGCGCTGCTCGATCAGGTCGCGCGCCGCCGCATCGAGCGTGTCGAGATCGCGCCCATAGACCTCGATCGTGCCGGCGCGCTTGGGGATCAGGCCGAGAATGGTTCGCGTCAGCACGGACTTTCCGGCGCCGGAAGCGCCGACAAAGCCGAGAACCTCGCCGCGGTAGAGGTCAAGATCGAGGCCGTTCATCACCAGATGGTCGCCGAAGCCGACCATTAGGCCGCGCACGCGAATGGCCGCCTCGCGGCGTAGCGCTCCCTGCCCGTTCGGCCGGCCGGTCAGCGCCATGGCCTGGCTCAACTTCGGATCGCCGCGAAGAACATCGCGAACAACCCGTCGATGACGATGACGATGAAAATCGATTTGACGACGGAATCGGTGACCTTGCGGCCGAGCGATTCCGCCGAACCCTGCACCGCGAAACCCTCGATCGAGGCGATGAGGGCGATCGCCAAGGCCATGAAGGGCGCCTTGATGAGGCCGATATCGAACGTGCTCAAATCGATGGCGTTCTGCAAACGCGACAAGAAGACCTCGGGGCTGATGCCGCCGTAACCCCAGGCGACGAGCAGGCCGCCGAAAAGCGCCGCCATGTCGGCGAGAAAGGTCAACATCGGCAAGGCGATGATCAGGGCCAGCGCGCGCGGCACGATCAAGACTTCGATCGGATCAAGCGCCATGACTTTCAGCGCGTCGATCTCTTCGCGCATCTTCATCGAGCCGATCTCGGCGGTGATCGCCGATCCCGACCGGCCGGCGATCATGATCGAGGTCAAGAGCACGCCGAGTTCGCGCAACACCAGAATGCCGATCAAGTCGACGGAATAGACGGTCGCGCCGAAGCGCTGCAATTGGTAGATGCCCTGCTGCGAGACGATGGCCCCGACCAGAAAGGTGATCAGTACGATGATCGGCACGCTGCGAAAGCCGAAGGCCTCGAGATGGTAGATCAACGGCGTCAGCCGCAGCCGCCTCGGTTGGACGACGACGGTGGCGATCGCGCTGACCAGCCGGCCAAGGAAACTCGCGCCGGCGGCCAGATCGATCCCCGCTTGGGCGACGCTCTGGCCGATATCCGAGAGGATGACCATCATCGGCGGCGGCTGCGGACGAGGCGGCGCGTCGAACGACCGATAATGCGCTTCTTCAAGCAGGATCTTATGCTCGGGCTTGGCGCGCGCGTAGGTGATCGCGACGCCCGAGGCCGACAAGAGCGATTGCGCGCGATCGATCAGCCAGGCGCCTGCCGTGTCGAGCTGCTCGATCCCGCCAAGGTCGATGGTGGCGCGGCTGGCGCCGCTCGCGGCGCCGACAATGTCGTCGGCTTGGCGCTCGGCGACGCGTCCCGCGTCGACCGTCCAACCGCCGCTTAAAGCCAGACGAACGGCTTCACCCGTTCTCTCGCTTGTGATCGAAGGCGTAGAAGACATGAGCCGCTCTTAACACTGGCTCATATCGCGCCCGAGCCGGCCTGTCGAGTTTCCTCGAGCGCGAGCGGGTTCGCAGGCTTTGCGCGCATCGCTGAACTATGTGCGCCGCCGCCGCGCGCGACCGGTCAATTCGTCCTTGATTTTGTCGCATTCATCGACGAGCGCCTGATGAAAAGCGATCCCAAGGCGAAGCGTCACGCGCGGGAACGAATAACCTTCGTCATCCGCCACGGAATCGGCCGCGGGTTCGATGGCTCTGAGCTGCGCCACGCGGTCCGCGCTGCGGTTGCCGATCGTCTCGAGCAAATGCAACGCTGCGTCGCGATTTAGAAGGTCAGCGAAGAAAAGCTTCACCAAACCGACGTCACGCAGTTCAAAGGGCAAGGCTTCTTCCTTGCGCAGCCATTCCTCGAAGGCCGCCGCGCCGGCGCGCGTGACCGTATAGGCCCGTCGGGCAAGATGGCCGCGCGGGTCGTCGCGTCCCCGAATGAGCCCCGCCTGCTCCAGAATTTCGAGCGACGGGTAGATTTGCGCAGGCGAAATCGTCCAAAAGAATCTGATCGATAGTTCAACGGCTTGCTTGATCTCGTAGCCCGACCGTCGACCCAGCTGGATCATGCCGAGGACGACATAAGCCGAGGCGGGCAGCGGCGCCTTCTTTACACGAACAGTCATTCTGATATATTATAGTGACTGATCGCGGCGCGTGAAACGTCCATGAGCAAGCGCAGCCTCCAGATTGCGAGCGCCGTTCTCGGCCTCATTCCCATCCTGACGGGAATTGTGGGCATGTCCGGCCTCAGCGATCCCCTTTACGCCTCGACCCAACTGCCGCCAAATATCTTGCTGGACAGCAACCTCAGGTTCTTCGGCGGCGTATGGTTCGGACTGGGCGTTGCGATGTACTGGATCATACCCAACATCGAGAAGCAAACTGCCCTGTTTCGGGCTCTATGGGGCATGATTTTCGTTGGCGGCCCGGGCCGGCTGATCTCCATGATCGCCCTTGGGCTGCCGCCTGTCCCATTCTTAGCCTTCACGGCGCTCGAGATCGTCGGCGCTCCGCTCGTGGTCCTTTGGCAAGCGCGAATCAGCCGGGCGGGCCAGTGACGGGGTTTACGCAGAGCTGGCGCGAAGGCTCATTTTCTTCCTATTCGCCCGCAGCCGCCTTGTCGGGGCCGCCCCGCAACATTGTCCGTGAGGCTCCAAGCTCCTTTTGCGATCCGGAAGCGGCGCCGGAACGAAGAGCCGCCTGACGCGCCGCTAAGACAATCGTCAGCGTCAGCCCCGCCGCGGCAAGAAGAGCCATGGCGAGATAGGCGACCTCGCCGAAATGGGCGTAGAGCGGGCCGCTAAGGGCGACGACGAGCGCGCTCGCGCCGGCGACCGAAGCGGCGAACCAGCCTTGCGCGCGCGCCCTGATGCGCGCTGGCGCATTGTCGATGATGAAGTGCATCGAGCCGAGATGGGTCATGGCGAAGGTCAGCCCATGTCCCGACTGCGCGGCAAGCAGAACCACCGTCGCAGGATTTGTGGCCATGACGAGCCAACGCAGCGTCGCCACGGCGCCGGCGAGCGTGAGCATCGCGAAGGCGCGGTCGGGCCCCGCGAACCAGCGGCCGGCCAAAGCGAAGACCGACGTCTCGCAGACGACGCCGATCGCCCAGGCCGACCCGACGAAGGCGGTTGAATGGCCTTCGCGCGCCCAATGAAGCGAGCCGAACGTATTGAGCAACGCATGGCTCGACTGGATGAGCGCCGCCGTCGCGATGACGAAGGGCAGCAAACCCAAACCGCGCGTCTCGACCCGCTCGGCGCTTTCATGCGCCTCCGGCCGTCCCAATGCGCCAAGCGGCGCGGCGTAGAGGCAGGCGGCGACGCCGAGGATCGCCGCAGCGGTCAGAGCGATCGTCACGCCATCGATCGAGACCACGTTGAGATACAGGCCGCCGAAAAGATTGCCAGCGATATAAGCGGCGGAGCCCCATTTGCGGATGCGGCCGTATTCTAGTCTTCCGCCAGGCGCGTCTTCATTGGCGCGAAGGACCGAGGCAGTGAGCGCGTCGGTGAGCGGCATGACGATCCCTTGCGCGCAAAGGAGGATCGCGACGGCGACAAGCAAGGGCGCAAAGCCCGACAGAAAGCCTAAGAACGCGCATGAGCTCGCGAGCACGATCGCCGCGGCGGTCAATACGCCCGCGACGTCGTTGCGCCGGTCCGCCAGAGCGGCGACAAAAGGCGTTGCAACGACCCTCAGCGCCATCGGCGCGGCAAGCGCGATGGCGATCTGACCATCGCTTAAGCCCCGCGCGCCGAGCCAGATCGGCAGAAACGGAATCTGCACACCCATTTCGAAGAAGGTCGCGGCATAGAGGAGCGACAGGCGAAAGTCGGCGTCGCGGCCTTTCACCGAGGCAAGGGCGGTCACTCCGGCCTCCGCAACAGCCGCAGCGCTTCAGGAGGCGCCGGAGCGCGCTGGCAGGGCGGAGAAAACCGTTCCAACACAGTAGCTTATCTCTTTGCCCTGCCGACTTAGGCGAAATCCATTGGTCAGCCGCCGCTCCGCCCGATCCAACGATTGGGACGAGCGCCGTTCCTTTTCGGGGGAAAGATGCCGCAGACCCGCGAAGATGGTCGACGGCATCGACGAATCCGGCCGACACCTTGACCAGCGCGGCCTCTCGTTGCAAGTCGGGCGCGGAAGCGCTCACTCCCCTCGCCATGAGCGGCCGGGCGCTCGGTCAGCCCACAGACATAGAGGCTGAACGCAGTCCTCTTCATCACCTACATAGTGGGGCCTGACGACTTCTCTAAACGAGCCAGGCGCCAACGAGGGGTGGGTCCCTATGTCCTTGCGACTCCCAGCGTCGAGCATGGGCATTTTTCGAACCGCATGGCTGATCTGCGGCCTTGCGCTTTCCCCAATCGCCTCCGCTCAGACCGGTCCGTTCTCGGCCTACGCCGGTTCTTGGGCCGGCAGCGGCACCGTCACGGCTTCAAATGGAAACAGCGAACGAATTCGTTGCCGCGCCCATTACTCCGTCATGCAAAGCGACACCGATCTCAATCAGCAGCTCCGCTGCGCGAGCGACAGCTACCATTTCGACATAAACAGCGTCCTCCTCGCCGATCCCGACGGACGCATCAGGGGAACCTGGGAGGAGACCACTCGCCGCGGGAGCGGGAGCGTCAGCGGCCAGTTGGCCGGCGCCGTTGTCACGGGCCATGTCGCCGGAACGGGCTTTACGGCTGAGATCACGGTCGCCCTACACGGCGACCGACAGTCTGTTCGGCTCGCTCCGAGCGGCACAGAGATCACATTGGTCGTGATCGAACTCCGCCGGGACTGACGCGGGGTCAGTTTGCGGTTATTTCCCCGTCGCAATCCGCATGACATATACGGCGTTACCGATCACGTCGGCGGGGCGCCTCTCGCCTTTGGCGCCTCGGGGCATCAACCTTCGCCCTTCTTGTTGCGAATGGTCGCCTCTAAAGCGCTTGCAAAATCACTTTTCTTCAGGTGCGGAAGCTTCTCAAGCTCAAGCATCATTTTGTCGTAGGCTCGCGCAAAATCTTGGATAGTTTCGACATCCGTCCTTTTGGAGGCATAGCTGGCCACCAGGATGGCGGCGACGATCTTATCCGAGTCTTCGATGGGCACTGACGCCCTCCATGCTTTCCGCCAAACATAGCAAGGCGGGAGCGCCGCGCGAGCGAACGTCAAGCGCCTTATTTTTCAAACTGAGACACTACCGGATTTTGGGTCGTGGGCCAGTTTGATTGTGGCGGCTTGATTTCGCCCTAGCGCTTTGGGCCATCACGCCCCATAATCTGAGAATGGCAGAAGAGCATCGATTTTCCATCAGACTTGAGCCTGATCAGCTGCGCCTCGGTCGCTATTTTTGGGCGCTGTTCAAGGGCAATCAAGCTTACAATCGTTCTCAGACATCTTTCGCGACGAAGCGCGAAGCGGCGGCCGAAGGCGCTAAGGTCCTTGAGATGCGAATTGCCGCTTGGCAGGCGACTCAATAACCGAGCCTCCCAAACGCAAGTAGGGATTTTCGCCAGCGGATGCCTGCTCCGGGGCGCCTTATTCAAAGCGCCCGCCCCTCAGGTACGGACCGCCGTCACTCCATCACCGCCGCCTTCAGTATGCAAACCATAGTTGCGTGGGCGGGCTTCGCCGAGACATTGCGGATGCGATGCGGCCGGTCGCAGCGATAGCGCAAGGTCTCGCCGGCATGCGCCATCTCCTTGGCGTCGCCGACCTCGACTTCCAATTCGCCGGCGATCAGCGACAGGCATTCGATCGACCCGCGCTGATGGGCCTCCGATTCCAAGACGCCGCCGGGCTCGGCTTGGAAATCGTACCATTGCAGCCAGTCGACGGTCTTCAGCCAGCCGATCACCGCGAGGTGGCAAAGGCCATCGTCGGAGACGAGGATCGGCGTGTCGCCCTTGCTCGCCTTTTCGATGAACGGGCCTTCCTGACCGCCTTGCAGCATGCTTTCGATCGAGACGTCGAGCGCATGGGCGAGCCGCCACAGCGTCGCCAGCGTCGGATTGGTCTCGTTGCGCTCGATCTGCGAGATGATCGATTTGGCGACGCCCGATTGCAGGGAAAGGTCGGAGAGCGAGAAATTATAGGTCTTGCGCAGGCGCTGCACGGTGCGGCCGAGCTGGCCGGAGAGCGCAGCGGCGCCCGCCTCCAATGCTTTCGCCTTGTCTTTGCCTTCGACGCCCATCGCGCAACCCCGCAGTCGGCGACCATATTAAGCGATTTCGTCCGGTTTATCGAACAAAATCGGGCGTCGAATCGGAATTATTGAATGCCGCGGCGACCCGCAGATCGTATCGGTAGATAAAACTGTCTCCTGGCTGCTCCGCCAGAGCGTGTGCATCTGTATTGACGCGGCGTCAGCGAAGCGAAGCAATCCATTCGTAGATCGCCGCCCTATGAATGGATTGCTTCGTCGCTTCGCTTCTCGCAATGACGGAAAACCCCGAGTCGATCTCGGATCATTTTGCTTTAAAACGCCCCCGGAAACGCGCCGCCGTCGATCAAGATGTTCTGGCCGGTGATGTAGCCCGCCTGAGCGCTGGCGAGGAAGGCGCAGAGTTCGCCGAACTCTTCCGGTCGCCCGAAGCGCTTGGCCGGGATCGACGCCTCGCGCTCGCCCCGCGCCGCCGCTTCGGAAATTCCGCGCGTCTCGGCCTGCTTCTTAAAGCCGCTCCGCAAGCGGTCGGTGTCGAAGGCGCCGGGCTGGATCGAATTGATGGTCACATTGTCCTTGGCGACCTGCCGGGCGGTCGCGGCGAGGAAGGCCGTCAGTCCCGCCCGCGCCCCGGAGGAAACGTCAAGCCCGGCGATTGGCGCGCGCACCGACGACGACGTGATGTTGAGGATGCGGCCGAGGCGCCGCTCGACCATGCCGTCGATGACGCCTTGAATCAGCGCGATCGGGGTCAACATATTGGCCTCGACGCCGGCCAAAATGTCCTCCCGCCGGATCGCCTTGAAGGGCTTTGGCGGCGGACCGCCATTGTTGTTGACGAGAATGTCGGGGTTCGGACAGGCGGCGAGAAGCGCCTTGCGGCCGCTCTCCTCGCCCACGTCGCCGACGATGGCGGCGACTTTCGCGCCGGTGGCGGCGCGGATTTCCGCGGCGGTCGCCTCCAGAACTTTCGCGTCGCGGCCGTTGATCACGATGTCGCAACCGGCGCGCGCCAGCGAAAAAGCGCAAGCTCTGCCGAGCCCTTTTGAAGAGGCGCAGATGATCGCCTGACGTCCCTTAATGCCCAAATCCATGAAAAGTCTCTGAAAAGCCCTGAGAAAGCCAGCTTGGCGCCCTTAATCGTTTGCTGGGTCCATTTAGAGTGAACCTCGTAATGGCCGCAAGGGCCCCTTCGGATGCGGAGCATGTGGGGCGGGCCGCCCGGTTGCGCCTCGCGCTCGCCTCGGCCCTGTCATCCCATCGACATGAGAATCTGGCCAAAGGATCGCGCGTCGCATGCCGGCGCGACTTTACGAGGCGCGCCTTGGCCCGAAAGACCCCCCGCTACCGGACGGTCTTCTTATCCGACCTGCACCTCGGCTCGCGCGGCTGCCAGGCCGAATTGATGCTCGATTTCCTCCGCAACAACGAAGCCGACACTTACTTTCTGGTCGGCGACATCATCGACGGCTGGCGCCTCCGGGGCGGATGGTATTGGCCGCAGGCCCATAACGATGTCGTGCAGAAGCTCTTACGCAAAGTGAGGCGCGGCGCGCATATGATTTTCGTGCCGGGCAATCACGACGAATTCGCCCGGCAGTTCTTCGGCCTGAGCTTCGGCGGCATCGAAATCCGCCGCAACGCCGTCCATGTGACAGCGGACGGGCGCCGCTTCTGGGTCACCCATGGCGATGAATTCGACGTCGTCGTCAGGCACGCCAAATGGCTCGCCTTCTTCGGCGACTGGGCCTATGACGCGGCCGTATTCATCAACACCCATTTCAACCGGATCCGGCGCCTGCTCGGCTTCGGCTATTGGTCCTTTTCGGCCTGGGCGAAGCTGAAGGTGAAGAACGCCGTCAACTTCATCGGCGCCTTCGAGCGCGAATTGGCGGCCGAGGCCAAGAAGCGCGGGGCTAACGGCGTGATTTGCGGCCACATCCACCATGCTGCGATCCGCGAAATCGACGGCGTGACCTATGTCAACACCGGCGATTTCGTCGAATCCTGCTCGGCGGTGGTCGAGCATGATGACGGCGCGTTGGAGATCGTATATTGGTCGAAGATGGCGCCGCGCGGTCAACAGGTCGAAGTCGACGACAACGAGGCGGCTGAGGACGAAGCGGGAGCTAAGGCGGCCGCCTAATGCGCATCCTGATCGCCACGGACGCTTGGCGTCCGCAGGTCAATGGCGTTGTACATTCGCTCGAACAAATGTCGGCCGCGGCCCGCCAGCAAGGCGCGTTCTGCGAATTCCTGACGCCGCAGGGTTTTGCGACGCTGCCGCTGCCGACCTATCCTGATATTCGCTTGGCGCTGGCCAGTCGGCGCGCCGCGGCCAAACGCATCGAGGCCATCGCGCCCGACCACATCCATATCGCGACCGAGGGCCCGATCGGCCTTGCCGCGCGGCGTTATTGCCGCGCCGTCGGCCGCGTCTTCACCACCAGCTATCACACGCGGTTTCCCGAATATATTCGCGCCCGCGCGCCGGTGCCGCCGGGCTTCACTTATGCTTTGCTGCGTTGGTTCCATAGCGCCGCTTCCGCGGTGATGGCGCCGACGCCGACCATACGCGACGAACTGACCACGCGGGGCTTTGCCCGCGTCAAGGTGTGGTCGCGCGGCGTCGACCACGAGCTCTTTCGGCCCCGCCTCGGCGGCGTTCTAGATCTGCCTCGGCCGATCTTTCTCTATGTCGGCCGCGTTGCGGTGGAGAAGAACCTTACCGCACTGCTCGATCTCGACCTGCCGGGCTCGACGGTCATCGTCGGCGACGGCCCCGCCCGAGCGGCCTTGCAGCGCGACTATCCACGAGCGCATTTCCTCGGCGCGCGCTCGGGCGAAAAGCTCGCCGAGATTTACGCCAGCGCCGATGTCTTCGTCTTTCCGAGCCGCACCGATACGTTCGGCATCGTGCTGATCGAGGCCTTGGCGAGCGGCCTGCCGGTCGCCGCTTTCCCCGTGCCCGGGCCGCTCGACGTGATCGGCGACGGCGGCGCCGGAGCCTTGAACGAAGATCTTCGCGCGGCTTGCCTTGCCGCGCTGGAGATCCCGCGCGAAAAGGCGCGCGAACATTCCATGCAATTCACCTGGGCGGAAAGCGCGCGGCAGTTCCTCGCCAATATTGAGGCGAGCCGCGGCTGGAAACGCGCCGGCGCGCGCGAAGCCCCGCCGCTCGCGTCCGCCTTGGTCAAGCCTGAAGGCGGCGATCTCGTCGAGCCATAGGGGCCGCTGTTTTGGCTGTGTCTGCTGGGACGCGTACTCACGAAAGCCCGCAGACCCGCTGTTGGCGGCGGCGCGACAATCGATCCGATGCAGCAGAGGTCACTTTGGACGCCGCCGTACTCGCGTCCTTGGAGTAGGTTGTCCTAAAGGTTATCTCGGGTGATCAGCAAGGGTACGTCAACAGCCGCGACGCCTATCGACCAAAGGCGGACTGATCGCCGCCAGAACTGAGCAGCCTCTCTGCGCCCTCTTCCGGCGTCAGGGCGCCGCTCGCGACATCGGTCTCGATCGCGGCAAGCTCGTGCTTCGCGCCGCGCGCCGCGAAGAGGCGCTCGCGCAAGCCTTCTTCGATGGGAGCCCACATCCATTTGACCCGCTGGCGCGCC
>DATGHD010000348.1:0-10169 GCA_035308145.1 Roseiarcus sp.
ACACTGGGCAACGGCTGGCCTGTGGGCTTTTGATCGGGGTCAGCGGTGGTGCCGAATCGAGCGATCTCAGAATCGTTGATCCACCTGCGGATGAAGAATTCAAAATAGGCGAGCAACAGATGGGGTATGCGGAGGACACCATTATTCGTGCGATCACAGCGAAAAGCTTGGGATTGTCTGGATTCGAAGCTACTTCTTTGCTTATGTCCGCGCCGGAAGGGATGTATCCTTGGTCACGATCAACTACCGGACGACGCGAGCAGCTACGTCGAGATTTGGTTAAGGAGAAGAGCAGACGCGCTCAGGAGGAACTACGCCGGCGTACCGATAGAACAGCGTTCTCTGCGGATCGAGAGATATATCGCGGGAGGCAGGTCAATTTGGATTTGATAGTGCCACTCTCCGTTGGGAGACGAACGGTAAGGTCTGTTCGGATACGCCAAGGGATGAACGCGAGGGCGTTGGGTGACCTTGTTCGCACGGCTTCTTCGGATGAGGAGCCCGTGGACGAGTCTGGGTGGCGCGAAACCTTAGGTTCAATTAAAAGTGGATCAAGTAATTTTGGCGCTCGGCTTCAAATGGGCTCACTGTTTACCTCAGAGATAGACCTCCTCTCCAACTCATCTGGTCGCAACTGAGGAAACAAAAGCAACTGAATCGCGCGAGCTCCCGCAGAATGTGACTCAGGTCGACGCCGTCGACAAGCGGGCTTCAGTTGCCTTGCGGCGACGAGAGAGGTTAGCCTCATCCAAGGTCTTAAGGACGCGTCGGCGCGTCCTTTTCGCCGGCGGGAGGAGATCGCCTTAACATGGGGGCCTTTTTCGGGGCCAAGATTCCTTTCGCCGAACTGTGCGGAATCGAGCTCATCGGCGCCGAAAATGGAACCGTGCGGGTCCGCGTCGCGCTCGACGTCAAGCACGTCAACGCCTTTGGCGTTCCTCACGGCGGCCTTGTCGCCACGCTGATGGATATCGCGATGGGCCTGTCGGCGCGCCTCGCCGCCGGAGGACCAGTGATGACGCTCGACATGCATGTGAGTTTCCCCGCCGTCGCCGAAGGGTCGTTGACCGCGGAGGGTCACGTCGTCCACGCCGGCGGCTCAATCTTTTTCTGTGAAGCGGAAGCACGCGACGCCCAGGGCGCGCTCGTATCCAAATCGAACGGGGTCTTTAAACGATACGTCGCCAGGGCTGGCGCCGAGGACTGAACCGGCCAAACGTCGTCAGCGAAGGGAGAGACAAATGGATCTCAGGTTCACGGACGAAGAACTCGCCTTCCGCGACGACGTCAGAGCCTTCATCAAGGCGTCGCTGCCGGATTCGATCCGGCAGAAGTTGGTCGCCGAACGCCATGTCAGCAAAGACGATCTCATCGCCTGGACTCGCATTCTCAACAAGAAGGGCTGGGCCGTCGCCCATTGGCCCGTCGAGTGGGGCGGCACGGGCTGGAGCCCGATGATGCAGCTGATCTTCCGCGACGAGATTCAACAAGCGCCAGCGCCGGAGCCATTGGCCTTCGGCGTCAACATGGTCGGCCCGGTCATCTATACGTTCGGATCAGAGGCGCAGAAGCGCCGGTTCCTTCCGCGCATCGCCAATCTCGATGATTGGTGGTGCCAGGGCTTTTCCGAACCCGGCGCCGGGTCGGATCTCGCCAGCCTCAAGACGACCGCTAAGCGCGACGGCGATCATTGGGTGATCAACGGTCAAAAGACCTGGACGACGCTCGCCCAATATGCCGATTGGATATTCGTTCTGGCGCGCACCGACGGCGCCGCGAAGAAACAAGAGGGCATTTCCTTCATACTCGTCGATATGAAGACGCCGGGCATTACCGTGAGGCCCATCCAGACGATCGACGGCGGGCATGAGGTGAATGAAGTCTTCTTTGATGATGTGCGCGCGCCGATCGAGAATCTGGTTGGCGAGGAGAATAAGGGCTGGGATTACGCCAAGTTCCTGCTCGGCAATGAAAGGACGGGCATCGCGCGGATCGGCATTTCCAAGGCGCGCATCAAACGCATTCGCGAGCTCGCCGCGATCGCCATGCAAGGCGATAGGCCGTTGATCCAGGACCCGCGGTTTCGACAGAAGCTCGTCTTGCTCGAAGTCGAGCTGAAGGCGTTGGAGATGACCCAATTCCGCGTCATCGCCAATGAGGGCAAGCGCGAGAAGGGGAGGCCCGATCCGGCCTCCTCGGTGCTGAAAATCAAAGGCTCGGAAATCCAGCAGGCGACGACGGAACTGTTGATGGATGTCGTCGGCCCCTATGCGCTTCCCTATCAAGAGGAGCGCGACGATCAGCTTTGGAACGAGCCTTCGGTCGGGCCAGACTGGGCGGCCGCCATCGCGCCGACCTATTTCAACATGCGCAAAGTCTCGATTTACGGCGGTTCGAACGAGATTCAGCGCGGCATCATCGCCAAGGCGATTTTGGGTCTCTAGCCGTGGACTTCGATCTCTCGCCGGAGCAACAGCTCGTCAAAGACAGCGTGACCCGCCTTCTTGCCGATCGCTACGGATTCGAGCGCCGTAAAGCCTATCAAGCGAGCGCGGAAGGGTGGAGCCGCGAGCTTTGGCGTCAATATGCGGAGCTTGGTCTGCTCGGCCTGCCTTTTGCCGAAGCCGACGGCGGCTTTGGCGGCGGTCCGGTGGAGACGGCCATCGTCATGGAGGCTTTCGGCGAAGCGCTGGCGCTGGAGCCCTATCTGGCCAGCGTCACCCTCGCCGGCGGCGTTTTGCGCCGCGCCGCCAACGACCGGCAGCGCGCCGCGCTGATCCCGCAACTTGCCGCGGGCGAGCTCCTGATAGCCTTCGCCCATAGCGAGCCGCAAGCGCGTTACGACCTCCACGATGTTGGCGTGAGCGCGAAGCGCGATGGCGACGTCTTCGTGGTCGACGGCGCCAAGGCTTTGGTCCTGCACGGCGACAGCGCGCAGAAATTAATTGTTTCGGCGCGAACCGGCGGCGAGCGGCGCGATCGGGAAGGCGTCGGCCTGTTCTTGGTTGCGGCCGATGCGCCTGGCGTATCGCGCCGCGGCTACCGCACCCAGGACGGAGCGCGCGCGGCCGAGGTCATGCTCGAAGGGGTCCGCGTTTCCGCCGCCGACGTCATCGGCGATCCGTCCGCCGGTCTATCGGTCATCGAAGACGTCGCAGATGGAGCGATCGCAGCGCTTTGCGCCGAGGCGGTCGGCGCGATGCAGGAGGCGCTGAAACTGACCGTCGAATATTTGAAGACCCGCAAGCAATTCGGCGTGACGATTGGCTCGTTCCAGGCGCTTCAGCATCGCGCTTCCGACATGCTCGTCGCGTTGGAGCAGGCCCGGAGCATGGCGGCCTTTGCGGCGATGATGGCGAGTGAAGAAAATCGGAGCGAGCGGCGCAGGGCGCTATCCGCCGCAAAGATCCAAATCGGCCAATCAGCGCGGTTCATCGGCCAACAGGCGATCCAGCTGCACGGCGGCATGGGCATGACGATGGAAATGAAGATCGGCCATCTTTTCAAGCGTCTCGCCATGATCGAACGACAGTTCGGCGATGTCGACCATCATCTCGCTTTGCTCACGGCGCGCGGCGGCCAGATCGACGCGGGATAAGGCCCCAAGCCTGTCCCGGCGCGCCAGGAACACCAAAGTATGAGGGCGCAAGGCGCTGAAAAATCGTGACAAAGCGCTCGGATGCGCTAAGCTCAAGTCAGAAATTCAAAAAACGCATATCAGGGTTGATGACGCTTCAGGCCGGGCATTCCAAGCGCGACGCGCGCGATCCCATGGGCGTCGGCGCCGCGCCAAGCACTTCGATCGACGCGCAAGCGGCGCTTCTGTCGGTCCAGGGCGTTTCGATGCGGTTCGGCGGCATCGTGGCGCTGGACAATGTCTCGTTCGAAGTCGCCCAGGGCCGCATTTGCGGACTGATTGGGCCCAACGGGGCCGGCAAGACGACGCTCTTCAATTGCCTGTCGCGTCTCTACAATCCGCAGCGCGGCGAAATCTATTTTTGCGGCCGCCCGCTCGGCGGCGTCGCCAAACATGAGATCGCGAAGCTCGGGATAGGGCGCACGTTCCAGAACTTGGCGTTGTTCGACACGATGACCGTGCTCGAAAACGTGATGATCGGGACTCACTCGGTGGCGCGCGGCGGATTCTTGGTCAACGCGCTCGCCCTGCCGGCCGCCAAGCGCGAGGAACGGCTCATTCGCGAGCGCGGCATGAAGCTCGTTGAGGAATTCGGCCTGGCTGATTTCGCCGATACGCCGGTCAGGGACCTGCCTTTCGGAACGCGAAAACGTGTTGAGCTTGCTCGCGCGCTCGCCGCCGAACCCAAACTGCTGTTGCTGGACGAGCCGGCCTCCGGCCTCAACCATGAGGAGGTTGACGCGCTTCGCGCCGAGATCCAGGCGATCCGCGATCGCCGCGGCGTCACGGTGCTCTTGGTCGAGCATCACATGAATCTGGTCATGCGCGTTTCCGATCAGGTCGTCGCGCTCGACTTCGGCCGGGTGATCGCCGATGGAACGCCTGCCGCGGTCCGCGAGAACCGCGAGGTGATCCGCGCTTATCTCGGGGACGACGGCTGATGGCGGCCCTGCTCGAGACGCAAGGCCTATGCGCCTTCTATGGCCCGACCCAAGTTCTCTATGGGATCGATCTTGCGGTGGAGGATGGCGGCATCACCGCGCTGCTCGGCGCCAATGGCGCCGGCAAGACCACGCTCCTGCGCGCGCTCTGCTCGATGGTGCGTCGCGAAGGCGAAATTCGGTTCGGCGGCAAACCGTTTAACCCGAAGCAGGCGGAGGACGCCGCGCGTTTGGGGATTGCTCATGTGCCGGACGGGCGGGGCACGTTCCTCGATCTGACCGTGGAGCAAAATCTGCGGCTCGGCGCTTATACGAGAAGGGACAGGGCCGCGGTCGACGGCGATCTCGCCAGGACCTTCGCCTACTTTCCGCGCCTCGAGGAGCGACGCGAGCAACAAGCGGGGACGCTGTCGGGCGGCGAGCAGCAGATGCTGGCGATTTCGCGCGCGCTGATGATGAAGCCGCGCCTGCTCTTGCTCGATGAGCCTTCCTTTGGCCTGGCGCCGCTGGTCGTGAAGGATATTTTCGCGATTCTGCGCGCGATCAACAAGGAACAGCGCGTCAGCATGTTGATGGTCGAGCAGAACGCCAATCTGGCCTTGAACCTCGCCGATCACGCCTATCTCATCGAGACCGGCCGGATGGTCATCGGCGGCGTGGCGAGCGCGCTGCGCGCCGACGAGGCCGTGCGTCGCGTCTATCTCGGGTACTAAGGGTCAAACGCTTAAATGATCGCCTTGATCCATCAGATCCTCTCCGGCCTCGCAATGGGCAGCATTTACGCCTGCGTCGCCTTGGCGATTGTGATGATCTACCAGGCGACGCACCTTGTGAATTTCGCGCAAGGCGAAATGGCGATGTTCTCGACCTATGTCGCCTGGGCGATGATCGACGCGGGAATGCCCTATTGGGCGGCCTTTCTCCTGACCCTCGCTTTTTCCTTCGCAATGGGCATGGCGATCGAAAGGTTCATCATCCGTCAGTTCGACGGCGCCCCGGTGCTCACCGTGGTCATTGTCTTCATCAGCCTCCTGGTGATCATCAACAGCGTCGCAGGTTGGTGTTTCTCCTATACGATCAAAAGCTTTGACAGCCCTTTCCCTGCGACGTCGCGTTTCGGCCAGGGTTTTATCTCGCCGCACGAGATGGGCTCGATTGGCGTTACGCTTGCAGCGCTGGCGTTGGTTTACGTCTTCTTCCGGTTTACGCCGCTTGGCCTCGCCATGCGCGCGGCCGCCCAGAACCCGACGTCCGCGCGCCTCGTCGGGATTCGCGTCGGCCAGATGCTGGCGATCGGCTGGGGCCTCGCTGCGGCGATCGGCGCGGTCGCCGGCATGATGGCGGCGCCAATCGTCTATCTCGACCCGAATATGATGGGGGGAATTCTGCTTTACGGCTTTGCCGCGGCGCTGCTCGGCGGCATCGATAATCCTTGGGGCGCCGCGCTTGGCGGCTTCATCGTCGGCGTCCTGGAGAACATCGCCGGCGCTTATCTCGTCGGCGAGGAGATCAAACTCACGGTCGCGCTGGCGATCATCGTCGGCGTGCTCGTCGCCAAGCCTTCGGGCTTGTTCGGGCGAGCGATCGTGACCCGGGTGTGATCGGAGGCTCAGATGCTCAACTTCGAGCTTGCTTCGCCGGTCGAACAAACAGGACGCGCGGCCGTCAGCGCGCCCCGCGCGGCGCTCGTCGTTCTGGCGCTTATCGTCATATTGGGCCTGCCATTCGCGCTCAGCGGCTATCAGACCTTCCAGTTCTCGCGCGTCATCATCTTCGCCATCGCGCTTCTCGGGCTCAACCTCCTGACGGGGTTTAACGGCCAGATTTCGCTCGGCCATGGCGCCTTCTTCGCCATCGGCGGCTACGCTTCGGCGATTCTTACAGCGAAGTTGGGCGTCAGCTATTGGGCGACGCTGCCGATCGCCGGCCTCATTTGCTTCGGCGCGGGCTTCTTGTTCGGCTTCCCGGCCCTCCGGCTCGGCGGCCTCTATCTTGCGCTTGCGACCTTCGCGCTGGCGCTCGCCGTGCCGCAGCTCCTGAAATTCAAACCTTTCGACCCTTGGACGGGCGGCGTGCAGGGGATCAATTTGGCCAAGCCTCAGCCGCCGCTTCACTTACCATTGACCCGCGATCAATGGCTCTACTTCCTTTGCCTCGTCGTGGCGGCGTTCCTCTTTTGGGTTGCGATCAACTTGGTCAACAGCCGCATTGGCCGAGCGATGGTCGCCATCCGCGACCATCCGATCGCCGCCGAAGCAATGGGCGTCGACACCGCCATCATCAAGACCACAATCTTCGGCCTCAGCGCCGCCTATACCGGGGTCGCCGGCGCCTTGAGCACCATCGCGATCGGCTTCGTCTCGCCCGACAGTTTCGGGCTGTTTGTCTCTCTCTCCTTCGTTCTCGGGATCGTCGTCGGCGGCCTCGCGTCGATCTGGGGCGTGGTGATCGGCGCGCTGTTCATCGAATTCGTTCCCAACTACGCCGACCAGCTCTCCGATGTGTTCGGGGAGAGCGCCAAGGCCTTGCCTTGGGCGATCTACGGATTGATGGTCATGGTGATTATGTACGCAGCGCCGTCCGGCGCAGCGGGCGTAGCAAAGTCCTTGGCGCGCGGCGTTGAAGGCCTGCGGCGCCGCACCGCAAACGACGGCGATCGACGGCCAGCCAAGAGTGGCTAGGAACGAAGGGTTCAAACGCGACGCGGTCGTCCGGACGCGCGTCACTAAAGGGAGGAAGGGATGATTTCACGACGCACCATGCTCAAGGCAAGCGCCGCAACCGCGGCAGCGCTGACGGCTCGTCCTTGGCCCGCTTTCGCCGACAACGCGACCGGCGTGACTGATACCGAGATTAAGATCGGCCAGACCATGCCCTATAGCGGCCCGGCCTCGGCTTATGGCGTCATTGGCCGCGTTGATGCTGCCTATTTCAAAATGATCAACGATCAAGGCGGGATAAATGGACGCAAGATCAACTTGATCAGCCTCGACGACGGCTATAGCCCGCCAAAGGCGGTCGAGCAGATTCGCAAGCTCGTGGAGCAGGAACAAGTCGCGTTTATTTTCAACAGCCTCGGCACGCCGTCAAATTCCGCGATCAGGGACTATCTCAACGAAAACAAAGTGCCGCAGCTTTTCGTCGCCACCGGCGCGAGCAAATTCGGCGACCCTGAGCACTATCCTTGGACCATGGGCTGGCAGCCCAACTACCGCACCGAGGCGGCGATCTTCGCCAAGCATATCTTGGCGAACAAGCCCGCCGCGAAGATTGGCATTCTCTATCAGAATGATGACTTTGGAAAAGATTATCTCAACGGCCTGAAAGAAACGCTCGGCGACAAGAACGCCGGCATGGTCGTGAAAGAAGTCTCTTACGAGGTCTCCGAGCCGACGGTCGATTCACAAGTCATTACGTTGCAGGGATCGGGCGCCGACACTTTCGTCATAGCCGCGACTCCTAAATTCGCGGCGCAGGCCTTCCGCAAAGCCTATGACGTCGGCTGGAAGCCGGTCGAATATGTGACCAACGTCTCCCTCTCGGTCGGCGCGGTGTTGAAGCCGGCGGGTCTCGAGAAATGCGTCGGCGCCATGACCGGCGACTACGGCAAAGAGGCGACGGACCCCAAGTGGAAGGACGACCCCGGCATGAACACGTGGCGCGACTTCATGGCTAAATATATGCCCGGCGCCGACACGACCGACGCCAACGCGGTCTATGCGTACGGGGTTTCGGCGACGCTTGTTCAGGTTCTCAAGCAATGCGGCGCCGACTTGTCGCGCGAGCGAATCATGAAAGAAGCGGCCAACCTCAAGGATTTGGAGCTGCCAACCACGCTTCCCGGCATCAAGATCAACACGTCGCCGACGAACTTCTATCCGATCCGCTCCATGCAGTTGGCGCGGTTCGACGGCACGACCTGGGAATTGTTCGGCGACGTCCTGACCGGATGATTCCAAACCCCTGCGCGGGCGGCGCTTACGCCGTCCGCGCCTTGCCGACTCCGCGGCGGCGCTCTAGCTCAGTAGCCCCGGCGGCAGCCGGGCGAGCAAGTCTCGCCCGGCTCGTTCGCCGAGGCTTTGCGCGCCGCTGACGCCGCCAGACATCGCGACTTCGTAGGCTTCCGATCCATCCGGGCGCAGCGCCATCCCGCGAAAATCGATCTTTCCCTCCGCGATGCGCGCGTGGCCGGCGATCGGCGTGCGGCAGGAGCCTTCGAGAGCGGCGAGAAAGGCGCGCTCGGCCGCGAGGGCCGCGCCCGTATCCGCGTCGACGATCGGCGTCAGCGCGCGAGCCGTCTCGGCGTCGCCCGCCCGCGCCGTCACGGCGATTGCGCCTTGCCCAACCGCCGGAAGGAAATCGTCTACGCTCAGAATCGCCGTCGCGCGGTGAGCGAGCCCCAGCCTTTTCAAACCGGCGAGCGCGAGGAGGGTGGCGTCGACCTCGCCGCTCTCGGTCTTGCGCAGGCGCGTCTCGACATTGCCGCGCAACAGAACCGCTTTGAGGTCCGGGCGGAGGCGGAGAACCTGCGCCTGGCGGCGCGGCGACGCCGTGCCGAACGTGGCGCCCTTTGGCAATTCGGCGATGCTATTGGCCCGCGCCGATATGAAGGCGTCGCGAACATCCTCGCGCGGCAGGTAACCGGCGATGATGACGCCCTCGGCTAGAAACGTCGGCACGTCTTTCGACGAATGAACGGCGGCGTCGATTTCGCCCTTGAGCAGCGCGGCGTCGATTTCCTTGGTGAAAAGTCCTTTGCCGCCGGCGTCGGCGAGCGAGCGATCCTGGATCGCATCGCCGGAGGTGCGAATAACGACGACCTCGAAGCGCGCTTCGTCGCGCCCATGCGCCCTCGCCAATATGCGCCTGACCTCATTGGCCTGGGCAAGCGCAAGGGGCGACCCGCGGGTTCCGATCCTCATGTTGATTTAGCGACCCGTCGGATTAAGTGATCTATGAGGGCAAGTCCGCGCCCTATATAGCCGCGCGTCGGTCGTCCTTCCAGCCCGCGACGCCAAAGCGATCAAGAAAGAGCGTATGCAGAATGTTCCTTTGCCTAAGTATGGCGACGTTTTCTAACGAGCGTGTGTAACAGGCGGCGCGCGGAACAAAACGACGACCTCAAGGTTGATCCGTGGCGGTTTCGCGTCGAGGAATAAAGGGCCAATACAGTGCGCCTCCTCATACTGATTCTTCTCATCATCCTCATCGTCGGCGCGCTGCCGACCTGGCCGTACAGCACGGGCTGGGGTTACTACCCGAGCGGGGGTTTAGGGTTGGTTCTGATCGTGCTCCTGGTTTTGGTCTTCACTGGGCGGCTTTAGTTCCTCAATCCATCATGCCCGCGCGTAAGCCCGTCAAACGCTCGCCGGCCGGGGCATTCTTTGCCTGGCCGGCGGCGGCCTTGCTCGCGGGCTGGTTGGCGGCGGCCGACCAACCCGCGCTGGTGCGCGGTCACCCGGGGTCGGGCACACCGTCTGCATTCGACTACTTGGTGCTGGCGAGCCTTGCGGATTCGCCGCAACTACATGCGATGGCGGGTTACCGCCCATCCGCGAGCCGGCGCAGCGAACCGCTGCCGGCGCAGCCCC
>DATGHD010000349.1:0-2134 GCA_035308145.1 Roseiarcus sp.
GGCGGCGCGCGCCGCCCGCTCGGCGCATAGCCGGCATACCAACCGCTTGATTGATCGAATCGCCGCGCCGGCTTAAAGGTCTAAAATCTCAAACCCTCCAACCGGAACGCGCATCTCCGCCGGCCGCTTGGCTTAGGCGCGGCGCGCTATCGTCTTGCTCCAGGATATCGACACGGCTCCGCTTGCGGCGGGGCAGGCGTCCCAGACGGACGCAGGCGTGGCGGAGCGGCGCCAGCGCACGATCGCCATCTTGATGATGTGCGCGACGATGGTCTGCTTTGCCGGCCATGACACAAGCGCCAAATGGCTCGCCTTGTCGCTGCCGACGGTCGAGATCGTCTGGGCGCGCTATGTCGCGGCGGCGATTTTCGGGTTGATCGTCGCCGGGCCTTTGCGGCGCCCGACCCTGCTGATGCCGCGCCGGCCGGTCATGCAGGCCTTGCGCTCGCTGATGCTGCTCGGCTCGACCATGGGCAATTTCCTGGCGCTCCGCCATCTGCAATTGGCCGAGACCGCGACCATCTCCTTCCTGCAGCCGCTCCTGGTGGCGCTGGCGGCTGGGCCGCTGCTCGGCGAATGGGTCGGCCCGGCGCGCCTGGCGGCGATCGGCTTCGGCCTTGTCGGCATCTTCGTCGCCACTGCGCCTGGGACGAACGCTTTCCAACCGGTGACGCTGCTGGCGATCGGCGGCGTCCTCTGCAACACGGTCTACGCTTTGCTGACGCGGGTGCTCGCCGCCCATGACGCGGCCGAGACGACGCTGTTCTGGACGCCGCTCGCCGGCGTCGTGTTGCTGACGCCGGTTCTTCCCTTTGTCTGGGTCCTGCCGCCGACGCTGTTCATTCTCGGAATCGTCCTCTTGATGGCCGTCTTTGCGACCGCCGGACATGGCCTGCTGATCCTCGCCCACCGGCATGCGCCGGCGCCGATCCTCGCGCCCTTCGCCTATACGCAGCTTCTTTGGATGATCGGCTCCGGCCTGATGGTCTTCGGCGACCGCCCGCCTGCCTCAACGCTGATCGGGGCGGCGATCATCGTCGGTTGCGGGCTGTTCCTGTTTTCGCGAGAGAGGGGCGGCAAGACGATCGCGGAAGGCGCGGTCGAAGCGCGCTGACGCGGCGCCTTCGGACCGTAAGATGGGCGCGCAAGCTTGGGCGACGCTCCGTGACGCTGATCCGATTTCTCCTCGTACTTTCTTCTTTCACGATCTTTGCCTTGCCGGCGCGCGCCGAAACAATCTCAGTACGGGCCGCCGAGTTTAATGCCGAGGCTCCAGGTCCGCGATTTTAGCAAAATTCTCCAGCAATCCCGTCCATCCGCCGGCGGAATCGAACGCGTTGCGAACCATTTCCGCCGAATCGCCGAATCGATCGATATCGCGATGCTCCAGTTCGACGCGCGTAACGCCGGCGCCGTCGGCGGCGAAGCGCACCTCGACTTCCGTGACGAGGTTCGGATCGTAACGCCATTGCCCGTCGATCTGCCAGGCGAGCAGCAGGCGCGACGGCGGCTCCCATGCGAGCACGCGGCCCCAATCGCATTCCGAACCGTCTTCGCCCTTTTCGTACCAGCGGCCGCCGGCGCGCGGCTCCATGATCGCCTCCTTCAGCGGCGACTTGGAGGGATTGATCGAGTGCGTCTTGAACCACCAACGGCTCATGCCGGCGGTGAAGACTTCGAAAGCGACCTCGGCGCTGGCGTTGACTCGGATCACCTTGCGGACCGGCGCGATTTTGACGGCGATAGTCATAGCTTCGGTTTCCTTTTTGTCTTGAGGCGATTTTCCGAGGCGCGCGCCTCGACTTCCGACTGGTACGCGGCGAGAGCCTCGTCCCAAAATTCATCGAGCCAACGCCTGATGGCGGCGAGACCCTTAGGATCGACGAAATAGATTCGCCGCGCGCCTTCGGGGCGATCGGCGACGAGACCGGCCTCTTTCAGCGCCTTCAAATGCTGCGACACCGCCGGCCGGCTCACCGGCATGCCGCGGGCGATGTCGACGACGGCGCGCGGCCCGGCTCTAAGCCGCTCGAAGATCGCGCGGCGGGAGGGATCGGCCAAAACGGCGAGGGCCTTTTCGTAAGGCATGGCTTACGGTAATCTCACGCTTACGTTGTTGTCAAGTTGGGCCGTG
>DATGHD010000350.1:0-17042 GCA_035308145.1 Roseiarcus sp.
CCCGCCCGCGCCAATCTGCAACGTCCCCGCCGAAATCGTCGTCCCGCCCGAGTACGTGTCGGCGCCAGTCAGGATCAGCGTCCCTGAGCCGATCTTCGTCAGCGCGCCGGCGCCGGCGCCGTTGGCGATCACGCCGGAAAGCGTCAGCTGATTGGCCTCTGTATCGATCGTCCCGCCCGTCGCATTGATGGCGAAGGAATTGGCGATGGCGAGAGAGGCCGCGCCGGCCTGGAACGTCCCGCCGTCGAGCGTCACGGTTCCGCTTCCAACCGAATTGTTGTTGGTCGCCTGCAATGTCCCAAGCGAAATCTGAGTGCCGCCCGAGTAGCTGTTCGCCCCGCTGAGGATCAGCGTTCCCGCCCCATTCGCCAGCACGCCGCCAGACCCTGTGATCGGCGCCGCAATGGTCGCCGTCATCCCGTTGGCCACCGTGATCGCCGCCATCCCGTTCGGCGTCAGCGCCCCGCCCCCGGTCGCGGCGATCGTGTAGCCGTTGGTCAGGAACTCGAGACCTTGGTACGATATGGTCTGGGCGACCGTCACCGTCCCGGCCGCGCCTTCAAACACCGCGACTCCGCCCTGCCACGACGCGTTGATCGTCCCGTTCGGCGTCGTCCAATTGGTCGAAGTAGTGTCCCAGGTCCCGGTCCCACCGTGGATCGTCCCATCGGCCGTCGTCGTCGTTCCATCCCAGAATTGCGTCAGCCCGCCGGGCCCATTGACGACGAGGTTGACCTCGCCGGGGATCGCCGTCTGGATGATGCCTGTGTCGCCGTTCGGCAGCGCCCCGACAGTGATCTGACCCGAGCCGGAAAGCGCGCCCGAATAATCGATCAGCTGATAGACCCCCGGCGCGAACGATCCGGAATTGGCGACTTCCAGCAGGCCGCCATTGATGGTCAGAGCGCCGTTGACGACGGTCAGATCGTTGAGCGGCCCGCCGATCATATTGGCCGTGCCGAGCTGGTACGACAGGATCGAGCCGGCGCTCAATGTCAATGGCCCGACCGTGATCGTCCCCGGAACGCCGCCCGCCCCCGGCGCCAGCGCGCCCCCGCTCACAAGCGTCACAGGCCCGCCGATCGACCCCGTCCCGCCGAGCGTCGCCCCGCTCTGAACCGTCACCGCCGTCGCGCCGAGCGACCCCGTCACGCTCAGCGTCCCGCCCGCAACCGTCGTCGTCCCCGTATACGCGCTTGTCCCCGAAAGCGTCAGCGTCCCTGAGCCAATCTTCGTCAACCCGCCACCGCCGCTGATCCCGCCGGAAAACGTCGACGACGCGCCATCCGCCCCGGTGGTCAGCGTCGCAGAAACCGGCGGCGCGAGCTCGCTGCCTTGCGAAGCCGTTAGGAGCGTCACCCGGTCGAGCGTCACCGCGCCAGCGCCAGTAAGCGAGCCGATCGTCTGATTGAAGCTGTTGAGCGCAAGCGTCGCCCCTGACGCCACGGTGAAGGCGCTCAAGGACGAGAAGGCGTTCGCCGCCCCGGCGCGAAGCGTGCCAGCCGCGACGTCGGTTGCGCCGGAATAGGTATTGCCGCCGCTCAAAACCGTTATCCCCGACCCGATCTGCTGGAACGAGCCGGATCCTGAGATGGCGCCGCTGGAGAAGTACATATTCGAGTGGTCGATGGCGAGGACGCCATTGTCGATGATGGCGCCGATGATCGAACCGGACGTCCCGCCCGCGCCGAGTTGCAGCGTTCCCGCGCTGATCGTCGTGCCGCCAGTATAGGAGTTGGCGCCGGTGAGCGTCAGCACGCCGGCGCCCGCCTTTGTCAGCCCGCCTGGCGATCCGCCGGTGCTGGAGATAACGCCCGACAGCGTCAGCGTCGCGCCGGCGTCGACGAGGAATTCGCCGCCGCCCGTGCCGAGGCTTATCTGGCGCGCGGAAGAAAAGCTCGCGGTCGCTTCCAGCGCGCCGCCGGCAAATGTAATCCCGCCGGACGGCGCGCCGCGATTGCCGTCCGATGAGACTGCCAATACGCCCTGATTGATCGTCCAAGGCGTGACCGACGCGGTCGTCCCGGTCAGCGTCCAGGTTGAAGCGCCGACTTTGTTGAAGATGTCGAAGCCCTGGTACTGCGCGGAGGGGCCGATCGCGCTGACGTCGAATGTCGCCGCCCCGACGCCGCCAAGCTGAAGGGCGTCGGTCGCCGCCCCCGCCTGGACCAGGCCGATGATGTTCGACCCGGGCTCCAAGGTGAGCGTATTGAATCCGCCGCAACCGCAGAAATCGATTGCGACGCCGCCCGGGCCGGCGGCCGAGATGGTTCCGGAATTGATGATGGAAGTTCCGCCGTTGGCGGCGACGATCGCCGTGGATGCAATGCCCGGCGCCGATATCATGCCGGAGTTGGTGATGCTGCTCCCAGCGCCGACAGAAATCGCGCCGGCAAAATCAGCCGTGCCGGAGATTACGCCCGCGTTGACGATCGTGGCCCAAAGGAACGACGCGATGCCGCCGTCGCCGGAAATCGTCGCCCCGAGGTTATTGGTGATCGAGCCCTGATTTATCGAGATCGCGGACGCGCCGGGGCCGCCCAGGATTGATCCAGAATTTATGACGGTGGCCGTGCCCGCGAAGATCGCCGAGGCGCCGAGGCCCGTGCCCGAAACCGTGCCGGAATTGACGAGAGTCACGGTTGGCGCAGAAATCGCGTCGCCATCCGACGTGATCAGGCCCGTCGAATTGGTGACGGTGACCGAGGTCGTCGTGGTGATGGCGTTGCCGCCAAAGCCCGGCACGGGCGCCGAAATCGTTCCCGAATTGATCACCGTGGCGGTGTCGGCGTTGATCGCGAAAGCGTCCGCCGTGATCACGCCAGACTGGTTGTTGGTGACGGAGACGAACCCGCCGCCGACGTTGACGCCCTGGCCGCCGCCGCCGACGACGCCCGAGATCGTTCCCGAATTCGTCACCGTCGCCGAGCCGGCGCCTTGAATGGCGGTGGCGCCTTGAATGAGGCCACCGCTGTTGTTGGTGACGACGAGACCGGGACTGAGCGCGTTTATGCCAGCCAAGTCGCTGATGTTGTCGGGGATATCGACGCGGCCGATCGTTCCGGAATTGTTGACGGTCAAGGCGCCGCTGCCGTTGATGCCCCAGACGTCGCCGATGCCGCCACTGCCCAAGGTCGTGATGGTGCCGAAATTATTGATCGTGTTGGGCGTGATGGTGCCGTCGACGTCGATGCCGTTCGACGTGCCGGTCACGGATGCGCCAGGGTTGACGTTGATCGTCAGCCCGTTCTGGGTCCCTGACCCGTAACCGGTGTTTAGTTCTGGACCCTGATTGAAGGTCGCGCCGATGCACGTGACCGTGACATTGTCGCCCGTCGCAGGCGTGCATCCCGCAGGAAGAGGCGCGGCTTTCGCGATCGGCGAAGCGAGACCGGAAAAGCAGACATAGGCGACCATCGACGCGGCCGCCACAACGCTCAATAACCCGGGTCTCAGCCCGCCCCCGCGCCAAGCCACCCGCGCACACTTTCTCGAATTTTTTTGCGGACCAACGCTTCAAATTCAAACGATATCTTATCCGTCCAGGTTTAGCCGAACGCGCGAGATGCGGAATCGCGATTCCCCTAACCTGTGGTGCAATTGCCACAGTGGCCGGCGCACTGTCACCGTCTTGTCACGCTGAGCGGAGTCTCGTACGGTGGATTTTTGAGTATTCGACGCTGAAGCGACGCCCTTGCCGCGTGGCGCGATCGACGTAATCTATTTGCCACAATTTGAAACTGAGTCGGGGGAACCAAGGTGGAGCGCATCTGGCTCAAGAGCTATCCCGCTGGCGTGCCGGCGGAGGTCGACATCGCCCGGTACTCTTCGCTCATCCCGCTGCTCGACGAAGCCTTCGCCCAATATCGCGATTCACCCGCCTATGTATCCATGGGGGCAACGCTGACCTATGGGCAGATCGATGATCTTTCGCGGATTTTTGCGGCCTGGCTGCAAGGCCACGGACTGAAGCAGGGCGATCGCCTGGCGATCATGATGCCGAACGTTCTGCAATATCCGGTCGTAATGGCCGCGGCCTTGCGGGCCGGTCTCATCCTCGTCAGCGTCAATCCGCTCTACACCGCCCGCGAGCTCGCCCACCAGCTCAAGGATTCCGGCGCAAGAGCGATTGTCATCCTCGAGAATTTCGCGGCGACGCTGCAAAGCGCGCTCGCCGAGACGGCGATCGAACGGATCGTCGTCACCGGCATCGGCGATTTGATGGGCTTTCCCAAATCCGTCGTCACCAATTTCGTCGTTCGCCGAGTCAGGAAAATGGTGCCGGCCTTCGACCTGCCGAACGCCACGCGGTTCAACGCGGCAATCGCGGTGGGTCGCAGCATGTCTTTCGTCCCCCCGAAGATCGGCGCGAAAGACGTCGCGGTGCTGCAATATACCGGCGGCACGACCGGCGTCGCTAAGGGCGCGATGCTGCTGCACGAGACATTGGTCGCCGCCGCGCTCATTTCGGAAGCCTGGATGCAACCGGGACTGAAGCGCAAGCCGATCGAAGGGCAGAAAATCACGATCTGCGCTCTGCCGCTCTACCATGTCTTCGCCTTCATCGTCTGCGCGCTGCTCGGCATGCGCACCGGCGCGCTCAACGTTCTTATCGTTAACCCGCGCGACATCGCCGGACTGATCAAGGAAATGTCGAAATGCCGGTTCAACACGTTTCCGGCGGTCAACACGCTCTTCAACGCGCTGGTCAACCATCCGGAATTCGCCAAGCTCGATTTTTCCGGCCTGGTGATTTCGAACGGCGGCGGCATGGCGGTGCAGGAAGCGGTCGCGAAGAAATGGCTCGCAATCACCGGCTGTCCGATCGTCGAAGGGTACGGCCTTTCCGAGACTTCCGCCGGCGTCACGTGCAATCCGACGGATTCGACGGCCTTTACCGGCACGATCGGGCTGCCCTTTCCGAATGTCGACATTCGCATCATCGACGACGCCGGCAATGACGTTCCGATCGGGACGCGCGGCGAAATCGCGATCAAAGGGCCGCAGGTGATGTCGGGCTATTGGGATCGGCCCGACGAGACCGCCAAGGCCCTGACCGCCGACGGTTTTTTCAAGTCGGGCGACATCGGCGTCATGGACGAGCGCGGCTATATCAAAATCGTCGACCGCAAGAAGGACATGATCCTCGTCTCCGGCTTCAACGTCTATCCCAACGAGGTCGAGGAAGTCGTCGCGCATCATCCCGACGTGTTGGAATGCGCCGTGGTCGGCATGCCGGACAAGAACTCCGGCGAGGCGGTTGTGCTGTTCGTCGTCAAGCGCAATCCGGCGCTGACGAAGGAAGCGCTCGCCGCTTACTGCGCAAAGGAGCTGACCGGGTACAAGCGGCCGCACCATATCGAATTTCGGTCCGAACTGCCGAAGACTAACGTCGGCAAGATCCTTCGCCGGGAATTGCGCGACGAAGCGGCGAAGATGGCGAAAAGCCAGGCCGCCTAAAAGCTCGTCTTGCCCATGCCCGGATAGTTCATCATGTTCTTCAGCAGGGTCTGAAACTGCTCGGGCGCGAAGGACATCCAGCTGCGCAGGATCGATTCCGGCGAGACGCTGTCGAGTTGCGTCATGACGCGCTTCTCGATCTCGCTCATCACCTTCTCCTGCATGGGCCGAACGTCGGGCAGCCCGAAAAACTCGCGCGCCTCGGCGGGCGTGCAGTCGAAATCGAATGTGATCTTCATTGTCCGCAAGCCCCTTGCCGCCGGCTCAACACGTCTTGCGCCGGATCAAAGTGAGCTTGGGTGGTCTAATCGGCCGGCGTCAAGTCGCGGCCGCCCGGCAATCGTTTTAGTCGCCGCCCTGCCCGGCGCAGAGCCGTCCGGCCGCGCGGCGACAATGGATCGGCGTCGGCCGATTGGCGCGTTCTTGCGCGATCTGATGCAAGGACGCCGCATAACGGGTCAGGACATCGGCAACGCATTGGAAAGCGACGCTGTCGGGGCAGGCCCGGATCTCGCGCTGGGCCTCGCGCGAAACCGATTCGATGGTTGGCGCCGTCGCGAAGGAGGGGTCGTGCGAAACGACCGACGACGCGCTGCGCCCGTTCGCCAGGGCGCCGCAAGAGGCGAGGACGACAAGCGTTAGGCCGACGCAGAAGCGAAAAGCTGGCGACAAGGCTTTAGGTCCTTTCGGGCGCCGCACCGTCGGCCAATAGATGGCTTTTTGTTGGGCGACGAGGACTATGGCGATGCTGCAAAAATAGGCCATGTCGTTTAAGTGGTTTGCAAGGAATACATCCGCCCTTAAAACTGTTTTGCTCCTGGATTTGCTCCCTGGCCGATGCGCCTGAGTTTGCGCGGCTCACGCGACGGCCTCCGCCGTGACGACCAACCGGCGCAGCGCGGCGTGGCAAATCGGTTCCTGAAACCGCCTAGGCGCAGGCTTCGGCTACCGAGCTTCGGACGCTCTGGGCGAAGTACCTTCGCGCGCTTGGCCGCGCCGCAAGAGGGACCCCGCCGCGTCGGCGTCGCATTCGGCGACGACGATCCTCGGGCCAGGCGTCGGCCCGCCTCAGGCTTGCCGCAACAAGAAGCGCCGCATCGCACCGGCGCGCCCGGGCTCGGCAAGGCCCTCGCCGCTCCGAGCATGGCCGCCGCGCTTGACGGAGGCGGCGGACGCAAGCAAGAGTCAAACGACCGGCCTATCCGCCGCGAAAGACCCCCATGACCGCCGTCACATTGATCGACAACTACGACAGCTTCACCTTCAATCTCGTCCATTTTCTGGGCGCGCTCGGCGCCGACGTCTCGGTCTGGCGCAACGATGCGATCTCTGTCGCCGACGTCATGGCCGCCAAGCCCGACGCGATTGTTCTTTCGCCGGGCCCCTGCACGCCGAACGAGGCGGGCGTCTGTCTCGATCTTGTACGCGCTGCGCGTTCTTCGACGCCGATCCTCGGCGTCTGCCTCGGCCATCAGGCGATCGGCCAAGTCTATGGCGGCGAGGTCGTGCGCGCGCCCTTGCCGATGCACGGCAAGTTGTCGCGCATCTCGCATAATTCCCGCGGCATTTTCCGCGGCCTCAACGGGCCGTTCCAGGCGACGCGCTATCACTCCTTGGTGATCGACCGCAAAAGCGCGCCGCCCGATCTCGAAATCACCGCGGAGACGGACGAGGGGCTGATCATGGGCGTCTCGCATCGATCGCAGCCGGTGCATGGCGTTCAGTTCCATCCCGAGAGCATTCTCTCCGAGCATGGTTCGCTCATCCTCAAGAACTTCCTCGAATTGGCGAACGCCTTCAATCGAGCCGCCGTCGTCAACTAAAGGCCCGATCGAGAATGGAAGCGTTCAAGCCTCTCATCGCCAAGGTCGCGACCGGCGCCGATTTGACGCGCGCGGAGGCGATGACCGCTTTCGACGCAATGCTCTCGGGCGAGGTGACGCCGGCCCAGATGGGCGGCTTTTTAATGGCTTTGCGCACGCGCGGCGAAACGGTTGAAGAGATCACCGGCGCCGTCGAGGCGATGCGCGCCAAGATGCTGCGCGTCAAGGCGCCGAAGGGCGCGGTCGACGTGGTCGGCACGGGCGGCGACAATTCGGGCTCTTACAATATCTCGACTTTGGCGGCGATCATCGTCGCCGCCTCCGGCGTTCCCGTCGCCAAGCACGGCAATCGCGCCGCCTCCTCGCGATCGGGCGCAGCCGACACGCTCGGCGCGCTCGGCGTCAAGGTCGGGATTGCGCCGGAGGCCGTCGAGCGCTGCATCGCCGAGGCCGGGATCGGTTTCATGATGGCGCCGACGCATCACGCGGCGATGCGTCATGTCGGGCCGGTTCGCGTCGAGCTTGGCACGCGCACCATCTTCAATTTGCTCGGGCCGCTCTCCAATCCGGCGGGCGTTCGCCGGCAATTGATCGGCGTTTTTTCCGCCGCCTGGCTCGAACCGATGGCCGAGGTGCTGCGAAACCTCGGCTCCGAGCGCGTTTGGATAACTTATAGCGCGGATGGTCTCGACGAAATGTCGACCGCGGCCGCGACCCGGATCGTCGAACTCACGAATGGAACGATCCGCTCCTTCGAAATCACGCCCGAGCAACTCAGCCTCAAGCGCGCCGAGCCGGCGGATTTGAAAGGGGGCGACGCCGCGCATAACGCCGCGGCCCTGACCGCTGTCCTCGACGGCGAAAAAAACGCCTATCGCGACATCGCCTTGCTTAACGCCGCCGGCGCTCTTGTCGTCGCTGAGAAGGCGCGTGATCTTGGCCAAGGCCTCGAACTCGCCGCCAAAGCGCTTGACTCAGGCGCTGCGCACGCCACGCTGGCCAAATTGGTCGCCGTCTCGAACGCTTGACGCCGCCCGGAGCCGCGATGTCCGACATCTTGCAGAAGATCGAGACTTACAAACGGCGTGAAATTGCCGACGCGAAAGTCCGCGTGCCGCGCGCGACGCTGGAGCGCGAAATTCGCGAGCAAAGCCCGCCGCGCGGCTTCGTCAAGGCGATCGAGCGCGAGATCGCGGCGGGCCGCTTCGGACTTATCGCCGAGATCAAGAAGGCCAGCCCCTCGAAGGGCCTGATCCGCGAGCATTTCGACCCGCATGCGCTCGCCAAGGCCTATCAGGAGGGCGGCGCAGCCTGCCTTTCCGTTCTGACCGACGGACCTTCCTTTCAGGGCAAGCCCGAATATGTCGGCAAGGCGCGCAATGCGACGCGGTTGCCGGTGCTGCGCAAGGACTTTCTGTTCGACTCGTACCAAGTGCTCGAAGCGCGCGCCTGGGGCGCCGATTGCATCTTGATCATTATGGCTTGCGTCGACGACGAGTGCGCGCGGACTCTCAACAAGGCCGCGCATGACCTCGGCCTCGATGTCTTGGTCGAGGTCCATGACGAACGGGAGCTCGATCGCGCTCTTGCCCTGGAAGCGCGGCTTATCGGCGTCAACAATCGCGACCTGCGCACGTTTCAAACATCGCTTGAAGTCGCCGAGCGGCTTGCTCCGAAAATCCCGAAGGACCGTATCGCGGTCGGCGAGAGCGGCATTTCTCGGCACGCCGATTGCCGCCGCCTCGCCGAGGCGGGGATCGAGACCTTCCTCGTCGGCGAATCCCTGATGCGTCAGCCTGACGTTTGCGCCGCGACGCGCGCCCTGCTCACCGGCGACGAGCAGCCAGCCTTGAGGAAGGCGCGGCATTGACGGCCTTGAGTCATATCGGCGCCGCCGGCGAAGCGCATATGGTCGATGTCACGTCGAAAGAAGAAACGGCGCGAGTGGCCATCGCCGAAGGCCGCGTCGTCATGGCCGAGCCGACCTTGCGTCTTATTCTCGCAGGCGACGCCAAGAAGGGCGACGTCATCGGCGCGGCGCGGCTCGCCGGGATCATGGCGGCGAAGAAGACGCATGAGCTTATCCCGCTCTGTCACCCGCTGTTGCTGACCAAGATCGACGTCGACATCCAGCCCGACCCTGCCCTGCCCGGGCTCGCCATCCGCGCCGAGGCGAGGGCCCGCGGCCCGACCGGCGTCGAGATGGAGGCGCTCACCGCGGTTTCGATCGCATGCCTCACGATCTACGACATGGCGAAGTCCGTTGATCGCGCGATGCGCATCGAAGGCGTGCGCCTGATCGAGAAGAGCGGCGGCAAGTCCGGCCATTGGCGCGCCGAGGAACGCGAGAAGAGGTGAGTTTCGGCTTGATCTCGGTCGAAGAGGCCCTCGCGCGCGTGGTCGCCGCGGCGCCGCGCCCCGTTGCGGCGGAAACGACAGCCGTCGAGGAAGCGCTCGGCCGTACCTTGGCCGAGGATCTCGTCGCCTTGCGCACGCAGCCGCCCTTCGCCAATTCGGCGATGGACGGCTATGCGCTTGCCGCCGCCGATACCGCGACCGCGCCGGCGAGGCTGAAGGTCATCGGGGAATCGGCGGCCGGACGCGCCTTTGCCGGCCGCGTCAATCGCGGCGAGGCGGTGCGCATCTTCACCGGCGCCCCGATGCCGGAAGGCGCGAACGCCGTGTTGATCCAGGAGAAAGCTTCGCGCGACGGCGATATGTTGATCGCCGAGGCGAGCGAGGCGCCGGGCGCCAATGTCCGCGAGACGGGAATCGACTTTGCTTCGGGCGAGCGGCTGCTCCCCGCCGGCCGGCGCCTGACCCCGCGCGATGTCGCGCTCGCCGCCGCCGCCAATCATGCGAGGCTTTCCGTGCGCAGGCGGCCGCGCGTCGCGATCCTGGCGACCGGCGACGAGCTGGCGCGGCCCGGCGAGGCGATCGGCCCGGCGCAGATCGTCGCCTCCAACAATTATGCGGTCGCCGGGATCGTCGTGGCCTCGGGCGGCGAGCCGATCGACCTTGGGATCGCGATCGATGACGTGGCGGCGCTCGCCGCAAGCTTCAAACGGGCAGCCGTCACAAAAGCCGACGTCTTGGTGACGCTCGGCGGCGCGTCGGTCGGCGACTACGACCTCGTCCAGAAGGCGCTTATAGAAAGCGGGCTCGATCTCGGCTTCTGGCGCATCGCCATGCGGCCGGGCAAACCGCTGATGCACGGCCGCCTCGGGCAGATGACGGTGCTCGGCCTGCCGGGAAATCCCGTGTCTTCGGTCGTTTGCGCGATCCTGTTCCTACGGCCTCTGCTCCTTCAACTGCTCGGCGATCCGGACGCCGGCGCGGATGTCAGCGAGGCCGCGGTCCTCGGCGCGGACGTCCGCAAGAACGATTTGCGCCAGGATTATCTTCGCGCAACGCTCGCCGAACAGGAGGGCCAATGGTCGGCGACGCCGGTCGAGAGCCAGGATTCGTCCCTGGTCAAATTGCTTGCCCAAGCCGAATGTCTCATCGTCCGCAAGCCCCACGCGCCGCCGGCGAAGCGCGGCGAGGCGTGTAGGATCATCAGGTTCGACCGCATCGGGCTGTAAGCGAAGCGATCGTGCGCAACGCTGGGCTGGAGGCTTGTACTTCGCTTCAGTTTCAAGGCGCTGCGCGCAAGCAACGCGCCTCCGGCCGCGTCATGGACGCCTTCGGTCAGGCAAATCCCGTCTTGTCGCCTGGATTGCGAAGATGAAGAGCACAACCAACGATGGCCACTGGAACCAGAAGTGGCCGTTCCACGAGAATAGATTGATGGCGCCGAAGAATGCGACGATCGCGCCCGCCCGGATCGCGCTGGCGATCAGCTTGCGCCGTCTCGTCTCCGGCAGCGTCTTCTCGCCATCGCTCACTTCGAAAGACGGGCTGACGGCCCCCTGCATCACCACTTTATAGACGGGCACCGCGGCGTCGATATTCTTCAGGCGCTGGGGCCCGAGGAAGTTGAAGCCCAGGCTGAGCTTGTTCTTCACCTGGTCGTATACCGTGCCTGAGATCAGGATGCCGCCCGGCTCCGCCATGGATTGCAGCCGCGCCGCGATATTGACGTCGTCGCCGAATATGTCATCGCGCTCTACGATCACGTCGCCGAGATTGATGCCAATGCGAAACCACATCTGGCGGTCGAGCTCGAGCTTCTGATTGCGCTCCGCAAGCTCACGCTGGATTTCGACCGCCGTCTGCACCGCCATGACGGAGCTCGGGAACTCCGCCAGCACATTGTCACCGGCGGCGCTCACCACTCGCCCGCGATGCTGGGCGATCAAGCCGGTCATGACGTTCTTATAATCGTTAAGCAGCGTCAGCGTTCCAGCTTCGTCCAGCCCCATCAAACGGCTGTAGCCGAAGACGTCTGCTGAGAGGATATTGGTCAGCCTGCGTTCGATCTCGGTGCTCATGCCTGATACTGCTTCGGACGTCCCGCGGAGATCATGACATTTCGTAGGCCCTGACCGGCAAGTTGTAGCCCAGGCGCCGCCGCCTTCAAAGATCGCGGACGCGAAGGCGGCGGGAGAAACGAGAGCAAGGCAAGGGCCGGCGGCGCGCTCGCCGTCGCGTCGCGCTCCGAATTGCCCTAACATCGAAATAGGAAACGCTTTGAAGGGGGCCGGCTCGCGGCCGCCCGAACGCTTGTCGCGGAGCCATAAGCCTTGATCGAGGAACCGCCGCTTCTGACCGCCGCTCGCAGGATCGAGCGGCCGAGCCAAGACGAGGTCGAGCGCTTTCGCGGCGCGCCGACCAGCTTTATCTGCGACGCCATGGGGGGCGAGGCGGCGCTCGATTTTTCCATCAAGCCGATCACTCCCCTGCCCCTCCTCGGCGTCGCTTTGACTTGCCAATGCGGCCCGGCCGATGTGCTGCCCTTGAAAGCGGCGGTCGCCTGGAGCCAGCCGGGCGACGTCATCGTGGTCGCGACCGGCGAACATACCAACGCGGCGGTCGTCGGCGACCTGTTGCTCGGCGTCGCGAAAAACCGCGGCGCCGCCGGTTTCGTCACCGACGGGCTCATCCGCGACCTCGTCGATGTCGAGACGCTCAACCTTCCCGTCTATGCGCGCGGCGTTTCGCCGAACTCTCCGCACAGCAAGGGGCCGGGCTCGGTCGGCCTGCCGATCGTCTGCGGCGGCCGAACAATCGCCTCGGGCGACATCATTGTCGGCGACCGCGACGGCGTCGTCGTGATCCCGCGCGGCGCGATCGCTGAGGCGTTGAAGAACTTGGAGCGTGTGAAGGCCCAAGAGGCCGCGGCGCTGGAACGCGTCAAGGGCGGATCGAAGAAGGTCGAGGACATCACGCCGCTGCCGCCGAACGATCGCATTCGCTGGCTGGATTGAGGGACGATCCATGATCAACTTCCCGATCATCGACTCGCACATCCATCTCCTTGATCAACGACGCTTCGGCTATTCCTGGGCGTCGGGACAGCCCAAGCTCAAGCGCGACTGGTCGCCCGACGATCTCGACGATTGCGCCAAACCCCTGACCGTCGAAGGCTTCGTCTTCGTCGAAGTCGACGTCGACATGCCGCAATATCTCGACGAGGCGGCATGGGTCGAAGACCTCGCCAAAAGCGACAAACGCGTCAAAGGCTGCGTCGCCTGCCTGCCGATCGAACGCGGCAAGGCGATCGAACCGGAAATGGCGAAAATCGCCAAACTATCGATCGTGCGCGGCGTCCGCCGTCTGATCCAGAACCAGCCTGACCCGGACTTCGCGCTGCGGCCTGCCGTGCTCGACGGCTTGAAGCTGTTGCCAAAATACAATCTCTCCTTCGACATCTGCATCTTCCATCATCAATTGCCGAACACGCTGGAAATGGTCCGGCGCTGTCCGGAAGTCGCTTTCGTGCTGGATCATATCGCCAAGCCGGGCATCAAGGCGGGCCTCCTCGATCCCTGGCGGCGGCACATGCGCGAAATGGCGGCATTGCCCAATGTCGTCTGCAAGCTCTCGGGCGTAACGACCGAGGCCGACCACGCCTCGTGGACGCGCGAGCAGCTTCGTCCCTATATCGACCATGTCATTGAATGTTTCGGCGTCGACCGGATTATGTACGGCGGCGACTGGCCGGTCTCCGAGCTTGCCGGAACCTATGGCCAATGGGTCGATACGCTCGATCTCGCCACCGCTTCGATGACCCCGATCGAGAAGCGCAAGCTCTTCCGCGACAACGCGATCAAGGCCTATCGGCTGAACGTCTGAAACGTCACGCCGCGGTCTTCGCTGCGGCAAGAAAAGCGCGGCGCGCGTCAGGCATTTTAAGGCCGCGCGGCGCGAAAAGATCACGCTCCAGGAAAAAGGCGGTGAGCCGAAACGCGTCGGCGACATCGGCCGGCGCGGCGCTTGCGTCATCGTCGCGCAGAAAAGCCGGCAGCGGTAAGAGCTTGTCGCGCCAGGGCGCGCCGGATGAAGCGCTGACCGCCCTGCCCGATTTCGGCGAGACATAGATCAGGTCCTCCCGCGAGCCCGAGGCCGCGCAAGATTCCAAATCAAGCCCAAAGCCGCATTCGCTCAAAATGCGCGTCTCGAAACGCGCGACAAGCGCCGGCGCAAGGTCGATCGCGTCGAGATGATCGGCGATGAAAGCGAGCGCGCCGTAAAGCCTTTCATGCGGGTCCCGTTCAGGCAAGAAGCGCAGAAGGGAGCCGAGATAGGCAAGGCCGTTGAGCGCCAGCGCGCTTCCCATCAGCCGGCCGGCGCGAAGGTTCATCGGCTCTACGGAGTACGTCCCCAAATGTTCGTCGAGCCGGGCGCGCCAAATAAGATCGAGCGAATTGCCGGGCTGTAGAAGGCCCTGGAAGCGCGTCGAGCGCCCGCCGCGAACCAGGCCGAGGTGGCGGCCATGCGTCTTGGTCAGCGCTTCAACGATCGCCGACGTCTCGCCATGCTTCTTGACGCCGAGGACGACGCCTTCGTCACGCCATTCCATCGCGCTGCCGGTCGTGTTGCGCGTAGGCGACGCGCCCGCCGAGCGGATCATTCTCCAGAAGGATCGGCCGCCCATGCGGCGTCGCCCGCGTCGCGCGGTCCCAGGCGTCGCGCCGCGCGGAAAGTTCGCGCGGGTCGGCAAGCGCCTTCTCGGCGACGAGGCGTTCGAGCGCAACGAGCCAATGCTGGTAATAGCTCCGCGCCTCCGCCTCCGGCCCATGAATCTCCGCGGCGAGCGCTCTAGTCCACTCGTCCCAGCCGAAGGCGCCCCGCTGGTGCTACAGAACCACGATCGCGAACGCTTCGGCCTCCCATGGCGCGGCGAAGACCGGCTCGGCGAGCGGCGCGTCAGGCGGGATCAAGATAACTCTCCCAGGCGTCGATCGACACGGCAATGTTGTCATCGCTCTCATCGCCCCACAATTCGCGGCCCGTGAACCGAACTGTGTACAGCGGCTCGGGCGCCTCGCCGCGGCCGGCGGCCGCAGAGTCAGGCAGGACAAAGGCCCCGCGCGTCTTTTCGACGACGCCGCGCTTGCCGAACGCATAGCGCGGCAACCGCGTATGGCCGGTCGTGTAGCGAAGCTTGGTCCTGACGAGGGCGCCGGGCTGAAACCGAGGCGAGGCGCCGATTGGCCGATCGTACCTTGTCCCCTTGGCGAGGGCGGGGCCGACATCGCTCGCCCGCAGCATCGGCCTCGTCGCCTTCGGCGCCGTCAGCGCGCGGCCCGCCATGATCTCCTCGTTCGATACAAGGCCGCTCGCGACCAGCAGCCGCTCCAATCCTTTCAGCCAGAGCGCATAGTAGCTCGAAGAAAGATATTCACCTGGCGACCGCGCCTCGCGGGCATGGCGCGAAGCGTCGATCCCCCATTGGCCAAGCGCGCCCGCCGCCAATGTCAGCGCGAAAGCGCGCCGCTCCCATTCGGCATGGAAGACGGGCTCTTGCGGTTCGGCGACGATCGGACCAAAGCCCATCACGCCGCCGAGGTCTTGGCCGCCGATCATCAGCGCGCCTCGTTGAGCGCGAGGCCGACGCCGATCATCGAATCGCGAGTGACCAGCGCTTCCAGGCGCTCCGGCGGCCAGCCCTCCGTGCCGTGCGGCCGCATCGGGATGACGAGATAGCGGATTTCCGCCGTCGAATCCCAGACGCGAACGGTCACCCCTTCCGGCAGCGCGACGCCGAAATCGGCAAGCACGCCTTTTGGATCGCGCACCGCGCGGGAGCGGTAAGGCGGCGACTTGTACCATACCGGCGGCAGGCCCAGCACCGGCCAGGGATAGCATGAGCATAGCGTGCAGACGACGAGATTGTGAGTCTCCGGCGTGTTCTCCAGCGCGACCATATGTTCGCCTTGACGGCCCGAAAAGCCGAGCGATGAGATGGCGGCCGTAGCGTCGCGGCGCAGCCACGAAAGAAAGGAAGGATCAGTCCACGCCTTGGCGACGACTTTTGCGCCGTTACGCGGGCCGACTTTCGTCTCATAGGTTTCGATCAAGGCGTCGAGCGCTTGAGGATCGACGTAGCCCTTTTCGACTAGCAGCGATTCGAGCGCCTTGACCCTGAGCGCCATGTCTTCAGAGCGATCCGCATGGGTGTGATCGGCCGCGTGGCCGTGATCATGATCGTGCATCGTTTTAAGGCCTCGTCGACCAAAAGCCCGCCGGAGCTTTCGGCCTTTACACAGGCGGATCATAGAGCAATGCGCGCAGCGCGAAAGCTCCGCCGATGCGCCTACCGTTGCGTCATCCATTTTGGCGGCGGAACCCGCGCTAGCATCAGCGCGACGACCAAGCCGGCGACGGTGAGAAGTCCAACCAGCCCGGCGACGCCGTTCCAGCCGCCTTGGGCATAAAACACGCCGCCGAGCGTCCTGACCGTGTTGCCGGCGATGTAAAGCCCCATGGCCAGGCCGACGGCGCTGGTCGCCATTTCTTCGGCGAGATAGGCCATGGCGACGGCGGGCAATCCTGAGAGCGCAAGTCCGGTCAGCGCGCGGAGCGCCAAGAGCTGACCCCAATCGCGCGCCAGCGCCGCCAGGAGCATGATCGCCGACGACGCGGCGAGCGAGATGACCATCACCCGCTTGCGGCCGATCACATCTGAGGCCGTGCCGGCGAAGAGCAAGGCAAAGGCGAGAACGCCCGTCGTCGCTGACAAGGCGAGGCTGCTCGCCGCCGGCGTGAGATTGAATTCGCGCGCGAAAGTCGGCAGCGCCGGCTGCGCGCAATAGAGCAGAGAGAAGGTCGAAAAGCCGCCGCAGAAGAGCGCCGCCATGGCGCGGTTGAAATCGCGCCCGCCGCGCGCGATGCGCGCCGCGGGCTGAGGGTTCGGTCTTTGACCCGAGGCCGAACGCTTAAGACCCATCCTTAGAGATGCGTCGCTCGTGCTCTCAGCGGCCTTTATTGCCCTGCCTGCCTCGCGACGTTTCACGTGGCGCCTGGCCCCTCTCCCCGTGCAGCGAAGCGGAACGGGGAGAGGTACGGAGAGGGGCCGGTCGTTTGACCTCGACGCTCATCGCTTCACCGACAAGCCCCTCACCGTACCTCTCCCCGCGAAGCGGGGAGAGGGGGCCCTGGCGCCGCGCCTAAGCAGTGCCCGCTCCGCCTTCTCGATGCGTTTATCCTCCGCCTCACCTCTTCGGAAAATCGAGCCCCATCGCGCGATAGCGTTCCGGATCGTCGCCCCAGTTCTCCCGCACCTTCACAAACAGGAACAGATGCACCGGCGCCTCGTTGGCCTCGGCGATTTCTTTCCGCGCCGCCGTGCCGATCGCCTTGATCGTCCGACCG